>JAYEHC010000108.1:0-6665 GCA_034659355.1 Patescibacteria group bacterium | reverse complement strand
CATTTCTCAGTTCTTTTATTTTCTGAGCTAATTTTTTTTGACTGATCATATTTTTATTTTATTTTTTAGCTGTTTAGAGTATAGCATATTAAAGAAAATACATCAAGTGATGATAGAAAAGTTGACAGGGTATTTCAGTTTTGGTAGAATGTATATAAAGTACTTTCTGGTTCCATGGAAACCAGTTTATTAATCCGATCTGAATCTATGGCAAAGATTATAATAAATACTATATGAGTATTAAATGCGTACCGAAAAGGACTGGTAAAAATCTGGTCCTAAGTCGGTTAGAGTGAAAACGCACAAAAGGAGTACGCCAAAAAAGATTCCCAAAGTGTGTCGGTAACTGAAAACAAAAAAGAATGAGTTTGTGACTTATTCTTTTTTACTTTGCCACTATCTTGTAAAACTCATTTTTCTCACAAAGAGATTTTATCGCTTTTGCTTTTTTAAGACCAACATCCGAAATTCTAATGCCGAAATACAAGGCGAAAACTAAGTCGTCAATGTAATCTTTTAATAATCTCTGCTTTTCAAAATCAATTACTGACAGAGTTTTTAATTCGGACAAATTGATTTTAAATTTTTCGTTTAATTTCAACCGTCCGGCAGTTCCAAATTTTTCTTCAATTGCTTGCTCTACGATTTTTGCGTCTTTTTTGATTTTTAATTTTATTTCTTTATCATCTTTTTTTAAAACTAAATTTTCTCCATCAACAGAAACATTATCAAATTTCTGCATCATCACTTTTGAAAAATCAACCAAATCGGAAAGTTTTATTTCTTCCAGCTCCAGCATTTCCCCTGTTCTTTTTATACTCCTCATAAAAATCTAAAAACACTTTGTCTTGTTTAATAAAATTCCAATTTGCCACATTTTTTGAAAACTTACTTTGCAAGATTTTCTTTTTGTTTATTTCTTTACGCTTTCCAAAAATATTCTTTTTTCAAAACTGCCTCTCTTTTCTTTTTTGTCTTTTTGTAATCTTAGTATTAAATCTTTATCTAATTTATACAAATCTACGATTGTGTCTATCACTTCATAAACATCGCTTATTTCTTTCATCAACTCTTTCTTATCATTTTTGGCTCCAATAACTTCTTTTGTTTCTTCTTTCAGTTTTTTAAAAAGCTCTTCGGTAAATTCTTTTTTATCTAATTTTCTAATAATTGGCGCCTGTCGGTTTTCTTTTATAATCTGAGGAATTTTATTTCTGACGAGTTTATTATATGTTGTTTTCATAATAATATAGCTTATAAATTAAAATTCTTGAGAGTGTTTAGAATTTCTGATTTTTACTTCTGTGTTAATTATAATCTCTTTAGTTAAAAAAGAAAAGCGTAAACTAAAATGCCTACGCTTTATTTAACTTTATTCTGCTAAGATTGAATTTGAGGCTTGGAAAAACTATATCCCAGAAAACTATTTGTCCAGTATAATACACGCCGCAACTTACAGAAAATACTTCTATAGGTTTCTTGAACTGAAGTATTTCCATAGGTAAATAATATACCAATTTAACAATTTTCTCTAATAAATTAAATGGTATAGGTTGATAACAATTATTGTCTTCAAAAATTAAAGTTTTTTCTTGATTCATCAAATACTTTTTTGCTTCAATTACTGATTCTTTAAAACAAATTTTATTATTCTTTTCTCCTTAATAAAAACTGTATTGATTTTTCTAAATTGATTTTTTATAATTTTTTTTAAAGTTAGTAAAATCGCAGAATTGATTAAATCCCGTTAGCGTATCACACAAGAAATAATTTGTCAATGTAGCCACCAAAAAAGGCTCCCCGTGCTGGCGACACCCTTTCGGGTATCCAACATCCTTTCGAATGTTGACTACACAAGTAATACCAGACGGAAAGCCGTCTTTATACTTGTGCAGTTTTTAAACCATGCTTCAGGAAAAACTCCCCCCAAAGTTTAGGTCGCTAAATTGTCATTCAATTTTCCACCAGCATAATAGCACACCAAATAAAAAAATCAACAGTAAAAAAGCCAAAAACAAAACACCATGGCAATTCATATTACCATAGTGTTTTATATTTTTTACACTGTACCGCTGGTTGTACGAAGTTAGAACCGCTTTGGAATATATGGAATTATAGTATTGAAAAAATGATGACGGTGATGACAGAAACGACGGTGTTATTTTTTGTTTATAGTTTTTTGCTTCAAAGTCCCCTACTGCGCGCTATTGGATCAAGAATTAAAACTCTTTAACAAAAGAATTTTAGCAATTATATAAAAAGATACTTGGATTGAAAAAATTGGCCAGCTAGCGTTTAAACGCCTACAATATCTTTTTAGATCTTGTTTTCGCAAAAAGACAACAATCAAGAAATTTGTTATCTTTTTTTACTTCCTTTTTAAGCGTTCCTTCAAATTTATAGCCGTTCTTTTCCAAGACTCTCATTGATCCCTCGTTGAACGAAAACACTTGAGCGTAAAGACGGCAAAGTTTTAATTCTCTGAAACCGTATTTTGTTATCTCTTTGATCGCTTGAGTCATTATTCCTTTCCCCTGATATTTTTCACCCAGCCAATAGCCAATTTCGGCTTTATGCTCCTGTTCTATTTTGTTAATTGAAATTGAACCGACCGCCTGCCCGTCTATTTCAATCGCAAAAACCGCGTTTTCGGGAATTTTCTTGCGGTTATTATTTATTACTTTGCGAAGCCATTGCTTGGCATCTTTAATTGTATAAGGATACGGAATAACAAGCATATGGCGATAAATATTTTTATTATTTACATTCTCCGCCACTGATTCCGCGTCGCTCATTTTAAACGGTCGCAAGATAAAATGTTTAGTTTTGATAGTCGGCTGTTGCATATTTTTACAAAAAATCTTTTCACTTTAAACATAGAATAGCATAAAAAAAATACAAAATCAAAAAAAACAACTGGTAATTTTGACAACATATGGATCAAAAGACAAAATGACTACTATAATTCAGAGGATGTTTAGAGAGTCTTGAATTTAAAATTGAATATGATATTATAATTGTGTATAAGAAACATTAGTGTCTCACTTAAAATCAAACAACCTTTAAAATTAGTATTACCTTAACCATTATTTGAGAAAAATATATTTTACGAAATAGAACTTTTTTTATCACAAGAAATAAAAACTTAAAATGAAATTTATCAAACCAAAACATTTAGAAGACAGGGATAAGATAGGAATTGTCAGTCCTTCATCAACAATAGCCAATTTTCCAAGAAGGTTAGCAAGAGGCGTTAAGGCTTTAGAAAATTTAGGATTAAAAGTAATTCTAGGCAAAAATGCCAAGAATTCATTTGGACATAATGGCGGTACAGCTGAAGAAAGAGCGGATGACATAAATAATTTTTTCGCTGATCCGTACATTAAGGCAATTATCTGTTCAACTGGCGGGCTAAACGCAAACGCTGTTTTACCTTTATTGAATTACCAGCTGATTAAAAACAATCCTAAAATATTTTGCGGCTTTAGCGATATAACCGTGTTGAATTTGGCGATAAACAGAAAAACGGGATTAGTTACTTTTAACGGTCCGACCGTCCTTCCTACTTTTGGAGAATTTGAAGAACCTCTTGAGTTTACTATAAAGTATTTTAAAAAAGCTTTATTCGAAACCGCGCCAATAGGGAAATTGGAACACCCAAAAGAATTTACTGAAGAAAATTTATGGTGGGAAACGGAAGATAACAGAAAAAGAAAAATGATTACGGCTTCTCCTCCTAAAACTATTTGCAAAGGAGTTGCGGAAGGCATTCTTTGCGGAGGGAATTTTAATACTCTTTGCGTTCTTGGAGGCACTGAGTATTTTCCTGATTTTACAAATGCAATTTTATTTTTGGAAGACGAGGAAGAAAGCACAGCACTAACTGAAAGACGCTTGATTTATCTGGAACAGCTAAAAGTTTTTGAAAAGATAAAAGGAATTATTTTTGGCAGACCGTTTAATCTGGCAACAGATTCCGAAGACAGAAATTTAGACGATATTTTAAAATATTTTGGCGAGAAATATAAAATTCCAATATTGGCAGATCTAGATATTGGTCATACAAATCCAATCATAACTCTGCCCATCGGAGTTAGCGCGAGATTAGACGCGAGTAATAAAATAGTAACAATAATGGAATCAGCGGTTATTTGATTTTGACGAATAAAAATCACTTTGTTTTATAATCTTGTTTTTCAAGTTGACAATTTTATATCAAATGTTATTATCAGGACAGTTTGAAATGAGATAGTAGACTCTTTAAATTTAATGATTTTCAAACAAAAAACAAAAAGGGGGTTAAGAAATGCAATCGTTTGTCTGCGGAAAGTTCATTGACAGATATTTAATCGCGAGCCGTTTTAGCAACCGTGGCGTGATAATAGGTAAAAAAGCGTATTATCAACTTTTAGAGTTGTCAAAAGCTGATTCGGAGATTGTTCCATGGACCACCAAATTGTTGTCTAAGATGGGAGTCAAAACAGAATCTAAACAAAAACTAAATGATATAATTCTAGTAAGAAAACCAACAGAATTCAATTTTGGCAAAGCTTCTTATGAAATAACTGAATCCTGCAACTATAAATGCAGCCACTGTTATTTGGGTTGCAAGGCAAAAAGTAATCTTTCTTTTTCAGACAAGAAAAAAATTATAGAGTTAATTGAAAGGTCTGGTTGTCTCTGGTTGCAAATCACTGGCGGTGAGCCGTTACTGGATAAAGATTTTGTTGAAATCTATTCATTCGCGCATTCCTTGGGACTTTTGGTTACTTTATCCACAAATGGTTCTTTATTAGTCAATAGCCAGATTGCCGATGTTCTCAAAACGCACCCACCTTATAGGTTAACTATGAACGCTTATGGAGCAACAGCAAATTCTTATGAGTCATTAACTAGAACATCGGGATCATTCCGAAAATTTATGGATGGTGTAAATTGGGCTAGTAAAACAGGAATTAGAACAAGGTTAAATATCATTGCTACGAGATATAATCAAGACGAGATAAGCGATATGATAATCATGGCGAAGAATTTTGGATTTGAATATCATGTTTTTTCAACCATTTTTCCCACTATTGATGGAAATATTGCTTCAACCAAATTGATGGCTCAAAAGTGTGAAATTGTAGAGAGACACGATAGAGTTGTTTTAAAAAAAGATTCTTATGTGCCATGCAAAGCAGGTAAAACCTTTTTTCATGTGAATTCGGTAGGGGAAATGAGCATTTGCAAAACTGCCAGAAATCCAAGTGTCAATTTATTTCAAAATGGCATAGCTGGTCTTTGCAAACTTTCTCAGATTTCGAGTAAACTCTTAGATTTGCCATTGTTATGCAATTCTTGTGAATTAAGAGAAAGTTGTACTACTTGTCCACCGATATTAAACTTATATTTACGCAGTGGAACGGTACCTTCGTTTGTATGCAGTAAATATCAGTTTAAAAGGAGGTGATAAAGTGACTCAGGAACATAATAACACTGAAGTTGTAAATCTAGACGAACTGGAAGAAAGCACAATGTGTGCCTGTAAGTCTGGCGATGATCTTCCTTGGTAGTCGCCACAACATAGAACAGGGACTTGTAGTATTACCACTGCGAGTCCATTTTTTTAATTTTCAAACTTCGGTTTTTATGAATCAACCAAAACAAGATAAAATTATTTTTATTTGGAGTAACTTTTTAAATAAAAAAGTGTTGTATCTTCCTGTTTTGGGACCTGTTTATACTTCAAGCAATCCTGTTCAAAAACTTTTATCCGCTGTTCTAAATAATTCGCAGACTGACAGTTTTTTGCCCTATGATAAAAATAAACGCTGGCATAAAAGCAAAACGGAAAGAATACTTTTGAAAGAGATTATTTGCGATGATAAAGAATTATATATTCCCGTTGAAGATATTTTTAAGAACGCTTTAAAAGTGTTTTATTATTCAAATACTTCTCCCAATAATATTACTATAACAAAAGCAAGAAAGTTTTACGCAAAAACAAAAAATATCTACGGGCTTAGCAATTTATCCTTTTACTGCTTTAAAAAACCAAAGATTGAAACAAAATTCATTTGTCAGAATATTTACTTAAAAAGCATCACTTCAAAAGATAGTTATTTTAAGTTTTCCGAAGAAATCGATTACTATAATAATTTACACAGTGAGACACAGTTGACTTTCAATAATCTTAAAAAAGAGCCCAAGTTGGAAAATTTTGGTTTTTTGTGGGAGAATTTTATTGCCAAAAATAAAAACCTAAATCCGATTATCTGCGCTGTGTTGAAAAATAAAATCGTTGGAGCTATTGGTCCTCTGGACTTGTCAAAAGATATATGGAATGTGCCATTCCTGTTTCCGCCGCATTTTGGCGTTGCTGAGAGAATGAGAAAAACAGGAATAGGGAAAAAGCTTTGGCAAGCCGCTATGAGTTTTGCTTATCAAAAAGGCGCTAAATATACTCTTGTCCAAAACACGCCAAATTCTCCCGCAGCTCGTTTTTATGAGAAACAAGGATTATCTAAAGCAGATAAAATTTATTATTTAAACAACTAACGCTCATTATTCATTCCTCCTTTGAATTGTTAAGGTTCTTGGTTATTACTTGTATGCTATTATAATGATCTTGATTTGTCAATGGAAATATGGTGAAAAATTTCTAAAATTTTAAACGCTTTAAA
>JAYEHC010000107.1:0-1502 GCA_034659355.1 Patescibacteria group bacterium | reverse complement strand
CCAAGTTGTATCTTCGGTGAGATGACCGCCTACTTCAATTGCGAATGCAATTAAGAAAAAAGGGAACAATATGATTACTACGAAACTAAACTTTTTCATTCAACTCCTTTTATGGTGTATAATGTGTGTGTCCCCGTCAAAATTGTCGCGAACACCCCCCAATTTGGGGTTATATACGACAAATGTCGCGTATATCCCACTTACACGTTTCATTTTTCTTTAAACTATATCGTATCTTTCTTATCATTTTTTAGATCTAAATTATCCAAAGGACTTACAATTTTATTTTTTGCTGTATGAGTAACATGTGTATAGATTTCTGTCGTTTTACTGCTTTTATGTCCTAATAATTCCTGAATGTATCTAAGGTCAGTTCCATGTTCTAAAAGATGTGTAGCAAAACTGTGTCGTAATGTATGAATTGTAGCCAACTTCTTAATCCCAGCTTTTTCAACAGCACTTTTTAAAACTCTTTGGATTTTTCTTTTACTATATTGGATTTCTGGTCTGCTTTCGAAAAGCCATTTTTTAGGTTTATAAATCTTGTAATACTCTCTCAACAATACAAGAATTGTATCAGCTAAAATCACATATCTATCTTTGTTCCCTTTTGCACTTCTTATAAATATCTGTTTTCGTTCTGATTGAATATCTGATATTTTTAAATGAACTGCTTCAGTTAATCTTAACCCTGCAGAATAAATAAGATAGATAATACATTTATGTTTCAAGTTTTTTATCTGTTTCAATATTTTTGTTACTTCTTCTTCACTCAATACCTGTGGAAGTTTTTTTTCTTTTCGTGGTCTGGGAACAAAATATTTCTCAACCGGGTTTCCCAGCACTTTTTCATAATAAAACTTGATACTGTTTATTGCCTGATTTTGAGCTGATGTAGAGTATTTTTTAACACTAATCAGATACAACAGATATTGTCTAATTTGCTCATGAGTAATATCTTTTAATTTAGTGTCTGGATAGTACTTTAAAAATCGTTGGAAATGAAGACGATAGGTCGTAATCGTAGATTTACAATAATTTTTTAATTGTAATGTTTCTAAATATTCAGGTGGAAAATGATTTTTTATGGTTGTTCCCTTTTCAGGCTTTTCAATTGTATTTCCAATAAATTCAAGTTTCCCGCTGAATTTTGTATTTAGTATTTCTAAATATTTTTTTTTAAAGGGGATATGCCAGAATTTATTGGAAGCAGACCATCTGCGACCTTCGATCTGTTTTATAAGATATATTATTTCGTTATCATATTGAAAAATAAGAGCAATGCGTTTTTTTTCATTAATTCTACATTCTCTTGTTTCAATCTGCATTTAATTTTTCCTTTTTTTTCTTTTTAGTTTACAAAATCGAAATTGTAAATTTTATTTTTAAGTGTCAATTAGAAAATGTTAAAATAGGAAAGATTGAGTTGTTTGGAAGAAGAGCAGGGAGGAGCTAATTAATAGTTAATAATTACGAATTATTAATTATTCGAGAAAAGCAAG
>JAYEHC010000106.1:5014-7068 GCA_034659355.1 Patescibacteria group bacterium | reverse complement strand
AAAAAAGAATGCTTGGTGAAAAGCATTGAAGTTGTTGATGAATTGGTTGATAGTGATTTTGATCTGGTGAAAGAATTGAAAATGGAAGACAGAAAGATAAGAGTTGGAATTTTGAAATAATGCGAGGGTCTGGGTCAAATCTTTTTTCTTAATTTTTCGTATTCTTCAATACTTAGTTCTATGTCTCTAAGAATTTCTTTTAAGATTCCAATGCTTAAATATTCATTTTTATGAATGGGTATAGTAGCAGTTTTCTTTGTTATAGGATTAAAGAAAAAATGGTGACTTCCTTTTATTCTAAGTTCCTGAAAACCCAAGCACTTCAAAATTTTTACCATTTTTTTTGCTGGCAACAAATTAAGTTTGGGCATAAATCTGTTATTTAAAAAATTCTAGTTGCTGGACACCGATAAACTCATTTTGTTTAATTTCTCCGCTGAAATTCTTTTGTTCAACTTCAATACAAAGATCAGCTACTTCGTTTAAGCGTTTGTATAATTCCGGTAAAGTTTTGGCTTGAGTATAGCAACTTTTTAGGGCTGGAACTTTCCCGATATAATATCCCATTTCATCTCTCTCTATAATTACTGGGAAATGATAAATTGTTTTTTTACGATTTTTTCTCATATTTTTATGGTTCACAAATTATATTCTCAGTATAGCAAAACAATAATTGCTGTCAATAAACTCTCGCAGGAACTGGTTTGTAACCAGTTCCAAATGTTTCCCAAGCAAATAAAACTTTTTAGAATATTCTGCTTATATAAAAAACGCAAAACGATAAGGTAAAATTGTTGAAACTTAAAAATAAAAGGAACTGTTTACAAAACAGTTCCCGCAATAGGACAAATAGGAAAAAAATCTGGAGCTCATTCTGTTGGTTATTTGACATATACTAATGAACTTTCTCCGAACACAAAAGTAAAAGCACGAGAACTTTTAAAAATTTTATTCAAATAAAAAAAACCGGGTATTTGATGAATACTTAAGCGCCGAATGGTTACGGCGGGTCGGCATCCTACCCAATTCTTTTCTATTGGTAGTATAGCATAATAATAAATCTTGTTAAGATCTATGTCCACCTATAAAACCGAGGGAATAATTATTAAGAGAAATAATTTTTTGGAGTCTAGTTTGATTTTGGATATTTATACAAAAAATTGCGGCAAGATTGAGGCGGTGGCGAGGAGCGCGCGGAAAGCGAAGGGAAAACTCAAGGGGCATCTTGAGCTTTTTTTGTGGACGGAATTAATTTTGGCTCATGGCAAAAACATTGATACAATCACAAGCAGTTTAACTATTGAAAGTTTTTCCAGTCTAAGAAATAATTTAAAACTTTCTTACGGAGCGTATTACATTTTGGAGCTTGTTGATAAAATGACGGCTGAAGAGTATCAGGATGAAAGAATTTTTTATTTACTAAAAAGAGTATTATTGTTTCTAGATAAGTTGGCAAATAAAAAACTGTCATTACGAGGCGATAGCCGCAATGACAGAAACATTCTAATTTTGCTTTTTCAAATAAATCTTCTAGACCTGACTGGTTTTTCACCGGTATTAAATAAATGCGTTTTTTGCGGAAAGCCGATTAAGCCCGATAGAAATCGTTTTAGTTTTTCAATGGGCGGAGTTGTTGGAAATGAATGTAGTTTGATAAAATCGTCCGATATTTCTATAAGCGACAACGCCATTAAACTTTTACGCTTGTTTCAATTTAAGAATGACAACCTAAAAGGATACAATAAACATCTTGATAAATGCTTTGAAATTATCGGAAAATTGAAAGCCGATCAGAAATTAGTTTCAGATAATGTTTTTTTAATGAATAAATTTATTGAATTTAACGCAGAGAGGAAAATCAAGGGATTTGAATTTTTAAAATACTAGCTTTGTTATTCCTCGATAGAAATGTCATAAAAGACTCCAATCGGAAGACTGGAGTCAACAGCGGTATTATTTTATTATCATTTAAAAAACAACAATCTTTATATTTTCTCTTTAATCTCTTTCTTAATCTTCTCAATAAATTTCCCAATTTCCAAATCTTTAATATC
>JAYEHC010000106.1:0-4914 GCA_034659355.1 Patescibacteria group bacterium | reverse complement strand
GCGACTTTTTCTAAAACTTTTTCCGTGAAATCCCAATTCTTGTCAGACCCGGCATATTTTTTGGTTTCAGAATCTCGAACAGATAAATAAACTTTATATTCGTTGAAGCCAAATGACTTAAAAACAAAAATAATAAAATCAAGTACTTTTTTGAGTTCTTCTTCTACTTGTTCTTTCGTACAAATTATGTGCGCGTCATCTTGCGTAAAACCGCGAACTCTGGTTAGTCCCGAAAGTTCACCGGATTTTTCATAACGATAAACAGTGGCGCTTTCCGCCCATCTGATTGGAAGCTCTCGATAACTGCGCGGTTTGGAATTATAAATAACAATATGAAACGGACAGTTCATTGGTTTCAGCAAGCACTCTTCTTTTACCAATGTCTTTTTACCTTTTTGAACATCTTCCAAATTTTGTCCAATTTCCAGCGGGGGATACATACTTTCATTGTAAAATCCCCAGTGCCCGGATTTTTCCCAAAGTTTTCGGTTGCCAATATGCGGTGTGCGAACCAATTCATAGCCAGCTTTCAAATGCTCTTCATACCAAAAATCTTCCATAATTCTCCAAAGTAAAGCGCCTTTTGGCTGCCATAAAATAAGTCCTTGTCCAACAAGAGGATCTGTCAAAAATAATTCCAGTTCTTTTCCCAATTTCCGATGATCTCTTTTCTCCGCTTCTTTCATTTTTGCTTGATATTTCGCCAATTCTTTTTTATTCTCAAAAGCAAGTCCGTAAATTCTTTGCAACATTTTATTTTTTTCATCGCCCCGCCAATAAGCCCCGGCAATTTTTGCCAGCTTGAAACTTCTAAAATCTATTTCGCCGGTTGAATCAAGATGCGGACCTTTGCATAAATCCACAAAGCCGTTAGTCTTGTATAAAAAGACTTCTTCGCTGTTTGCCTCGTCTTCCAAAATTTCTATTTTATAGTCTTGCCTCGCTTTCTTAAAAAGCTCTATTGCTTTGGCGCGTTTAACAACCTGCTTTTCAAACGGAAAATTCTTTTTAATAATTTCTTTCATCTTCTTTTCTAAAATCAGCAGGTCTTCGGGAATGAGAGTTCGCGGTAGTTCAAAGTCGTAATAAAATCCGTTTTCAATCGCCGGACCAGTCGCGAATTTTGCCTCCGGAAACATTTCCAAAACGGCGGTCGCCAAAATATGCGTCAACGAATGTCGTTTGATTTTAAGTTTTTGTTCGTTGTTCATAATTTTGATAATTTATTCCCAACCTTTCGTTTCTAAGCCTTTTTCAGCGGCATTTCTTTGCGCGGTTTGCTTGCTCATTCCTTCTCCCTCAGCGATTTTCTCGTCTTCCAGATATACTCCAATGACAAAATGTTTGCTGTGATCAGGTCCCCATTCTTTAATGACTTTATATAGAGGCGTTGCTCCTATTTTTTCTTGCGCTTCTTCTTGGAATTTGCTTTTTGGATCTTGATATAATTTTTCTTCAAGAACATCTTTCATCTTACATAAAACATTATCCGAAATGAATTTCTTTGCTTTTCGGTAGCCTTGATCAAGATAAATCGCGCCAATTACCGCTTCCAGAACATTGGCGAGAAGATATTGCCTCGCTTTTCCGAGATCTTTTGTTTCGCCTTTGCTCATTAGCAGATATTCTTCCAAACCAACTTCTTTTGAAATTTTAGCGAGCATTTTTCCATTAACAAGGGCGGCTCTGAAATTTGTCAGTTCGCCTTCCGGATTTGGAAACTTGTTGTAAAGATATTCGGTGGAAACGAGCTCTAAAACAGCGTCTCCCAAAAATTCCATTCGCTCGTTGTTGTCAAGCTTGAATTCACGGTGCTCATTCAGATAAGAACGGTGAACCAAAGCCTGCTTAAGGAGATCTTTGTTTTTAAAAACTACTCCTATTTTTTTCTCCAGTTTTGATATGTCTTTCATTTGTTTAAGTTAATTTATTTAAGAATTTTATCTTCTTTTATTTCCTTGTATAAACTCCCTAAAACTCCATTCACGAATTTTCCGCTGGAATCTCCGCCGAATGTTTTAGCAAGTTCAATCGCTTCGTTGATTGCGACTTTTGGCGGCACATCTTTCTTCTTGTCAAACATAATTTCGTAAATTCCAATTCTAAGAATATTCCTGTCAATAATCGTTACTTGTTCTATTGGCCACTCAGGAGCCAATTTTTTTATTTTGGAATCTATTTCTTTAAAGTTATCAAAAATACCGTCTATTGTATTAAACACAAAACGACTATTTTTTTCTTCAAGTCTGTATTCTTTTATATTGCTTTTTACTATTTTATCAAGCGCGGCTTTGCTGAATTTTTCTTTCTTTTTGTCAGAATTTTTAATCAAAGAACTTTCAAAATCCCATTCGTAAAGACTTTGCATCGCAATTGATCTGAATAGATGTCTGTTAGACATAAAACTAAATTATTAACTAAATTGCCTAAAATGACAAATTATCTATTTTTACTGTTTGTCAATTTTTTTCTCTTCTTTTTCTTTTAATTTTCCAGCCAGCGCTTTTTCTTTTTTGGAAAGATTTTTTGTAATATCAATCACTTCTCTGCTATTATAATAACCGCAACTAGAGCAAGCGTGGTGCGGTTTGATTGGCTTTCCGCATTTTCCGCACTTCACCAAACTTATTTTTTTTAAAGCGTGGTGCGATCTCCGTTGATTTTTTGCTGATTGAGTTGTTCGTTTCTTTGGATGTGGCATAGGTATAAATTATAAAGTTAAAAGTTTCTAAAGCTATAAATTTTTGGAAATTAATTTTTTTATGGGGGCGAATGATTTTCTATGTATTTTACAGGGACCGACTTTTGCGAGCATTTCCAAATGCAGTTTTGTTCCATAACCTTTGTGTCGCGCAAATCCATATTCGGGATATTTTTTGTCAAGGTCAATCAATATTCTGTCTCTGGTAACTTTCGCTATGATTGAAGCGGCGCTGACAGAAAAGATATTTTGATCGGCGCCGGGGATAGCTGTTTGGTCTGCCGGATAATTTTCAATTGTTTGATTTCCATCCACCAGTAAAAAGTCCGGCTCAATATTAAGTCTTTCAACGGCTATTCTCATTGCTAATAAACTTGCTTTCAGAATATTTATTTTGTCAATAATTTCTTCCGCGACAATGCCAACTGACCAAGCTTGGCAATTTTCTGTGATCATTTTGTATAAAAATTCTTTCTTTTTAAAAGCCAAAGTTTTAGAATCTCTAACTCCGGATTTAAGCAAGTTTTCCACCGCTGTTTGATTATTAAAAATAACAGCCGCCGCGACAACCGGGCCTGCCAAAGGACCGCGTCCAGCTTCATCAAGTCCGGCAATATTCCGATACCCTTTTTTAAGCAACTGCTTTTCTCTTGAAAAATCCGGAATTATCATAGTTTTATTTTTTTCAAATTCTTACAACCGACCTTTTATTTTTGTATAATATAATTATAGTATAACTATGCGTCCTTTTTGTCAATTTTCTTCTATCTTTTTTCTTCTATCTTTTTCTATCTCTTTTTTTATTTTTGCGTATTTAAAATTCTGATTTTACAAAAAACTTCCTGTCCTATTGTATTAAATACGCAGGTTCTGAATGGAATTAACAATTTTAAACAATTTATTCGTGCAAAAGATGAGATACTTAGGTAACATCGCCTCAATGCGCAGCCCTTGACAAACATTACAATATGTGCTAAGATGCTTAGTCATAATGAAAACAAATAAATGACAAATGAACATTAAAAATATTTCAAAAACAGATTAATGAAAGGAGAGAGTCATTAAGAAGTTTTTCAGTATAATGCTTAAATCTATTTTGCATTGTAGTTAAGACTTTTTATTGTTTTTCATCGCTTATGTTTATTATAGCATAAAAGCGGTTGAAAGAACTCTCTTTCAACCGCTTTTTATTTAAGTATATAGATTGATGCAAATGAGGAGAGAGTTTGTTTCAAAGGCGAATGTCCGAGTTGGCATCTTGCCGGAGAAAGAGTTGAGGTTACAGTTAGAAATTATATCAAAACTGTTAAACCAATATTACCCGCGCTCATTTACATCAACCTCTATATTTTGCAAGAACTTTAAAATCAAAAGTAATTATAATTGCGGAAGGAGAGAGCCGCGAAAGTAGTTCAAGATTTTGAGGCGGGACTTGCTTTTAGAGGAATGTAAATTTAAAAAAACCAGTGACTGTGATTGAAGTTTGTTTTCTCTAAATGGAGAGAGTCATCTTGCATCAAAGATGTAGGGTAACAAATTTCAATTAGGTCCAGTGTTATAAGAAGTGCGCGGGAGTTGAAATAAATTCAATTTCCTGCACTCCTTGTAAAAGCACAATTTACAAAGAGTACTGTGCGGGAAGGCGTAAATTTCTGTAGGGAATAAAAATCTTTATTCCCTTGCAACGAAGGAATGAAAATTTTCATTCCCTACAAAGCAATACGCTAATCGCCAAGTTCTTTGAAAAAGGGGAAGGAAAATATATTGCTTAAAACTCCACGGTTCAAGGTGTCATGGTGTTCACCAAACTGTTTGTCAAATTTATTTTGGCGGATGGTTTGGTGAGAACCATGGATGAAAATAAGAAGAACACTGTAAAAGTGTACTTTTGTGTAGAAACAGGTAGCCCGTGTTGTGGCTGTAGCTTAGGACCCGCAGAGAGTTGCGGGCTCTCAACTGTCGTCAGAATGACGGCAGATGAGAATGGAATAGTGGATCTTTGCAATTAGTAAAGATCCACAATAGTTGCTTTAAGAATGACGAGAATTAAAAACTGATTCTCTGACTTGGCAAGAGGTGAAAATGGAAATTTTGAGCATTATTTTCTACCTATTGTGGATACCCTCGGTGGGAATTCTTCTCGCGAGAAGCGCGGGAGGATTTAGAAACAACAGAATAATCAGTAGATTGGCAGTTGATCTGCTGATGATAGC
>JAYEHC010000105.1:0-24325 GCA_034659355.1 Patescibacteria group bacterium | reverse complement strand
TTGGGTGATTTGTTGTTGTTTTGAATTTATTAAATTATCAATTGAAGTCAAAAAGTTTGCAATTTTTTGTTGTTCTTCTATGTTTTTAGGAATTTTTATCTTTATTTTTTTTACACTTGGAAAATTAACATAAATTTGCGTTCCACCTTGTGATATCGAAAAAATACTTTTTCTAAATTTTAGAGAATTCAAGAAATGCCAAGCAAAAAGGGGGTCAAAGCTTTTTTTACAGATAATCCTCTCGCTTCTTTGATTATATATAAATTTATTATTCTTATTAATTAAAATAGTTGAACCAATCAAATCGCCACTCGCTGTTTTGTCATTCAAAACCATGACAAGGTTATTTTTTTCTAATAATCTTGATTTAGTTTTTTCATTTAAAATTATTCTTTGTCCATTATCAACATACTTTCCATCTGTAGAATAATTACCAATTGAAATGAAATTATAATCTCCATCTTCACTTACAAATTTCTCAAGTGTCGTTCCTCCAATATTATTGACAACCTCCCCCAACCTCTTCTCCTCCCACTTCGCAAAATCATTTCCCTTATCATCCCTGAAACGAACCTCTTGAGAAAATATTTTTTGCATCATCCCCTTTTTATAAGATTCAAGAGATTCCTTTTGACCCCGCAAATTTTCAATCCACTCATCCACCACCCCTAAAAACCCTGCGATCTTTTGTTGTTCTGGGAGAGATGGAAAAGGTATTTTAATCTTTGAATATTCAGAAATCCAAAAACGCTTATGTTCTTCGCCAAGACCAAACCTGATTCGTTGCATTGCTGAGAAAATAAATCTAATATCAGAAACTTCTTTATTTTTATTCTTTAAGATTTTCATTGCAGAAGATTTAACTTTAAAGGGAAAATTTACAAATTGTTGCGCTGTTGTAAAATCATCAAAAATAATCACAGGTAAATTATCCACTTCAAAAACTCCATTCGTCTCATTTGTATATCCAAGTATAAAAGTCTTGCCAGCAGTTAGAACTGGAATATTGTAATCATTGCTATATTCTGTATTTTCAACGATATAATTTGTCGGTTGTTCATAATCCAGAATCTTCCCCAACTTCTTCTCCTCCCACTCGCCACAAAACCCCGCAAATCGCAGTTTGGGAATTTTTTGAGTTTCTGATTGTTTAGTTTTTGCTGGCATAATTATTTTATTTGTCTTTCTTAAAAAGAATAGTTAACTCTCTTATAATTGCGGTTAATCCTTCTAATTTTTTTATTTCAAATACTACCCTATTTTAAGCCACTTTTTATCATTGCTGTTAATTGCGGTTAATCCTTCTAAAAACTTGCTTCATAATATGTATTAATAGATTCGCCTTTCTGATTAATAAGTCCGACTTCTCTCATCTTTCGTATATCATATTTTATAGTTTCAACCGAAATATTAGGTAATATTGTCTCAATTTCTTTCCGAGTCATTTTTTGATTATCCACTAAATACTCCCAGATATTCAATTGTCTTTCGTTAAGCTCACTAAGTTTTTTCCCTGGCAGAATTACCCTAAAACTATTTGATGTATTTTTGAATACTGGAGGCAATAATCCCCACTCATTCATTTTCATAAACACAATACCTATCCCACGACCATACTCCTCCAAATAATCCATTTCATTTAATCTTGCGGCAATTATTCTGTTTCTACTTACTTGAGCAGATTTTATATTTTCAACCGTAACGCCTGGCGGTAAATTACCAGGATTAAAAACTTCTATCCTGTCTTCAAAAATATTTACCTGGGTATATGTTTCTGTGATACGATAATCTCTATGTATTACCGCATTTGCTACAATCTCACGGATAGCCTTTTCTGGATATTCATATTTTTCCACTCTCTTTGTTCCAATTATTTCTGCGCTTTTACAAATATTACGCAACACAAATGATTGCATGGCATCAATTTGCTCATCAAGAGTCCCTGTTATATCTGCTTTATCCAATATATCGCTAGCAACACCCAATCCTTTATATCTAACACAGCGAATAACATAACGCTCAAATTGAATATTGTATTGAGGTTTATCTTTGGCAAATAATAAATACCCCGCCAAAGTAGGTCTCAGCTTACCATCGCACTTATTAAGTATCCCTATATTTTGCAACACTCCATCATAATTATTTTCAATATCAAAATCCCTTCCTGTTTTTTCTGAACTATACTTTAAAAACTTAAGTATTTTTTCATTTGATAAATCTTCTTTTGTTAAATTTTCTGTACAGCTACTATCAAAATCATCTACTTGAGCATTTCGCACATAACTCCTCATCTCTTCGTCTGTCATTTTTCTATCTGTATTTCCGTCACGAACATAAGCTCCTCCAGGCAAACCTATTTGTTTATAATAATATGGCTTAGTCCTATTCTCACATTCTGGAACATATACGGCTAAAATTTTATTTTCAATATTAAGTTGATAATAACCCAATCTCAAAACTTCACTCATTTCATTTGCGGACAAGGAAGACATTTCTTCTTGTAATTTTGACATTTCTATATTTCCAACAACCTTTAAAGTTCTGTCTGATTTTTCTTCAACACCAAAAACGATGATTCCACCAAGTGTATTACCAAACGCAGAAAGTGTTTTTCTTATTTCTGATTTAGGAAAACCACCTCTTGCATCCTTAAATTCAACAAGAGGAGTTTCTGAATTTACCGCTAAGGCATTTTTAATTTCTTTTATAATTTGATCTTTGTTCATGAAACTTTTATTTTAAAACGGCTTATTGATTTTCAACTCCTCACAAAATTCAGCGATTTTGTTTTGCAAACTTACTTCTTCCAGATTAAGCTTTTTTAATTTCTTAGACACAACATCAATATCAACAATCTCCTCTTCCTCAAATGTATCAACATACCTTGGGATATTAAGATTAAATTCATTTTCTTTAATCTCATCTAAACTCGCTTTATGCGAATATTTTTCTATTTCTTTACGGTTTTTATAAGTATTAAAAATTTTCTCAATATTTTCATCAGTTAGCTTATTTTGATTTTTCCCTTTTTCAAATTCTTTTGAGGCGTCAATAAAAAGAATATCCTCATCATCACGACGGCATTTTTTAAAGACAAGGACTGTCGCTGGAATTGAAGTTCCATAAAATAGATTTGAAGGCAAACCAATCACTGCGTCAAG
Source organism: Patescibacteria group bacterium (assembly GCA_034659355.1). GTDB lineage: Bacteria > Patescibacteriota > Minisyncoccia > JAHIHE01 > JAGLIN01 > JAYEHC01. Next base: position 21,164 of record JAYEHC010000105.1, on the reverse strand, counting down.
ATAATTTTGTTTTTCAATAATATATTTTCTTATCTGTCCTTCCGCTCCCGACCTAAATAACGCTCCGTGAGGTAAAACAACCGCCATTGTTCCATTATCGGCGAGGTGATAAAGCATATGAGTGACGAAGGCATAATCAGCTGCGCTTTTTGGCGCAAGTCTTCCATATTGAGAAAAACGATCATCGTGCGCAAGTTGAGGATCGCTATCACTTTTCCATTTTGCTGAGAAAGGCGGATTAGCAACGAGGGCTTCTGCTTTCAAATCTGCATGCATATCTTCTGTCAAAGTATCTCCCTGACGAATATCAAAATGATCAAAATGCACTCCGTGCAGGATCATACTCATTCGTGCAAGATTATAAGTTGTCGGATTAAGCTCTTGCCCATAATAGCTTACTACTTTTGTAAAATCACCAACACGAAGTAATAATGAACCTGAACCGCAAGTTGGATCATAAACCGAACGCACTTGTTTTTTATCTTGTGATACGATTTTGGCCATCATCCGTGACACTTGAGCGGGAGTATAGAACTCACCTCCCTTTTTACCTGCTCCTGCTGCGAACTCGCCGATCAGATATTCATAAGCGTCGCCAAGAAGATCGCTTTTTGTATCTTCAAGTTTAAAATCTATCCCGCTTAACAATACAAGAATTTCAACCACAACATCATTTTTTTGATTTTCCCGTGAACCAAGTTTTGTGGAAGTTAAGTCAACATCATCAAATAATCCTTTAAAATCGTCTTCGCTGGCAGTTCCCATTGAAGTTTGCTCTATCGTGTTTAAAACATTTTTGAGATCTTCAAGAATAAACGAATTTTGATTTTCAATATCGTCCTTTCCTTTCTTAACTAAATATGAAAAAAGTTCCGATGGCTTTAAGAAAAAACCAAGCTGACTAATACAGCCAGCTTTTATGTGCTCTAAATATTTTTGACCTTCTTTAGTGTTTTCTTTTATTTCAGCAAATTTAAAATTTTCGCTCGCAAGAAGTTTTTTATCAACATAACTCACAAGCTTTTCAGACAGATATTTATAGAAAATAAAACCAAGTATGTAGTTTTTATACTCATCAGCATTCATCTTCCCACGAAGCGTATTTGCCACACCCCACAATTGTTTTTCTAATAACCTTTTTTGTTCTTCAGACATATATTATTTAATTTTAACTCTTTACTTAACAAGTATAGAATAGCACCAAACGCTTATAAAATCAACTAAAAACCCGCCAGATATAGCAGGTTTTTAAGGTTGAATTTTAATTATTTTTACAACGACATTACATCAGCTCCAGCAGTGTAGAGATTTAATTCTCCTTGGTTGATATTGAAGATTGCCGGATTTGATTCTCCGTGGGATAAGAATTGTTCGGCGGTCATATTGACCCAGTGTTTTGTTTGATTACCGTTAATTTCATAGACTTTGTCGGTTGGTCCAACGGTATAGTTTGGACCAGTATTATATCTTACAGGTAAAGGTAATAAGGAAATCGTCATAGCTCCTAAAAGATTTAAAGATGTCAGAAAAATATTTGACCTTGCTTTAACTAATTGCCATACAGTGGCAAAAATTCTTGATATTGTTAACAACGAATGGATGATGAAAAATCAATTTGGCAGAAAAGTTGCCAGAAATACTCTCTATAGAATTTTATCTAATCCTTTTTACTATGGCAAATTTGAATATCCTAAACATTCTGGCAATTGGTATCAAGGTAAGCACAAGCCAATGATAACAAAAAAAGAATACGATAAACTTCAAATAATTCTAGGCAGAAAAGATAAGGCAAGACCTCAAAAGAATGAGTTTCCTTTTACTGGTATGATAAGGTGCGGAGAATGCGGAGCAATGATTACTGCCGAAAAAAAATAAAAATACAAAAAAATGGTAACATACATAATTATACATATTACCATTGCACAAAGAGAATAGATCCTACTTGTTCTCAAAAGGTAATTACAGACACAGGACTTGAAGATCAAATCATAGATGAGCTTAAAAAAATAGATCTATCAAAAGATTTTATAAAATGGACTATTGATGGAGTAACTGAAATAATTAAAAAAGAATCAAGCGATAATAAATATGAAAAAGCAAAACTAACAAAAGAATACAATCTCTGTATTAGAAAATTAAATGGACTAATTGTAATGAGAGCAAATAATGAAATTGACAGAGAAGAATTTTCTAATATGAAAGCAGAGCTAAATAAAGAAAAGTTAAACTTAGAAGATCAACTTAAAAATCCAAAAAATGAAACTGCGGAGCGAATAAGTAAACTAAAAAAAGATTTTTCTATCGCAGAAGATGCTCAACGGAAATTTACAAAAGCTAGTCCTTTTGGAAAAAAAGTGACACTTTCTAAGTTAGGTTCGAACCTCTCTCTAAAAGACAATAATCTCTCTATTCAAAAGAAAATTTTGCTTTTGTTGGTAAAAAAAGTCAAACCTGTTGCGGATAACATTTCTGGCAGGTTCGAACCTCCGAAAACCCGCATAAACAAAAGAACTTTGGGGGTAAATTACTCCCAAAGTCCAATATTGCTCCGCTGGTTGTACGAAGTTAGAAACTATTTAGATGATATCTAAAATTATTACTTTTTCATATTTTTTTAATGCATTAAAAATAGCATTTCCCAACGTTGTTTTACCTGAACCCGATAACCCTGTAAACCATAATGTAGCCATAAATTTATTTAATATTTTTAATTTTTTTATACTCGTTAATAATATTAATAGAACCATGGGTAAATAATTCTGGTTCTTCTTTGATTTTTTTAAAAACTTCTTCTAGACTAACCCTAACAATACTCTTAACCTCTTCAGTTTTTTTGAATTCCCAATTTTCTGGTACACGTCCCTCGTATATTGACCAAAAATGACCCATTTTGTTATTCTCTGGTAAAAATGTAGATAAATGCAATAATTTTGTTTTTACCATAATCTCTTCGAACATTTCTCTATGAACAGCATCTTCATAACTTTCTCCGTGCATAACATGTCCGCCCACAGACATCTCTAATTTGTTGTATTTAGTTCCAGATTGGAGAACTAGCTTATCTTTATTATCAAAAAGTAGAACTGCTACAACTCTGTGATACTGTTTTTTCTCATGAGCGGTTTTTGCATCAGTTATTCCTATAACATTATTATTTTCATCAACTAAGTCTATATATTCAATTTCATTTAAGGGATTAATCTCATTTTTTGTACCCAGAACTATTTTTGTATTTTTTTTCATAGATATGTTATTTAGCATGTAATTTAAATAATTACTCCGCTTTTTAATCTATTTGTTTAATTGCTTGTTTATAGCAAGATGTGTCAACTCTAGCTGATATTTTATATATTTAGATACGTATCTCTTTCTCCAATTCAATTACATATTTTTGGAAATCTTTTAAAGTAGGATTTTCTTCAAGCTTTGGCATATTATTTATTAATTATTATATTTTCTACGATATTGTTGTATTCCCTCCAAAGTGCAACTATGCTTATATTTATTGCTCCACTCTTTTTTTAAACTCCTTAATAATATTTTTATACTTTTCATTTTTTACAACATCCCAAGATTTTTTATATTCTGACAAATGACTTAGGGATTTAATTTCTCTTTTAAGTCTTTCTTCTCCAAAATATTTCAAAATAATATGAGAGTGCATCGCATGAACGGGAATATGAATTATTGTATTGAATTTTTCATTCTTATACTTTCTATGGAAATAATTCCATGCTTTTTTTGATTTTTGAATATTGTTGTCTTGCATAAACAATTGATGAATAAGTTCATGCGTTAATACATCAACAAAATAATTCGGTGGATATTCTTTATATATTTTCATTGTTAGCGGATCAGAAAATGGAATACACCTTCCTACGACATAACATATTATAGATTTTTCTTTCCATTTTAAACCTGATATTGCTGACAATTCTTTTAAAATCTTTTTTTCATCTTTCCGCCACAATTTCTCAACCTTTTTAATATAATTGCTGATTTCTTTTTCTGATGGATAGTTTTTGTCCTTACTATAAACTTCTCTCCAATGTTGATTATAAATCCATGAATATTTAAATATAATTTTTGGCAAAAACATAAAAATGTATTATTTATTATATTTTTATCTTACCACGATTTGCTAAAAAGTTATAGCTATTTTTAAAGTTATAGCTATTTTTTTAGATATAAAAAAATAATCTTTTATAATTAAAGATTATTTTACTTGCTCTGCTGGTTGTACGATATTAGAGACTATTTAGATGATATGTAAAATTATAATTTTGAAAATATGATGACGGTGATGATGGGAATATCTTTTATATAATTTGTTATATTAAATCTATTATAATTATGATTATTATATATTGATTATTTCCGTTATATTTATTGATTAATATTAAAAAATATAATATAATAATACAAAAGGTTGTCTTGTTGTTTAGGATATTTCTACAATTATACTAAATTTTAATAAAAAAAAGTGTAAAGCTTTTTCAAACATAAAATTTTACTGCGAGAAAGATCCTCATTAGAAAATAGCTATTTTGACAAAGCCGAATGTGGCATTTTATAACCTGGTACATGGACTTAATGAAAAAATATCAAGCACCCTGAAGGATATTAAAAAGTATATGGGAATTAAAAAAAATGGCAGTAAATTAGTCGTTCCCATGGATTATGTGTACGTAAAATACATTAAATAACCTCAATAATTTTAAACTTAATAATTAATCGCTTTAACCTTATGTCCGGTCTATATTTAGTTACAAAAAATCAAGGGAAGCTGATGGCGGCAAAAAATACATTTGACAAGTACAATACAATAATCACTTCTCTAGATAGGAATTATCCGGAAATACAAGCTGAATCAAGTTTGGAAGTAGCGCGTTTTACCGCGCTTCAAGCCGCTAAAGAAATAAATTCTCCAGTTATAAGGGAAGATCACAGCTTGTTTATACATGTCTTAGGTATTCCCGGACCGTATACAAACTATATCGAAAAGAAAATCTCCGCCGAGAAACTTCTTGAGATTCTTAAGAATTTTAATGATCGAACCGGACACTTTGAGATCGCAACAGTATACGCCGAACCAGATGGAAAAACATTTGAATATGTATTTCAAGTTCCGGTTACTTTCGGGAAAGAGATTAAAGGAAATAATCCTAGAGGATGGAATGGCTTAATAAGAATTGGCAATGAATCCAGAGCAATTACTGAATATTCCGAAGAAGAAAGACTGCACATCTGGAGTCAAGGATATGAAGCGGTTGCTAAGTATATAGCCAATAAGCAATAATTGCTATTTATCAGAGTTTTTAATAAGTATCCCTCTGCGAGAGGGATTCTCCGCTTTAGGTGGATGCGCCTAGGGCGTAGAACCCATCTCGGTGCTAAAACAGAGAGAGATTCAAATTCAACCCCACAAAACAAAAAAACAAAAACACGCTCTAAAAGCGTATTTTTATTTGAACTTGCATTGTTTAAGAGATTTCTTATCGCTAAAGTTTATACTGAATTTGTTCTGTATCTAACAGCTAAAATTATATCTAAACTATAAAATGTTGCTTGATTATTAGAATTTGCAATGTGCAAAAAATACATATTGCTTTTTTTATTAATTTCACCATCTTCAAAAATTTTGTTTATGTATTTAGCTTATTTGGATTCCAATATGTGAGTGAACTTATTCAACAAAAACTCATCCAAATCTTCTAAGCTGAAATTTTTTATTAAATTTTCTAATTTTTCTTTTTGCATTAAATTATTTTACTATAAAATGTTGTTTTTCCTGCTTGCATTGTTTAAGAGATTCCTCAATCGCTATCGCTCATTTCTGAATGACAAAAAAGCATTTTGACATTTATAATCAATCATTCAACAAATTGATAACAAGTTTTATTAAGGTGTCTTTTTCTTTCGGATCGCTTTCGGCAATCAAAAGCGCTAATGCGACCAAAGCGTTGTCATTGATTTTCTTTTCTCCGCTCTTTTTGTTTTGGCAGTTGTTGCAAATTTTGCAACAACTGAATTTTTGTTTAATTCTTTTTCAGTAAAAATATTTTTTATATGTCGTGAAATAACAGATTTATCTCTGCCAAATAGTATAGTCATTTGATCAAGGGAAAGCCAAACAGTTTCTTTTTTTACAGAAACCCTCAACTCAACCTCTTTTTTAGAAGTCTGATAAATTATTATTTCTCCTTTATTTTGTATATTGTTTTTCATAATTGATGTTTTATACTCTTAAATCAACTCCATAAAAATTGGTAATAAATTTTGACGGCATAATTTTTTTAATTAAAATAGTTATTTACAGTGTCTTCAAATTGCTCAATAAATATTTTCTTAAAATAAGAAATATTATTTATCTCGTAAAATAATAAACTCGTCTTTTTGTATTCTTTTACATCAACTATTCTGTAAGAAAGCGGTATAGAGTTATGCGCCAAAAGTATAGCATTAGAAATCATCATTGCGTCATTTTTTCAAGCTCATTGCGTCATATTCACAAAGAAACGCCCAAAAAGCCTTATTTTAAAACATTTAATTGCGTCATTTTTCCTATTTAATTGTAATATTTTTACCGCAATTTTTATTTTATTAAATCATATATTCTTATTTTACTATTTTTAAGCAAAAAATCAAGAAAAAAACCACAAAAAATTACCTTTAACAAGGCGATTTCTATATAAAATTCTATGTAATTAGTTTTTGTTAACTTTAGCTTTATACAATAACACAAAACGGGGATTTGAAATCCCCGTTTTTGGTATTAAGTCTTAATTAGCAACACAGCAAAAGTGCTTTTGCTATTTATCTGTATTATTGAGCAGAACCTTTCTTTAAAGCTTCTTCATTAGGAATAACAATTTCGCCATCGCTGTCTTCTAAAATAATTGCCATATTATTAACTTCTTTTATTTTACCTTTGTGTCCTGCTAATTTTACCATTTCTCCTTTTTTGTAATACTGCTTAGTATAATAGCCGCCAATGATATTGGACACAACTGTTCTTGAACCAAGCCCCAAAGCAATCACTAATAGAGTAACTATACCAATAACAATCACTGTTACATTAGTAGTAATAATAGTAATGTCTAGTCCTAATTGCGAAGCCGCAATAGACGCACCAAGCAGAACTACTAAAGCTTCGGCGATAGTTGCTATCATATTGTAATGAGCAATATGCAATTTTTCCAAACTAGCTATTATTGCTCCTTTAACAAAACGACCAACAAGTAAAGCCAAAACAATAGTAATCACAGCTACAATAAGATTTGGCAGATAGGTAATGAGTTGATTAAATGTCTTGACTACTATTTCAAGACCCAATATTTCAAATACAGCTGAGAGAAAAATCAAAAGAACAATCCAGTAAACGATGGTGGCTAAAATTCCTGTGGTATTTTGTTTAATACCTGCTTTTTGTAAGCTTTCATCTAAACTAGTTTTTTCAACTAATTTAGTAAAACCAACCAATTTAAGAACTTTTTTGGTTACTCCACGAAATGCTTTAGCCACAATTAAACCAAGAATAAAAATGATTAATGCCCCGATAATATTGGGGAGATATGATGCTATTGTGTTTAAAAGACCTGCAGCAGCGTTCAAAAGCACATCTGATGTGTTTTGAGGATAAGCTGTAATGTTTGTTGGATTCATATTTTTTTTGATTAAATTAATTAGTTTGTCTAGAGTTATCCTCGACCATACCATGGATAACTACTATAGGCATAACCACAAAGAGTTCTAATAATACTTTGGCAATGTCAAGATACTCAATTGAACGAAACACATTTTGTTTGAGTTTTGATGGTGCTTTTATATTATTATACTCATTGGTAAATAATGTTTTATTTATTTGTTCCATATAATTATTAAGTTAAGGCTTCTTTTGTCGACCTTTGATGAAAGAAGTTTGTAATTGTTTTTTTGCTCTGGCAATTCTCATTTTTATAGCACTTGGGCTAAGACCAGTAATTTGAGCAATTTCTTCATAAGTATATTCTTCTACATATTTCATTAAAAGAAGCGCTTTCATATCTTTAGACAACATTGAAAGCGCTTTTGTCACATCTTCTTGATTTGATAAAGCAATATCAATGCTGGGAGATAAATCTTGAACATCAAAACCAGTATCCTGTAACTCATTCAGAGAAACAAAATACTTCCTTTTTTTCAAAACTGTTATACAATAATTAACCACAATACGATAAAGCCAAGTTGAAAACTTTGACCTATGCTCAAAAGATAATAAAGTAAAATATACTTTTATCCAAATTTCTTGAGCTGCGTCTTGGGCGTCATTTTGATTTCCCAGATAAGACAAACATTTGCGATAAACAATGTCAATATATTTATCATAAAGCTGCTCAAAACATTCTTTATTTTGATTCTTTTGAAATTGTAATACCAAATCAGCATCTTCTATTTTATTTTTATTAAAAAAATTCATTTAAACAAAGATTTGCTATTATTTGTAATTGTTTTTATTAGGCTATTTAGACTGATTATTAGGGGTAAGGAGTGTGTAATAAGCTTTTTAACACACCTCTAACCTTCTCTCTAGATTCATTTGCTTATTGAAATTGTTTACCTCTAAATATAGTCTTACCTCATTTATTATAAGCAAGCCTTATTTAACTGAGCACAACATCTATATATTGTCATAAATATTGACTTTTACATAATTTTAGATAAACTAAATTTAATTTAAATACTTATTTATCATATAAAAAAACAACTAAAAAATACAATTAAATGTTTTCAAAAAGCAAAGTTTTATTCAGAAGAGTGGAGCTCTCATTTCTTTATACATTTAGGGATTCGAAGGCTCCTCGGTGCCAAAACAGAGAGAGGTTCAAATCCAACCCCACAAAACAAAAAAACAAAAACACGCTCTAAAAGCGTATTTTTATTTTTTGCTCCGCGAGAGGGATTCGAACCCCCGACCAATTGGTTAACAGCCAACTGCTCTACCACTGAGCTATCGCGGAATATCACATTTTGTAAATCAACGCTGGATTTAACACAAAATATAAATTAGAAAAATACAAAACTGACTTCTTAAAAATAGAAAGCTATTGCCAAATAGTTAATACTTTTAGATGACTTTTTTTGCTTGAAAAAAACAATTTCTACCCGGCTTTAGCTAAGGATTCGCAAGGTTTCAACCTTGTGAGATTGCTAGTTTGGATTTCGCTGGTTCCAATCTGAATCAGCAATTGATCTACAATCCAACCTTAATTCCCACTCCCATCGTGGAAGTTACAACAATATTTTTAATAAAATCCCCTTTCGCTCCGCTTGGTTTGGCGTCTTTAATCGCTTGGATATGAGCCGTAATATTTTCTTTTAGTTTGTCCTTGCCAAAAGAAACTTTGCCAACCAGCTGATGAACATTTCCGGAATCATCATTTTTAAAATTTATTTTACCTTTTTTCAACTGTTCAACGGTTTTTTTAATATCTATTGTAACAGTACCGGTTTTCGGCGAAGGCATTAATCCTTTCGGTCCGAGAATCTTGGCAATGCTTGCCAGTTTTCTCATCATATCTGGCGTTGCGACAGAAACATCAAAATCAATTTCTTTTTTCTGTTTTATTTTTTCAATCAATTCTTCTCCGCCAATCAAATCAGCGTCAGCTTCTTTCGCCTCCATTGCTTTATCACCCTCGGCAAACACAGCAATCTTTTTCTCTTTTCCAGTTCCATATGGAAGAACAACCGACCCCCTAATTAATTGATCCGCTTGTTTAGGATCAATATTAGTTCGCAAGTGAACTTCAACACTTTCATCAAACTTCGTTTTAGCGTTTTCAACTAAAAATTCCACCGCCTCATTAACGCTGTAGATTTTGTTCTTGTCAATTTTTTCCTTAACGCTTTTATATCGTTTTGATCTTTTCATATTTTTTCCTTTGTGGTGCAAGCGCATTATTTTTTAATAACGCTCCCACGAATTAATTATTTAGTTAAAAATTCTTCATTTTTTTGTCATTCCGGAAAATTTCAATAAACAATGTTTTTCGCATAGTTCTATAAAACGAGACAAACTGAATCCTGGATATTTTTTTTGGAGTTTATTCCATACTTGATACGGGACTATCGCTTTAGAAAAAATTCCGAGATGACAAAAACGGAAAGTAAGAATAAATTTCTATCCCTTCACTTCTATCCCCATCTGCCTTGCTGTTCCCGCAATAATTTTTGCTGCTCCTTCAATATCATTAGCGGTCAAATCCGGCATTTTAACTTCCGCGATTTCTTGAAGCTGTTTTTTTGTAATTTTTCCAACTTTATCTTTTTGCGGCACCGCAGAACCTTTTTTGATACCAGCCGCTTTTTTTAACAATTCCGAAGCGGGAGGAGTTTTCATTATAAATGTGTATGACTTGTCTTCGTGAACTGAAATCTCCACAGGAATAATATCGCCCATCTTATCTTTTGACTCATTGTTAAAACGAGTGCAAAATTCTTGAATGTTAATTCCCGCTTGACCCAAAGCCGGACCAATCGGCGGCGCAGGATTTGCTTTCCCCGCCGGAATTTGTAGTTTTACTATTTTTTCAACCTTTTTTGCCATAGTGTTTATATTAGATATCTTATAATTAAATCTTCTTAATCTGCAAGAAATCCAGTTCCAGCGGTGTTTCACGACCAAACATTTGGACAAGAACTTTAATTTTTCCTTTTTCTTCATCAATTCCGTCAACCTTTCCGTCAAAACCGTTAAATGGTCCGTCGGTAACTTTGATGACATCGCCAACCAAAACATCAATTTTGTATTTCGGCTCCTTAATTCCCATTCTCTTTTTCAACGAATTTATTTCATCTTCTGAAATCGGGGTCGGGGTTGTTCCAGATCCGACAAACCCAGTCACATTAGGAGTATTTCTAACAACATACCAAGAATCATCAGTAACAATCATTTCCACTAAAACATAACCGTGAAAAATCCTTTCTTCCACAACTTTCCTTTTTCCATTCTTGATTTTTATTTTCTTTTCTTTAGGAACCATTACATTGAATATCTTGTCCTCCATTCCCATAGACTCAATCCTTTGCTTTAAATTTCGGCAAACATTATCTTCATATCCGGAATAAGTATGCAGGACATACCAATTTCTTCCAAAATCAATTGTTTGTTTTGGCATAAGTTTAGATTATATTATTACACAACAAATTCGTTTATTAAATACGAAAGTAAATAATCAACTCCGCCCAAAAATACGGCAGTGGTCAAACTAGCGACTATGACCATAAACGAATCTTTGAGAGCCGTCTTTCTGGTCGGCCAGCTTACTTTTTTTGCTTCTGATTTTACTTCCGCAATATATTGCTTAATCTTTTTTAGAACGCTCATTTTTATTAGATTATAAAATTTTCGATTTTTAAAACAGCCCTCTGGGCTATATTGTTATAATATACGCATTTTTAAATTAAGTCAAGAGCGATATTATTTAGGCTCTGCTGATTTTCATCTATTTTTTATAAAAAGAGATAGATTTAAATATGCCTTAAAAAAATAATTTAGCTTGTTTTAACTAATCCTGCCCGGAAATCCCCCTAGCCCCCTTTTACAAAGGGGGAACAATTGGAGAAAATCAGCAGAGCCTATATAACATTAAAAAAATAAACAAATCAAAGCTAGTTCCGCCTGCTTCTTTTTCTTCTTCTCATAATTCTCACCACGCCATAAATATCAACTACAACAGCCATGGCAAAAATCGCGATGAACTTCCAATAATTTTTTTCTGATTCGTCTACATCTTTAATTGGTCGATCAACAATATTTTTTGATCTGATAGATGCCAAATTGGCGGAATTTGAAATTGAATCAACTAAATTTAGAAAAAATATTTCATTGTCCGGAGCTTGTTTTGTAAAACCAGGCAAGACAAAATCTGAATCGCCAATTACAAACAACAAACCGCTCTGTGAATTTTCATCTTTTGATTTGGCAGACGCAGCAAGAACTCTCTGTGCTTTATCCGCAAAATAGAATGTGGCATCGGGAAGCAAACTGAAACTTCCTGATACAAAATCAGCTTCTTTGGTTGTGCTAATAAACGGACTAGCGAGATAACTCTCACTTTCGCTTACTGCCAGAGAAGAAACCCATGGGAACATTATTGACTGGACATCAGACAAAGAAGGATGATCGCTGAAATTTTCCCGAATCGCTTTCACCCAAAAAGGATACGACTTACTAACAGAGAAAAATCCCTGCTGGTAAGTTATGTTTGAATTTGACTTGTCATATACTAAATCGGAATTTATTTCAATGCCGTATCTTTTAGTAAGTTCGTTCAAATTATTCATAACCGGTTGCGCTTCCAAATTTCCCTGCAAATTCGGATTAACCGCTTCTGATAAAATAATCGCATTCCCGCCATTTTTGATATATTCATCAATTACCGTAATTTCCCCCGCTGTTATTTCTGCTGTCGGTCCGACAATTATCAGTGTCGCCGGAACTATAAATTCTTTTTCTTTTTCCACTTCTTCTCCTTCTTCATTTTCTGTTTTTCCTCCGCTACCCTGAATAAAAAATCCTTTCTTTTCCGCTTCGCTTTCTATTTCAACGCTGGCAATTTCATACGACTTTTCTAAACTGATAACTTGCAGTTGTTTTTCATTATGTCCCTGCAAAAAGGCAACCGTTTCCTTTTGTTCTTTGGAAACGGAATAAACCGCCGAAATAAAATCATATTCCAAAGTATCAATTGAACTAATCAATGGAATAGCTTCTCTTTTCTCGCTCTCCCCTTCTCCCGAAACAATCTCCATTCCGAAAAATCCTTGCTTCACTTCAAACTTGTCTTTCTCCATCACATTAAACTGAATCTGCGGAATTCCTTTTTGGGCAAGTTCCATTATTTTTTCTTTCTCGTTCTCCGGTTCAAAATACGCGATTTTAAGTTTTCCCCCCGCAATGTCCTCATACTGATTCATAAAATCAACAATCTGCGTTTTGACATTTAATAAATCAACGGGCAGATCTTTGGAAATATATAAATTTATATTTACTTCCTTGTCCAAATTTTTCAAGATATCTTTTGTTGCCCCGGAAGTCGTATAAATTTTCTCATCCGTCAAATCTAAATAATACGCTTTTTGAGACACCAAAAAATTGATAGCAATCAGGAACGCTAAAAAGATCAGGGTTGAGCTGAGGGAGGAAGTGATGAGTTTTTTGGTTGATAATTTCATTTTAATTATTTCTAATATTCTTAAAATATCAATATTCTGTATTTCATATCATCATAATGACAAGTGCCATCAACATTTATTTCAGTATACCCCCTTTTAATTGCTTTAAATCTATGTGTTACTGTTATATTGCATCCATTTCCATTATATTTATCTTCTGCTTTTTGGATATGTTTTTTGTCATAAAAAATATCTTCTATCCAACAACCACCCCAAGGAATAACTTTACAATTATCTGGATCAAAAGTTGGTTCTTCTAATAAATCAAATACAGTTCCACGACCAACTAAGAAAAAATTGCCTATTCTGTTATATCCTACATCGATATTAAATAATCTTGTCGCAATATCAAAAGTAAAAATGGTAATAAAAATCACTAAAAACCCACTTATTAAAAACACTACTATTTTTTTGATTTTTATATTTTTCATATTGAGTTGTTTTTCGTTGTTGGTTCAAGTCTCTGACTTAAATCTTGTATTTCTTCTCGCCTAATTTATAAAAGAGACCCAAGTTTTTAAAACGCATCTCAAGAAATATACGATTCAGATCAGAAACTTAAACCAACACATTAGAAACAAAAAATTACACTTATCGTAATAGTGGATTCCCGCCTCCGCGGGAATGACAAGAGAAGGACAGGAATAACAAATTTGCATCATCCCCATCTCTTCATCCCTACTACTCTTACATTCAAAAACAAGAAAAACACAATTACTGACAAATAATAAACTATATCTGACAAGGAAATAACTCCGCGGAGGATTGAATTGAAATGAGTATTGAAACTTAGAAATTTGCAAATAGCGGCAATTTCAGACGGAAATGAACCGATGATAAATGAATTGCCGATAATATAAAACGCGAAAATAATCACGATTGTAATTACAAAAGAAATGATTTGATTTTTAGTGACAGACGAAACCCACAGTCCGATGGCGATATAAGACGAACCTAAAAGAAGCGCGCCGATATAACCGGCAAGCATCGTTCCCGTGTCCGGATCTCCTAAGTTTGAAATCATATACGGAATAGCCGAAGTCAAAATAAGCATCAAAAATAGAAAAGCAAAACAGGAAAGAAACTTTCCCAGAACAGCGCTAATCGCTTTAATAGGAAAAGTCATCAAAACTTCAACCGTGCCGCTTCGTTTTTCTTCCGCCCAAAGAGACATTGTAATCGCCGGCAAAATAAAAATGAATAAAATCGGCAGAAGATTAAAGAACGCTCTCATTGACACCTGTCCGGAAATAAAAAATCCCTGCATAAAAAGCCATCCGCCGGCAACCAAAAAAACAGAGGCGACAATATACCCCAGAGGGGAGTTAAAATAAGAGTTTAGTTCTTTTTTTGATAGAGTTAGAGCTTTGTTCATTGATTGATTATTAAAATTGTAATTGTGTTTCTGCTTTTATTTATTGCGATTATCTTATTTTGTCATTCCCGCGTAGGCGGGAATCCAGGTAAAATATCATCAATCATTATTTTACAACAAATATTTTGCAAACAAATTAGTGATAATGTTTTATGATATTTCAACTGTAATAATGATATTTATAATCTGAAGATACTTCGCCTGGATTCCTGCCTCCGCAGGAATGACACTTCACTACTCTTTCGTTAATTCTATAAACACATCTTCCAAATCAGCCTGCTTGCGAGTTAATTCTAAAAGTCCGCTTTCTTCTTCTATAATAATTTTAGCAATATCTTTTCTAAAATCGTTATCTAGCCCGGTAATAATTGTAATTCTATTCACATTAAATTCAACACTGTTAATTCCTTCAAACTCTCTTAATCTTGGAATCAAATTTTGTCCGATCTGATCAACTTCAACATTAATAGTCGTTTGGTTTTTGCTCTCCGCTTCCAGACTTTCCGGCGTTCCGTCAGCAACAATTTTTCCTTTATTGATTATCAAAACTCGCGAACAGGTTGATTGTATCTCTGACAAAACATGGCTTGATAAAATTACCGTCTTTGTTTTTCCAATTTCTTTAATCAAATTTTTTATCTCAATTCTTTGGTTCGGATCAAGTCCCGTG
This sequence comes from Patescibacteria group bacterium, assembly GCA_034659355.1. GTDB lineage: Bacteria > Patescibacteriota > Minisyncoccia > JAHIHE01 > JAGLIN01 > JAYEHC01. The sequence continues at coordinate 5,901 of JAYEHC010000105.1, read as the reverse complement.
GTCGGTTCGTCTAAAATAATAATCTTTGGATTGTGAATAAGCGCCTGCGCGATTCCCAGTCGCTGATGATACCCTTTTGATAAAGTCGCTATTTCCTGATTTTCTTTCCTTCCCAGTCCGCATTTTTCAATAACGCTAAAAATCGCCTCTTCTAAATTATTTTTATCAACTCCCTGCATTTTCCCGACAAAACGCAAATATTCCGCCACGGTCATATCTTCATACAAGGGAGCGTTTTCCGGCAAATAGCCGATTTTGCTCTTTATTTCCTGTTGATGCAGGGGATTATTTATATCAAGATTGTCAATTGTAATTCTGCCCAAAGTTGGTTCAAGGAAAGTAACCAGTATTCTAAGTAGCGTTGTCTTCCCCGCTCCATTAGGACCAAGCACGCCAATCACCTCTCCTTCTTGCATTTCAAAAGACACTCCGTCCAATGCGGCAAGATTGTCATATTTTTTTGTTAGATTCTCAACTTTAATCATTTTGATTTTTATTTTTCAATAATTTTATCTTACAACAAAATTTTATTTATGTAAAGTCGTTGTATTATTTCTGGCATTTATCGCAATATCTCGTTCCTCGTCCCGCAATCTTCACTTTTTGGATTATACCTTTTTTGCACCTTAAACACTTTTCTTTTTCCCTGCCGTAGACTTTTAATAATCTCAAAAAATCTCCCCTCTTGCCATCCGTGTCCACATAGTCATTAAAACTTGTCCCGCGATATTTAACCGCTTTTTTTAAAATTTTTCTAATTGCCTGATATATTTTTTTACTTTCTTTATTTTTTAAAGAATCTATTTTTCTGCTTGGCAAAATTCCCGCTTCAAAAAGAATCTCATCAGCGTAGATATTGCCAATGCCGGCAATGTATTTTTGATTTAATAAAAACGCTTTGATATTTTCTTTTTTATTTTCAATTAAGTCTCTGAATGCTTTCAAAGAAAAACTTTTTTCTAATGGCTCCGCGCCAAAATTATTTAAAATTTCTTCCAGTTCCTTTTCATCAACAATTTTCACAATACCAAACCGTCGCAAATCATTAAAAAATAATTTAGATTTATCGCTAAAGTGAAAAATAATATGCGTATGCTTGTTTGGCAGATCTTCATAAAAACAGCGTGTCTCCCCATCTCTAGAATTATCGCTATGCCCGCCTGCTATAATTCTTTTGCCCTTCTGATAGATTAATTGCCCAGTCATCCGCAAGTGGATCAATAAATATTTATCTTTCTGATTAAGTTTAAATATCAAAAGCTTTCCTCTTCTTTCTATCTTTTCAAAACTACTTCCCTCCAAATTTGAAACAAAATTTTTCACCGAACTTTTCACGATTTTTTTCAACCGCAAATCAACTCTCTTGATTTTCTTCTTAAGAATTTTTCGCCTCAAATCATTTTTAATTGTTTCCACCTCGGGAAGTTCAGGCATAAATTTATAAAATTATTTAGGACTTGAAGTTTCGGAGCCGAACTCTGTTTCACGATTAAAGCTTCTCCGACCGCTTGCACGGGAACTATTTTGTAAACAGTTCCTTTTGTTTCTAAATTTCAATAATTTTTATTTGCTTGGGAAACATTCAAAACTGGTTGCAAACCAGTTCTCGCATAGATAAATTGAATTTCAAAAAGAATGATTAATATCGCTAATTTTCCATTGACCATCAACTATTGCAAGCTCTACTATTAAGCGATGTGACCCTGACTCGCTTCCAGAATATTCCAATATAACACATAGAGAAGCCGTATCATTTTGAATTGTCGCTTTTTCTATGACAATACCTTCGTCCGGAGTATCTTGAGCAAAAATGACTGGATCATAATGGAGTCCTTCCATCTCATTAATTCTCTGTCTATATTCTTCGGTAGTACTAACACTTTCATATTCATTAATTGTCTGATATTCTTCATTACTTTTAGACGAAGATTGTAACAACCCAAATATATAATTATGAAAAAATCCACAAGCCACTTCTTCTGGTGTAAATTTTTGTTTCTGTATTTTCTTGGAACACCAACTTTTATAAATATCGTCCTGTATTTCCTCGCAAATTTTTGGATCTTGTTTGATTACAGCAATTTCCATATAGCAATTATCTTTCGTTTCCCCCATATAAAAATTATTGGTTTTAATTTTACCACAAAGCGTTGAATCTTGTTTTATTATAGCAAAATCGTAGTAGCAACCAGCATAAAACTCAGTATAAAACTCTTTTGAAAAAAAGTTTCCCGATCTCTCACATATTGTTTCATCCTTCTTGATCTTAGCTACTTTCAAATAGCACTCTTCTTTTATGCGTTCTGACTTAGATGTATCAAGTGCATCAGTGAAACGATTAACGCCAATCCTGCCACATATTGACAAATCCTGTGTTTTTTCCGCAATTTTCATAAAACAACCTGGTGCTTCGTTTCCATTTTTTTTAAAACAATCAAATTTTATAATCTCTCCTGTTTCCGTGTTTACAATCTCTTCTTTTTCAATCTCCAGTTTATTCTTTTCCCCGTTATATTTAAAATATTTATATTTATAAAAAGAAGGACAACAATCTGCATCTCCTTCTATAAAATTAGAAGTTCGTTCAACAAGTTTATTGTTTCTTACTTCTAAAAAAACCTGATAAACATCTAAATTGTAACATAAATTTAGCAGTTCATTCTTTTTATAACTGAAAACGACATAGGCAATATCGCCAGCAGTGCCTCCGAACGAAATAGGAACAATGGCTTCTTCAGCTCCATCTTCAGTTAGATCTCCAAAAATAATTGAGCGTTCTTGTCCTATTCCCGGCACAATACCAGCTTCTGTTTGCGTTTTTAAAAAATAACTAAGATGCGAATCTTCTAAAATCGCTTTTTCAAAATCAACATTGCGAACTGATTTTTGATCTTCCTGTTTGTCTATTTGCTTTATATTCTCTATATTTTCTTTATGATTTTCAACATTAGTCACATCAATTATATCAGTTGTGTTGGTTATACCAGCTATGTTAGTTAACAAATATCCAGTAATACCAAAAACTGTTCCACCTGATACGATTAGAACAATAAACAAAATTAATTTTAGTGTTAAGCAAGAAAATTGTGATTTATTTTTCATAATTGCATCTTAATGATATTAATATTATCCTATCACTAGTGTCTCACTTAAAATCATGAGACCCTTAAAATTAATATTATCTTAGCCATTATTTGAGAAAAATATATTTTACGATTTTAACTCAGAGTGAGATAATTGATAAAAGCTAATCAGCTAATTTTTATCAATTATGAATCAAGGAAAATATGTTTTTTCTCAAATAATGAAATTTATTCCCCATTATCAATTTAACGAATGTGTTAAAAAATACAAGGGAGATTATCGGGTTAGAAGTTTAACTTGCTAGGATCAATTTTTGTCAATGACCTTTAGACAATTAACTTATCGTGAAAGTTTGAGGGATATCATAGTTTGTCTCAAAACGCAAAATCAAAAGCTTTATCGTTTAGTATTTCGTTCTCAAATCTCAAGACCGACTTTAGCTCGCATAAATGAGAAAAGGGACTGGCGCATCTATCGGGACTTCGCTCAAATCTTTTATCACGGGAACGAATTTACAATCCGTTTCTTTTGTTTTGAAATTTCAACTTCTCGCGAGAACTGTTTTGTAAACAGTTCCTTTTGTTTTGAAATTTCAACAATTTTTATTTTATCGTCTTGCGTTTTTTATACAGGTGAGATATTATAATCCAAAAAACCAACAAAGAAACCGCATTACTTAAAATATAGCACGGTTTTTTGACATTGTAAATTATCGCATCACTTTTATTATTGCCAAAAAAAGAAAGGACATTTTGTCCTTTAATCGCGTTGTCTTAGAACGAGATATGCGATTGTAAACAGTCCTGCGATTGCGAACCATACTTCAGCAAATTTTGGTCCTTCGCCTGCTGCTACATTTGTACTAGCAAATGGTGTTGTCGCAAGTAATATTACTAAAAATAACAATGGAACAGCAATTGCAATTGCTGTTGCTATTATTTTTATTTTGATCTTATCACCTCCTTTTGTTTTACAAACAGATAAGCAATTGCAAATAATATTACAATTGCAAAAACTGCTTCAAACTCTGACGCCAGTACAACCGCCGAGACAATTGTTAAAACCGAAACTGCTACTACTCCTTTTACTTTCTCTTTTATTTTCATAATTATCTCTCCTCAATCAAAAGATTAATACAAAACAACTTTTCTGTCAATTTAATTTTATTAGCAAGACACTTATTACTGTGATAGAATTATTAAAAGAAATTAACACACAATTATATGTTTTTAAATTTTCTATCCGCCGCTATCTCACTTGCAATTTTCACTTTATCAATTTGTCTGCGAGTAAATCGTGAAAAAGGTTTTGATAAACAGTCGTTAAATTATTATTTCACAGTTATAATTCCGCAAAGCGTTTTTCTGTCTGTGATATTTGTTTTATTTATAGCGTCTGGGAATGGTTCTGCCACATATCTCGTTTTAGGAATACTAATTTATACAACCGGCTTTTTCATACGATTAAAAACATTTGATAATCTTAAAAACAATTATAATGTTTCAAAAGAAAAAATGTCAGACAAAATAATAACAAACGGAATTTATAACTATATCAGACATCCACTGTATCTGGGAACTTTATTTGTTTATTTAGGTCTTTGCTTGATGATTTTTTCAAAAGCGGGAATTATGCTCTATTTTATTTTTTTAGTTCCGCTGTTTCTTATAAGAATAAAAAAGGAAGAAAAAGAGTTTACGGAAAACACAGAATATCAAAAATATAAAAAGGAAACCTCTCAATTAATTCCCTTTATTTATTAAGCTTATTCACTCAGTTTCACATCAAGCACATTCATTTGTAATTCTCTGTTTCCGTTCCATTCGTTTATTTCAAGTTGGAAAACAACATCCACAAAATCGCCCCAGCGCAAGCCGGGTTTTTTGTAAGGCATTTCCTCCGCCATTTTCCCCAGGCGAAATCCAATGGCGCTGAAATATTTTACCGTTTTACTATCTTTAATAATTGCTTTAAAACAAAGTTTCAAATGCGCATCATTTGTCCCGACTGTTCTAATTTCGTGAATCTCAAGTTTCTCAACCAAAAAAACAGGTCTTCTGTTACCAAAACCAAACGGATTAAATTCATCAATTTCATCAATTAATTGCCAATTGATTTGGTTATGCTCTACCTTGTAATCTATCTTAACTAGCGGAACCAAATCTTTTTCCTTGAGCGTTTTATCGGCAAGAATATTTATTTTTTTTCTGAATTTTTTAAAGTTCTCGCATTTCACTTTAAGTCCCGCCGCCTGTGAATGTCCGCCAAATTCAATTAAAACATCTTTGCATTTTTCGATTGCTTCTATTAAATTAAACTTTGGAATGCTTCTTCCCGATCCGGCGATTCTGCCGTTTTTTTCGCTAAGAATTAAAAACGGTCTTGAATATTCATCCGCGAGTTTTCCCGCTACAAGCCCGACAACTCCAATTTTCCATTCTTTATCAAATTCAACAACAACTTTTGGCAAATCATCGTCATATTTACCAATTCTTTTTTTTATCTCCGTAATCATTTTTTCAGTTAATTGCTGTCTGTTCTGATTATTTTTTTCAAGCATTAAAACAAGTTTTTCGGCCTCGCTTTCCGAATCGGAAAATAAAAGCTGATATGCCGTATTGGCATGATCCATTCGACCAGCGGCATTAAGGCGCGGAGCAAGAGCAAAACTTATCGTACTTGTATCAATGATTTTCTTTTCAACAACACTGCCGTTTTCTCTAATTTTCAATCCTGTTTTTGAAATCAATTTTTTTATTCCAACTCGTTTTGTTTTATTAATTACAAGCAACCCGTATTTTACCAGTGTTCTGTTCT
>JAYEHC010000104.1:0-1585 GCA_034659355.1 Patescibacteria group bacterium | reverse complement strand
CGTAAGGGCGCGCCATCAAAGCCGCCTCCTGGCTTTTCTTCATCTTTGAAGCGGCAACCATCTCCATCGCTTTCGTAATCTGCGAAGTGCTTTGGATTGATTGAATTTGTCTTTTGATATTTTGAGTTGAAATCATTTTAACATTTAAACAAGATTTATTTTTTTATTTTAGCCTGTCATTCCGACCGAGCGACGATAGGAGCAAGTGGAGGAATCTGTGAGCGAATAAAATGTGTTTCTGAACTTGTTTTTTAAAAGCAAGTATGATGCGTTCACAGATTCCTCCACTTCGCTTGCTCGTGCCTCGCGCGCTCCGGTCGGAATGACAAAGATTTTATTAAGAGGCTCTTGACAAGTTTATAGATGTATGCTATAGTCCATCGTTATGCTAAAAAGTGTAACCAGTGCGTCTAATCCTATTCTTGATAGGATTAACGCCAAGTTCTTTGAAAAAAGGGGAAGAGAAAAATCCTAAAAGCTGGTTTGATTGTTTATTTTTAAAATGAGTAATTAAATCAGCTTTTAGGAGATAAATATTATGAAACAAATCAAAGAGATTAAAGAAATTGTGGATTGCTTGGCGGGAAATCCACTTGCGGCGCTGTTCGTAGTGGTGGTAGTAGCTCCTTTACTTTTGTTGATATTAATACTAATTGTTTTAGTGTTGATGTCAATATAACCCCTTTTTTCTTTTTTCCACTCCATAAAAAATTGTGGAGCGAAAAAAGGAAAATTATAAATTCAAAGATCAGAGAAACGGCTTTTGCCGTTTTTTTTTGATGGAGTTTTCTATGTTAAAATAAACTATCCTACTTTGCATACAACCATAATCTGTCATTCCTGCGGAGGCAGGAATCCAGACACAGAATCTTATAACCTATAAATATCATTACAATGATTGAAATATCATCAGATGTCGCTTCTAATTTGTTTGCATTATTTTATTATAAAAGTAATGTCTGGAGATATTTCATCTGGATTCCTGCCTCCGCGGGAATGACACATAGGAAATGGGAGCGATAAATAGTCCGTTATTCCAAATTATAATACAAATCTATCCAGCAAGGATTTTCTTTTTCAATTAAATTTAGCTTCCATTCTCTTTTCCATTTCTTCATTTGCTTTTCCCTTAAAATAGCGGAGTTAACATCAGTAGTTGTTTCGAAATAAACAAGTTTGTCAATCTTGTATTTTTTTGTAAAACTGTCTATTAAACCTTCTTTGTGCTCGTAAATTCTTTTCTTAAGATTGGATGTTACGCCGATATATAAAGTGCCGTTCTTTTTGCTTGCTGTAATATAAACGCTATAAGTTTTTTGTGTTTTCATTTTTATGGAAGAGTTTTTGTTTTTTAGAAACTTTTATTTTAGGATAATGTTTGAAGATATTGCGTCTGGATTCCTGCCTTCGCAGGAATGACAGAGAGGGAGCAGGAATGACAACGCTTCGCTTTATTTTATCTAACTCACAAACCCTTTCTTAAACTCCTCAACAACCTCTTTCAACTTTTTATCAACCTCTTCCGAAATATCTCCTTCTTCAACAATTTTATCTAAAATATCTTGATGCTTATCAGTCATAAATT
>JAYEHC010000103.1:0-1632 GCA_034659355.1 Patescibacteria group bacterium | reverse complement strand
AAACAACAATAAAAAAATTCAAAAGATGTCAAAGTTGCGGGATGCCACTTAATAAGGATCCTCAAGGAGGAGGGACTAATTTTGACGGCTCAAGAAGTAATATGTATTGCAGTTTTTGTTTTGAAAATGGCAAATTTACACAGCCAGATATAACTTTAGAAGAAATGGAAATTTTGGTAAAAGAAAAGATGAAAGAAATGGGTATGCCTGGGTTTATTGCGAGATTATTGACTATGGGAACTTCAAAACTTGAACGGTGGAAAGAAAAATAAAATTTTAATTTTGTAGCAATTTGAAATGGCTAATAATCTCAAAAATTTACAAACAATTCCCGGTGTTGGTCCGAAAATATCCAAAGAATTTGCGGATATTGGGATTAAAAATGTTTCTGATTTAAAAGGCAAAGACCCGGAGAAATTGTATCTTAAAATTTGCGCCAAGCAAGGAGTTCAAGTTGATCGTTGCGTTCTCTATACTTGTCGCTCTTCTGTATATTTTGCCGAGCACAAAAAACATAATCCCGAAAAACTGAAATGGTGGAATTGGAAAGATAAAAAATAATGTGTTTTGAAAAAATGAAATTTATAAGAAATAAACGAAAACCTATCAGATAAGCAGGAACGAAAAATATTTTTTGAACTCACTCCGCTCCGCTGCGAAAACGATTTATTAAAATTAATGTGATTAAGTTCACATACATTCCGGACTCTAACGGAACGGGAAAACAAAAAAATTATAAAATCGTTTAATAAATAATAAAAACAATATGGATTATCCAATCGTCATTGTCCCAATCATAGTTGGCTGTATTACACAGTTCACAAAATTTTTATTTCTGGCGGCAAAAAATAAGAGACTGAAATTTAAGAGTCTCTTCGGACCGGGGCATATGCCCTCGGCACATACCGCTTTTGTTGTTTCTCTTGCCACGACAGTTTTTTATTTTGATGGTATGTTTTCAACAGCGTTTGCCGTCAGTGTTGTTTTGACCTACATAGTTATCTATGACGCTGTGAATATCAGAACGAACATCGGTTATAACGCCAAAATTGTCAATCAGCTGATCAAAGACACGCCAAATATCGAAAAAGAAAAATATCCGCTACTAAGAGAAGTAGTCGGACATAAACCGGAAGAGGCATTCGTCGGAGCGATTTTTGGATTTGTGTTAAGTATTTTGCTAATCTTGATATTGTTTTAATTTATCTATAACAACTATTATTCTATTGTCGCAAACCTCTAATCCTCTTAAAAACTTTATACAAATAATATTTTTCCCAATTAAAAACCAAATCATAAGCCCCGACATAACTCCTTTCTTCTCCGCCAAATCCTTTCTTAAATCTCGTAATCCCGCTCCAGCTGTTTTTGGCTTTATGAACTTTTGACTTTACAAACTTTTGGCTATTTTCTATTCCCCAAAAATCGTATGCTCTGCATCCTGTTTTTTTTGCGTCTAAAATTTGTTGCCATTGTAAAAGATACGGCGCCATCACATTTCTATATTCACTGGACGAAGCGCCATGAAGATAAACGCAAAAATCGCCAAAAGACAGAACAATATTCGCGGCAATGGTTTTATTTTTATATTCGGCAAGATATAGCTTTGCTGTCAAATTATTTTCGCAAACA
>JAYEHC010000102.1:0-58247 GCA_034659355.1 Patescibacteria group bacterium | reverse complement strand
TGTTTGTTTGACTTATTCTGTTTTTGCTATATGATTAGAAAGTAGCTTATATCGGGGCGTAGCGTAACGGCTAACGCACTTGGTTTGGGACCAAGGGACTCCGGGTTCGAATCCCGGCGCCCCGACACTTTAACTTACAACTTACAACTTACAACTCACAACCTATAACTTATAACAAAGTTATGCGTTGTTGGCTCCATAGTCCCTTTAGGGCTGTGGAGCCTTCGTGCTATTGTTGGTTCCAGTCTCCTGACTGGAGCCTTTTGCGTATAGAAAAGTCCTATTAAGAGGGGATTAAGGGATGTGTTAAGACAATAAGAACAACTGCACAAGTTTTTTAATTGATTTTCCTTCGCTTATTTTTTTTACTTAAATTATTGGTAATTTAATGATAACCCTTTATTTAAAGGATTATTTTTAGCATAGAGAACAAACCTTCAAACTTTTTTAAGAATGAAATAAGAAACAAAAAAACTTGACAAGATTTTTACCTGATATATACTTACCCACAGTTATTTACCGACTGGTAAGTAAGTAGGCAAATGACCTACAAAAAATAAAGGAGGAAACAAGAAATGTTTAAAAAAATAATAGAAACCATTTTCGTAAACCCGCTAAGAAAAGCTTTGAAAAAAAAAGCTTACAAGCTGGGAATATCGAAAGATGACTTGACCATCAGGTTAATCCTGATGGTAGCAATTGGAAAACAAGAAGCTCTGGAGTGAAAAGTAAAGAATACATTTCACTCCACCGTTTTTTTATTCAAGTCTTACTTTTTATCTAAAACATCTATAAATTAATCCTTAAATTTTTATTATGATCACTTCCCAAAATTCAAAAACTTTATCAACTAAGGATTTGATCATTGACACTGCAGAAAATCTTTTCGCGCAGTTTGGATATTTGGGCGTTTCAATGATGGATATCGCCGATTCTTTGGGAATTACGAAGGCGGCTTTGTATTATCATTTTGATAGCAAAGAGAAAATTTATTTGAAAGTTTTAGATGAAGCTTTTAGAGAATTTTCGGAAACGATTCAAAAAGTGATCAGCAATGAAAATTTATCCATAGAAAAACGCTTTCGCAAGACAATAACAACTTATCTTGATTTTTGTTTGGAAAAAAGAAATCTGGTAAAATTGACAATGCAGAAATTGTCCAAAAATAATGATAATATTATTAATTTTATTGCTGAATTGAAAGTAGAAATTGCCTGCCAGCTAGAGCCCACTATCAAAGAATTTCTTATTTATAAAAAACGAAGTCGTTTTATTAACAGCAAAATTGCCACCTATCTTCTAATCGGGATGCTCAACGCTTTTATTCTCGGCGAGATCGTAGAGGGCAGAAAGAGCTGGAAAGCGAAAGATATTTTAAAACAAATTGAAAGACTGTTTTTTAGATAATTTATAATAATAACGAACCTATGACAAATTTATTTAGGCTCTGTTTATTTTCTCCAAAAATAATCTTTTAATCTATAAATCTTTGCCTTGAAAATCATTTAATAATGGTTTTCAGAGTGGAAATGTATAAATTTGTTTGTTCTAGACCGTCTTTCTTATTTCGGGTGGAAACAAATCTTTTCTTGGGAATGGGCGGATCTTTCTTTCTTTTTCCTCTTTTTTCTATGCCGTCTGTAATCTTGTTTTCTTTTAAGAATTTACACATTCCGCCATTGCCTTTATCGCCAATTATTTCTTTAAAGTGTTCTTCAGTGTTCTTCAGTGTTCTTCAAATTTGATTAAAGTCGTATGATGAATTTTTCTTAGTTCTACTGCTTTAAATCCACAGGCGTAAGCGCATAAACTTTTTACTACATAAAAAAGAGCGCGAAAGAACATTTAACTCTTGTTAAAAATATTATCAGTAAAGAAAATCAAAGCAAGCTAATTGGCAAAACTTTTAATAATAGAATCTTTTAACGGTAGAATCTTATAGAAAATAACGAAGAAAAAGTATAATTCATATAATCTAAAAAAAGGAAATTTTACGGAGAATCTATCTCAATGTCGTAAAAGCTATCTTGTGCGACATTGTTATTATATTTTAAACTCGCTTCTCTATAATATATACTGCGCTAGATTAGAACTTATTGCTTAAAGTGTAAGAATCGCTAGTGTTGTTTATACTTTTAAATATTCCTTATAAAGCTCAAAATTGGATTTAGAGAAGTTTTTATTCTTAAATCAGATAAAACTACTGCTTGGTATTAAAAATCTTATAAAGTATAAACAACACTCTGAAATTTAACCCTTAAAGGGTAAATAAATTGCTTTATAGTATATTTCGCAACTATGGCGAGACGGCGCCTTTGGTGATGTTGCTTATAGCAATTATTTGCACAAAATAAAAAGGGCAATTAATACGCCCTCTTTTTTTGGTCAAATTTTGGTCAAAAAATATTATCGTATCTTATCTCTTTCTTCTTTAATATAATAAATCCATTCTTCAAATATCTCCACGAATGTTTTAAATGGAGTTTCTATTATAAAATCAAGGATGAAAACAAAGATATTGATACTGGAAAGCTTTACCGAAAGCCATTGTCCCATTTTTAAAATAGGAATTGAAAATAGGTCTATTGCAAAAGATATAATCCCCTCTTTCTGTTTAACAACCACCAATTCTCTTGCTCCTTGCCGTATTCTTATTCCAAAATAACTAACAACGCTTAAAAAAAACAGGAACAAACCAATACTAATAACATTAAAATTAAATTTCTTCAAAACAAAAATTATTAATCCGAAAGAAACAAGAAAAATTAAGACATAAAAAAATCTAAACATTTTAGAAAAGAATAACCCTCTGGACAGAATTCCCTTAATTGCAAACGGCTGACTTGCATATTTATCATAAACCATTTCTTTTATTCCAGTAACTATAAGATCGGTATTTTTTTTGCTGGGAACTTTAATTGTTAGCACAACAATCAACATCAAAAGCGGAGGAACAAGCAAATTCATTCCCAGAGCAAGATAGTTTATATGTCCGATGATATATTTATCAAAAGGAAGTTCTATAATAAGAGCAAGAATCATTTTAGTCACAAAAATGTAAACAATGCTTCTAACCGCCGCTCTTCTTAATTTTGTTTTCGCTTCTTTGTATTTCTTTACACACGCTTCCTTAATCGCGTCTTCAATGTGAAAATGATGCGAAAATATTTTGCTTATATTTTTAGGGTCTTTACGAACTACATCTTCCAAAACCGTAAAGAATGCTAAGTTTTTTCTAATAAATCTGGAAAAACTTTCTCCCAGCGGATTGTCAATTTGTTTTTCTATATCGTTAACCAGCCAATCTATGTTTTTTGCCAGTTTTATAATTAACTCTTCCGAAGGAGCAAAAAACCATTCAGGGTGTTTTGTTTGCATTAGTCTGTATCTAATTAAAGAAAGATCAGACTTTGTAAAGTTTCTAAGCACGGCGATATGAATCTGGATTTCTTTATTTTCCCTGCTTATTATTTTCTCCGGAGTTTTCAATTTTTTGTCTATTATCTGTCTGACAAATTTAATTATCACACTCTCTCTTTTATAAGGAACAATTTTTTCTTCTATTTCGCACGCCGCGACTCCGACAAGCCAATCAAATAAATATTCTGAATCAATTTTTCCGTTGTCAGATTTTTCCGGAATTTCATTGATGAGCAAAGTGTATTTTTCAATTATTTCTTTTATATCATATATTCTTTTTTCCGGAATTTCATTTTCTGGCAAATATTTCGCTCTGATTAATTCAAAAATTAAAAATTTCGCGACATTAAGCTCGTTTTTTTCCGTTGATAGTCTTCTTTTTAAGATTCTTTCAATTGCATTTTTTCTCAGTAAATGCTCATCCTTATAATCAACGGCGTTTCTTATTCTCTCATACAGGAAAGCGATTTTGCTTGAAACTTGATGAACTTTTATTTTTTCTCCATCTGTTTTATTATAACTTTTTTCCAAAGCAATAACTTCTTTATAATCTTCAATGAGTTCTTTCGTTTGTTTAGATATTTGGTTTGGCATAAAATTTATAATAAATTACAATTTTCTAAGTTTTATATGCACTTCGTCCAGTTGTTCTTTGGCAATCTCGCTCGGCGCGTCGATAACTAAATCTTTGCCATCACCCGATTTTGGGAAAGCAATCACTTCGCGGATATCCGCTTCGTTACATAGAATCATAATTAATCGATCAAGCCCCATTGCCATTCCTCCGTGTGGCGGCGGACCATATTCAAATGCTTTCAACATATGTTCAAAATTTTTCTTTTTTTCTTCGCTAAAACCGATTAAATCAAAAATCTTTTCCTGAATCTCCCTTTTATAAATTCTAAGAGCTCCCCCGCCAACTTCATTGCCGTTTAACACTAAATCGTGCTGATATGATTTAACTTGATGAGGATTATTTTCCAAAAGCGGCAAATCTTTTTCCTGCGGCATTGTGAACATATTATGCGCCGGCGCATAGTGCCCGTTTTCTAATTTTTCTTCAAACAAGGGAAAATTTACAATAAACGCAAACGCCAATTTGTTATCATCGGCTAAATTAAGTTTTTTCGCCAATTCTATTCTGATATTTCCCAAAACATTTCTAACAGTTATTTCATTATCCGCGCCAAAAAATATTATATCCCCTGCTTCGCCACCCATTTTCTCTACGATTTTTTGAGATAAATCATCACCCAAAAATTTTACGATTGGCGACTGTAATTCATTTTCCTTAATTACTATATACGCCAGTCCTTTGGCGCCAAATTCCTTAGCCAGTTCTGTCAGTTTATCTATCTCCGCTCTAGAAAATTTGCTTGCGCCTTTCGCGCAAATTGCCCGCACCGCTCCCCCACTCTCAACAGCTTTAGTAAAAACTTGAAACCCGCATTTTTCAACCAGTTCACTAACATCTTCTATTTCCATTTTATATCTCAAGTCTGGCTTATCGCTTCCGTATTTTTTCATTACTTCCTCATAATTCAATCTTGGGAAAGGCTTGAATATTATCTTTTTATTGGTCAGTTTTTCCACAATTTCTATATATATCTTTTCTACTAATTTTAAAATATCTTCTTGTTCTATAAACGACATTTCCAAATCTAGTTGTGTAAATTCAAGCTGTCGCGCGCCACGCTGATCTTCATCGCGAAAACATCTGGCGATTTGAAAATATCTTTCCACTCCTCCAATCATCAAAAGCTGTTTATATTGCTGAGGAGCCTGTGGCAAAGAGTAAAATTTGCCAGGATGCATTCTAGACGGAACAAGAAAATCCCTTGCGCCCTCTGGCGTGCTTTTTGTCAAACACGGCGTTTCAATTTCCCAAAAACCATTTTTATCAAAATAGTCTCTGATTAATTTTATAGCGTTGTGACGAAATTCTAAATTCTCCCGCATTTTTTTTCGCCTGATATCCAAATATCTATATTTCAATCTTATTTCCTCGTTCACATTTTTCGCCTTATCAATTCCTTCTATCTCTTCAACTTCAAACGGCGGTGTTTTTGATTTTGACAAGATGTTAATCTTATCCGCTTCAATTTCAATTTCTCCTGTTTTCAATTTTGAATTGATCATATTATTTGGACGCAAAATAACTTTTCCTTCAACTCTGATTACAAATTCATTTCTCAAATTCTCTGCCATTTCCCATGATTCTTTTGAAACTTGCGGATCAAAAGTAATCTGCGTTAATCCTTTTTTGTCTCTTAAATCAACAAAAATAAGCCCGCCATGATCCCGACGGCTATTTACCCATCCTGATAAAATAACTTTTTTATCTTTATCTTTTTTAGTTAACTCTCCGCAATTATGCGTTCTGTATTTGTGCATTTTGATTGAATATAAAATTAAATCTTATGTCTATATCTTAGCAAAAAACTGGAAAAAGTCAAAGAAAACTGTTATGCTTATAAATTTCGTCGCAATGGAAATTTTGCCCAGCGCAATAAAAATTATCTGCGTTAATTGTTTGGACTAATGCAAATAAAGATATATAATGAAAGTATAAGTGAAAATGTGAAATTAGCAAAAAATAAAGATTTTATATGAAGAATGACAACAAAAGACTGATTGCAAAAATTGCCCCTGCCACAAAATTGCCCCAAGGCGTAACACAAGTTTTTAGTTATGCGGTTCAGGATAAATTTGAAAAAAAAATAAAAACCGGGATGCTGGTTGAAATTTTTTTTAGAAACAGAAAAATTATAGGTGTGGTTTGCGAGTTAAAAAAGGAAGATCTTAAAAATTTTAAATATAAACTGCAACCTATTAATGGCTTGCTGGATAATTCTATAGCCTTATCTAAAGAGCAAATCAAACTAGCTGAATATATTTCTGCGTATTATTATACGCCGTTGAGTTTAGTTATGAAAACTATCGTTCCGGCTATCACAAAAAATAAGCCTAGAAAAAAGATTGAACTTTCACGCCTCTCGGAACTAAGTTCCGTATCCGCGCTCAAACTAAAAAATTTAAAACTTGAAAATAAAATTCTTTTTATTCATAATTTACAAGCGGAAAGACACGATTTATACAGCAGGATTATTAAGAAAAATATCAAGGGGAAAAATCAAGTGTTGGTTTTACTTCCGGAATATTTTGATATTTATAATTTTTCCAATTTTTACAAAAATAAATTCGGAGAAGATAAGATTGCGATTTTGACAAGCGAGCTAACCAAAAATCAATATTTTAATGAATGGCAGAAAATAAAAAATGGCTCTATAAAAATTATTATCGGAACGCGACAAGCGGTTTTTGCGCCGTTTCAAAATCTAAAACTAATTATTGTTGACGATGAACATAGTTCAAGTTATAAACAATGGGATATGAATCCCAGATATCATGGAGTAACAGTTGCGGAAAAATTGACGAAGATTTGGAAAGCAAAGATTATCTTATCTTCTCCGTCGCCAAGTGTAAAAAATTATTATGACGCGCAGAATAAATACTCGGACAGATTCAAGCCTTTGCCCAATAATCTTAATTTTCATCTCGTAGACTTAAATACCGAACACCAAAAAGGAAATTATTCTGTTTTATCCGAAGATTTACAGAAGAGCTTGCTGGAAAATATCTATCAAAGAAAACAGGCAATTATTTTTATTCCGCGACTGGGAAATAATACGATCACTCAATGCCGTGATTGCCACTGGATAGCGCAATGCAAAAACTGCGAAACAACATTGATTTCTTACGGAAATTATTTATATTGCCAAAAATGCCAAGAAAAAGTAGGCTTGATTAAAAAATGCTCAAAATGCGCGGGACAAAATATAAGCTCTTTTGGCTATGGCTCAGAAAAAATTGAAAGGGCGATAAAAAAATTGTTCGCCAATAAAAATATAAAAATAAATCGTTTGGATAGCGATACTGCTTCCAATAAATCAAAACGAATTAAAATATATCAGGATTTTATAGATAAAAAAATTGATGTTTTAATCGGCACGCAAATGGTTTTAAAAAATTGGAATCTGGAAAATCTTGCCCTAACAGCAATTTTATTTCCAGAAATAATTTTCAACCAGCCAGAGTTTAACTCTCGCGAAAAATCATTTCAGTTTCTAATGTTCCTTTATAATAAAGTTAGTAAAAACCATCAGGTTATCATTCAAAGCCACAAACCAGACAATAATTTATTTAAAATTATTAAGAATGGTAATCTTCACAAATTTTATTTGGCAGAAATTAAGAATAGAAAAGCTATCTTAAAAAATAAAATTGGCTATCCTCCATTTGCGCAACTTATTAAATTAATTTATAAAGATTTTAATTCCCAAAATTGCCAAGCGGAAGCGGAAAGAATGTTTAGAATTTTGGACAGTAAAATAAAAAACGATAAGAATCTGAAAAACAAGTTCGAGATTGTCAAGCCGTTTCCCGCTTCCAGCTATAAAGAATTTGGTAAATATCGCTGGCACATAATTATTAAGTCAACTTGCAAAGATATTAAATTGAGAAATTTAGTATTAAATTTAGTCAAAAAAAACTGGATAATTGATATTGATCCAGAAAGAATTTTGTGATTCATATTCTACTGTATTTCTTCTTCTATTTTCATCAATCGATTATATTTTGCCAATCTTTCCCCGCGAGATAACGATCCCGCTTTTAGAAAATCAGCGTTGACGGCAACTGCTAAGTCCGCGATAAAATCATCGCAGGTTTCTCCCGATCGATGAGAAACAATGATTTTCCAACCAGCTTTTTGCGCTGTTTTTACGCATTCTATTGTCTCCGTTAAAGTCCCAATTTGATTGGGTTTGATAATAATCGCATTCGCGCAATTATAATCAATCGCTTTTTGCAATCTCTTTGTATTCGTAACTGTTAAATCATCCGCTACTATCATAAGTTTGTTATTTTTGGCAATCAACTTTTTCTTCATCTCTTTCCATTCTTCCCAGTCTTCCTCACTCAAACCGTCTTCAATCGAAAACAAGGGATATTTTTCAATCCATTTTAAATACAGCGTTGTTAATTTTTGACAATCTAAAGAAATATTTTCGGGTTTTAAAATATATTTATTATCTTCTAAAACAAAAAACGAATTCGCCGCTACATCAACAGCGAAAAATATCTCCTCTCCTTTTTTATACCCCGCTTTTTTAACCGCTTTGCCGATTAAATCAAACGCTTTATAATGACTGGCCAGCTTTGGAGCAAACCCGCCTTCATCCCCTACGCCGGTTGAATAATTAAATTCGGACAAAATATTTTTTAAATTATAAAAAATTTCACTTCCCGCTCTAATCTTTTCTTTCACGGATTTAATTCCCAATGGCACAATCATAAATTCTTGAATCGCCAGACCGCTATTTGCGTGCTTACCGCCATTTAAGATGTTAAACATCGGGGTGGGCAGATTATAGGTTGCGGATTTTAAGTTGTAGGTTTTTATAAGATAGTTATACAACGGTTTATTTGCCACTTTAGCTCCAGCTTTGGCGCAAGCAAGCGACACTCCTAAAATCGCGTTTGCGCCTAGACTTGATTTGTTTTCAGTTCTATCCAATTCTAGCATAATCTTGTCTATTTTTTTCTGACTTGTTACGCTTTGCCCAGCCAGCGCTTTGTTTATTCCCTGATTAACATTTTTACACGCTCGCAAAACGCCTTTTTTGCCATATCTTGATTTGTCCCCATCTCTCAATTCCAATGCTTCAAATTTCCCTGTTGACGCGCCAGACGCAACTGACGCTTCTGTCTTGATTTTATTATCTAAAATAACCTCAACTTCAACAGTTGGATTGCCGCGAGAATCAAGAATTTCTCTTGCTTGAATTTTTTTTATTTTATTTGGCATTTTAATAAATTCTAAACTCATTTGAATAAAAAGTTTTTGAATCTGAACATGTAGCTTCACCAGGCATCTGACAATTATAATACACCTTAACAACAACTCTGTATATTCCAATGCCCAATTTTGGCAAATTTAATCTGCAACTAGTCACATTTTCCCCTTTTCTAAAATTATTAGAATCGTAAATTTTATTTTTAACAATACTGCTTTCATCCACCCAAACACCATTGACTTTCTTTTCAAAATTATTCAGATATTCGCACGGTTCAAAATATATGGAACTATTTGAATTATTTTTTATAGAAAGAACTATTTCATCTCCCGCTCTGTAAATATTTTTTTCAGCTACAATTTCCACAGAATTTTTACTGGCAATCTTGTGAATTCTTGTAGGCAACTGTCTCTGCGTATTTTCAAAAAGAGGTTTTTGAAAAATGGGCACTAGAAATAAAACAATGGTCGGAATAAGAATAATCATCAAAATTATTTCAAAGTAAATTGTTTCTCCTTGGTATTTTTGCTGTTTCTTTTTTTGTTTTATTTTTCTTTTTGCTATTTCTTTTTTCATGATTTTTAATTAGATGAATTATAAATTAAGTTTCAATAAACTGAATAAAAGTCAGATGGCAAACATTTGCTTGTTCTTTTTAAAAACACATTCTCTAACTTTACGCTATATTAAAAACGCGCATCAGAAAAAATGTAACAATTGGAATAAGAACTATTATCAAGATAATCTCAAAGTAAATTTTATCGTGAACATCAGTAAGACAATCGCACGGCTCTCGCGGTATTTTTATAATAGCCGGTGATTTTTAGGACTAGGAGCGGAGCGCTCTGTTCTCTAACAGCTTTAAAATAACCGTCAACACCGCCACCGTCAAAATCAATACCTTGTTTTCCCGGACCGCTTGGTATTAAATCCGACGAACCGCTAGCAGGCTTTACTTCATCTGAATGACCTTCTGGAAGCGCCTTGCACAAATATAAAAGCTGTTCTGTTCCAGAGTCCGCTAAATAGTACGCTTGGACAGATTGCAAAGCGTCATTAGTTGTTTTTGTCCGTTTCGCAATCATATTCGTTAAGACTAAACTAACAAACAATAATAAACCCATTACAATTAATACGATCAGCAAAGCCGCTTGCCCTTTTTGATTTTTTTTAATTATCGTCAGATTTCCATCTTTCATATTCTAAATTATTAGTTATATAATCTCAACGCAATACTGTTTTGTAATACAAATTCCGTGCCATACTTGCCAGTTGATTGCACTTTCATAGAGACGGTAATAACTGGTTGTTTTTTATCTTCAACGGGAGCCAGACCATCAAAATTATCAGTTACATAAAAAATCAAGTTTGTTATTTTTATCTTAGAAGAATTTATAATCTCCCCGTCGCGCGCAAAATAATCACCGCTATTATCGCAATTTCCACTTTGGTCAGCTCGGCAATATTCTACTAAAATAGACTCATAGTTAGTGAATTCTATCTTGTGAGTATTGTTATTTTCTTGATCTGGATTTATCGCCGTTGCCATTCTTAACTCTCTGGAAACTGTCTCTATTAAATAACTCGCTTCTCTTTGAGTGTCGGAAAGTTCTATAATTTTTTTTTGCGAACTGCTACTTCCAATAAATGCTCCGACTGCCACAGAAACTACTATGGAAAATATCCCAACAGCCACCAGTGTTTCCACCAGTGTAAAACCGTTTTTATTATGTAATTTATTATAATTGTGTTTCATATAAAGAATTTATTACTGTTCCCTTTTTTTTGTTTCCGTCTCACTGCAGTCTCCCGATAGAGGACTACAGCGGACTGCGCGTTTTCTTGTCGCAGTCTCCTATCGAGAGACTGCGACGGGGCGACAAAAATGAAGAAGTCCTAAATTTATTATAGCTGCATTTCATATGAAGAATTTAAATAGGCTCTGCTGATTTTTATCTATTTTTTATAAAAAGAGATAAATTCAGAAATATTTTAAAAAATAATTCAGTTTGTTTAAGCCAGTTTTTCAAACCCCTTCTAGCCTCCTCTTATTCAAGGGGAGGAATAATTGGAGAAAATCAGCAGCCCCTATTTATAAATTTATTATTTCCAGTCATCGTATAAGTAAGCGGTTACTTCAACAATTTGAGTTCCGCCAAATAGAACATAGGAAGTTATCCGCATACAATCATCTTCATGTCCCGCAAGACATCCGCTTGTTCCCGCGCCAGTATCTATCGTTAAATATCTCTCAAAAGGTGTTTCTGTCCAAGAGCCAAGAGAACTATTATCACATTGAACATAAGAATCATCATCGGATAAATAAATTTTTCTGTAGCCAATACTTCCGGGCGTAACAACCTCCCATCCTGTTCTAATATCATTGTTGTTATCAAGCCCAACGATAACATCTCCAGTTGGAATATCTGTCATCCAATCTACTCCCGCAGACCAATTATTGTCTCTTTTTTGCCTGACAATTTCAATTGATTCATTGGTAAGATAAGTGGCAATAAGCACATTTTTATTTCTAATTTCGCTTTTCAGATTTTGATTAAATAGCGCAATGATAGGAATAATTCCAATTGTAATAATTCCAGTGGCAACAATAACCTCTATTATGCTAAATCCGTTTTTATTTTGTTTTTTTGAAAATATTTTCATCTTAGTTTTAACACTTTCTATAACATTAATTTTTATTTTATCAGTCTTGAACTGCTCGTTTCAATAGTTTTAGTAGAACCGCCTTGATTTTTGATTTCAATTTCAAGATTTATGAAATCACCCGCTATCGTTTTTTCATCTCCATCTATAAACACCTTGCCATAAGGAGGCTGAAAAACGATATCCGCAAAGCCACCGCTACCAAGACATCCACTTCCTTTTTCTAAACAACTGATCTTAACATTTTTAGGAAGTTCAACTTCTTCATAATTTTCCGTCATATTAGTATATATCCTGTTATTATCATTGTCGGCAAATATCAGATATTTATTAGAATCTTCTGTAAATCTAATTCCATATCCGCCTTCCGGAAAAGATGTGCCATTAATGCTTAAAATATTATAAGACTTTCCCTGCGCAATTCTAATATCGTTAATAATTTGACTTTCTCCCAAAGACAACGCTTTAGAATCTCGTTGACTGCTATACCCAACAATTACTATAATGCTCATAATACTTATAATAGCCATAACAATAGTTAATTCAAGCAAGGTAAAACCGTTTTTGTTATTAGAATTGTGAATTGTGAATTGTGAATTGTGAGTACTAATATCTTTTGACTTTTTTATTAAACCACATAAAAGCTTATGAGCTATAATTGCTTGGTCAGCGACATTATTAAAATCCTGTTTATTGATATAATTCAAATCTCTTGCAATCAATAATTGACTTTGTATTTCTGTTAATGATCCTTGGGCTATAAAATAAAATTGGATTTTCTCTTTATAGGATTGTCTTGAAAAACCTTCGGCGATATTAGATATCACGGAAACCGCAGTTTTTCTTGTTTGACTTGTTAACCCAAACATTTCTTCCTTAGGAAAATTTTTGGTAATCTTGTAAATCATTAACACCAACTTATGAGACTCTTTCCATGCATTTAAATCTGTAAATGATTTTATTTTTTCTGAACTATTATTCATAATTTTCTTATTTTTATTCACAATTCTCCATTCACAATTCAAACCCTTACATCGTTTCTGTCATTTGATAGATAGGCATTAAGATAGCAGCAACGAGAAGACCGACTCCCCCGCCAAGAACAAAGATCATAATAGGCTCTATTAAAGACATTAGTCCGTCAACGGCTATATCAACTTCTTTTGTATAGAACTTTCCCACATCTTTCAAAACAATATCAACTCTTCCTGTTTTTTCCCCAACTCTAATCATTTTTGCTATAAGCGGAGGGACATTATTGCTTCTTTCAAAAGCATAAGCGATAGATCCTCCCATTTTTACTTCATCAACGCTATTATAAACCACTTTTTTGTAAACCTCGTTTCCAACAACATCCCCAGAAATTTTTAGAGCATTAACTATTGGAATACCGCTTCCAATAAGCATTGATAGGTTTTCCGCAAACCGAGCTAAATAAAATTTTTGAAAGATTGTTTTAAACTGAGGCAACATCAAAATAAATTTATCAACTTTTTCTTTTCCTTCTATAGTGCTAACATATTTTTTAATGATATAACCGAAAACGATCAACGAAATTAATATCAAAATAAAATTTCCTTGTATGAAATTGCTAGACGCAACTAAAATTTTTGTTGGAAGCGGAAGTTCCTGTCCACTGCCTTCAAACACGCTAATAAGCTGCGGAACAACAAAAGCCATCATTCCTAATCCAACCAACCCAAATCCTCCCATAATAACAGCTGGATACATTAGAGCGTTTTTAACTTTGCTTGTCAAAATATGTTGTTTTTCAATATAGGCTGACAAATGATAGAGCGATTCTTGCAGTTTTCCGGACGCTTCGCCAGATTTAACAATGTTCACATAAAAATCTGAAAAAATATTTGGAAAACGAGACAGAGCGACTGAAAAAGGAGCACCGTCATCAACCATTTTGCTAATCATAAATATCTGCTCGCGGAAATAGGGATTATCTTCTTGCTCATATTGTATTTTTAACGCTTCCACAAGCGGTATATTCGCTGTCAGCAAAACAGAAAGCTCTTTTGAAAACATCACGACTTTTTTCTTGCTAACTCTGTTTAAGAAAGAAAATATTTTAGTAAAAGAAGCAAATTCTCTTATTGGTTTAATTGAAACAATAATCAGCTTATGTTTTTGGAGCAGTTCAACAGCCCTCTCAATACTTCCGGCCTCAATTCTTCCTTTTTGTTCTCTTCCTTCTATTGTTGTTGCTTTATATTTAAATTTCATAAAAAATATTTATTTATTATAACATTAAAACCCTAATAATCTTATTATACTAGGAAAATATCAATACGACAAATCAAAAACGGTTTTTTTACTAAACTATTAATTAGAGGGAGGCATTTCATTCCATCTGGGATACTCCATTCCACCTAAAAATATATTTTTTCTCTTGGAACAAATATTTCCTAAAACATCTTTTATTTTTAGAGTTACAATATAAGTGTCAACGCTTGAATTAATGTAGTTATTCACTGGGTTGGGGTCGTTGCTGTTTATATTTATACTATCATAAAAATACCACCTACGAGATTCTCTGTCTTCGCATTTTCCGCTACTATTGCAAAAATAGTCAATATCGACGGTTCCAAACTTACTGTTAGTACATTGCGAATCATCATCGCATAAAATACAAACTCCTGTGTCGCATCTTGCGATATCAACAGCCTTGCAATCATCACTAGTAAGGCAAGAACCAGAAGCCTCGCATATCCCACTTTCTATATTACAAGAATAGCTGACATTTGGAGAATTAAATTTAACGCACTCGGAATTATCCTCGCAAGACACGCAAAGATTATTTACAAGATTACACTTTGCGAAATTTGTCGACAAACACTGTTTGTTATTAGAACTAGTACACTCAACAAGATTCTCACAATCATCTGAAAATGTTATGTCTTCTCCAAAATCGCACCTGTTCTCCGCGCCAAAAAATTCAAATCCATATAAACAATTACCTGAATGATCTGAAATTGCGCTAAAATCAACTTGCGGATATTTATATTCAGGAGTATCAAATGATGGTCCTTCTATCCAGTCCGTAGATTGTTCATATCCGCCTCCTCGATTATCAGTGACTTTAATACGCCAATAATATGTTTTGTTATATTCCATTTCATTGTCATTTACAAAATCACCGCTTAAAATTTGATAATATGAAGACAAATACGGATCAGGAGGATATTTTTTAGCATAAACTGTGAGATTATCAGTAAAGTCGTTGTTTCCTTCTTTAACTTCAATTTCATAAGATGACTGTCCATCACCATCCGGATCGCTAAAATTCCACTTTAGTATATAACTCAAATTTCCATCACAAAAATCCGGTTCTTGAAATGACAAGGGGGTTATTTCAGGCACTATATTTGAGTTCAATATTGTGATACCATGATATTCTGTGCATCCTTGATTATTATTAACGCTGTTGTCCCAAGCGCAAACTCTAAAGTTGAAAGTATTTCCCGCTGACAATGATGAGGAGGGAATTAAATCATTTCCCTCTCCGCATGTTCCGCCCTCAATGCACACTTTGCAAATCCCAGTATCTTCACACTCCTTACTATTGCTACTTATCCAATTATCATTTGTCCATTCAATTACTATTTGCCGGATTAGAAAATAATCGGTTGCGTTTGCTGTTATTGTAAAATCGTTACTTGTTCTTTCAATATCAACATCGTCAATTGTTAAATCAAAATCTGTGCCAAACAGATTATCATTTTTAACCCCGTCTCTATTTTCAGCGCTTGCTTTAACAGAAACACCGTCTATTTCACCATCACAATTAGAAATACCGTCGTCATTATTATAATTATCACTTGTTCCATCACAATCATTATCTTTTCCGTCAGTGCAAACCTGCCAATTTTCTGGCACATTCCCGTTATTTCCAATGGGACTCTCATGATAATGCTTCATCCACTGCGGACCGTTTTCTAATATCCCGTTATTATTATTGCTAGAAATATCATTAACCGTTACTCCCGTCTCTTCATCAAAATCCCAATGACCAACCAATCCCGTATCATCCGCAAAAATTCCGTTATGGTGATCCAAAACTTCTTCAGGATAAAGCGCGCGGTTGTAAATGCGAGCATCGTCAATATTCCCCTTAAAATAATATTCACTATTACCATCAAGATTGCGACCAATATATGTAATGCCAGGATCTACAACAAGCGAACCGCTAACATCGCCGCTTGTACTTTCCACTCCATTAATATATGTTCTACATTTAACACCATCATTGGTAATAGTTACATTTGTCCAAACATCAGTAGGCACAGATCCAGCAGGAGTATCTAGGCAACCAGAATTCCAACTAGAATCATCGTGAAAACGATGATGAATATATCCAGTATTGTCTGTGTCAGCATTAAGCAACCACATATTATAATTGCGTCCAGGTTTTCCAATAATACCGCTATAAAATTCATTTTGAAGCGACGGCTTAATCCATACACTAACAGTATATGAAGAAACTTGCATAGTTGAACTGTCAGATATATACGCATAATCATCCACCCCGTCAAAATTCAGCGAGGAATAAACTTTTTCTTCAAGATCATAATTATCGCAATCGCAGTTGCAAGCAGTACCGCCAGAGGCAGAATCATTATCATAATCTCCGACAATGGAACAATCTATATTCGTGTCTTTTACCTGACAAGTTCCTGTCGCGTTGTCAGGATTACAGCTATAATTAGTAAGCAAGTTTCCGCTACAAGCAGGCGTGGAAGTTAAACTTGAAGCAATAGCGCAATATCCAGAAGAACATTTATTTCCACCGGTTATACAACCGCTATAAAAAAGATTATTGGGAGAATAATAATCAAAGCAAGTGTCGCTTGACCCGCAAGGATTATTTTCATTTCCCGCTTCATAAATCCAATCTGTTCCATTGCATGTGTCAACGGAACATTCGCTATCGTATGGATTTGAATCTTGAGAACTATCGCAAACTCCCCCGCAACATCTGCCATTACCTGAATCGCAAAAGGTTAAATCCGGCCTATTTCCGCCGGGGACATCATAGCATTCTCCGTTACGGACAACAAACGAATAGGGAGCGACTAAATTGTCGGAAGGAATCGGATAAACTTTTGATCCGTTGGGTGAATCCCATCCTAATCTCATCGTGGCGCTACCATAGCCTTCATACCATTCAATCCTTATTGATATCGGTTCAAGCGAAGTAAAATCATAAGCTGTGTAATATTCGGTTGTCTGACTAAACCATTTGTCAATAACCAAATTTCCGTCTAAATATAATCTCATCCCATCATCAATTGAAACATAAAAAATGTGCTCCCCCAAAACATCCGGGCTTACTAATCCATCCCAAACTATGCTTACTGAATCATACTGATCTTCCCAGCTGTTGCTGTTAATGATAACCTGGTTGCCGCTCCAGTGATGATCTATATCCGTATCAACATCACTCCCCTTATAAACATCAAAATTAGTTCCGTCATAATAATAATATCTCAAACCATTGGAACTTCCTTCAATTTCTTCTGTCTGATTGACACTGTCATCTTTTGATGAAGCGTAAAATTCTATTATCTCGCCAGCATTAAACGCGCCAATGTCTTTCGAACAATCACAAGGGTTTAAAGTGTCTCCGCACGATGAAACATCGCAATTTTCAATACTAAAATCAATTTCAGCACTTTTCTTCCAATATATTTTTTGTTCGCTAATGCCATTGGTGTCACTCGTAACGGAATTTAAAGAAACTTTATTTGTTAAATTGTTTAGCACTTCCCCGTTTGTAAGAGAGCTGGAACTTCCGACTATCAAAACATCATCGCTATTATAAGCGTTGATAGAAAGATTGTCTAATATTACATCGCATCTTGGATCATTATTAAAAACTGAAAAATCACACGAACCGCTATTGCATTCATAGTCATAAAAATCCAGCCCAATACACTCGTCGCCATTCTGATTGGTAGTACTTGCCACGCAATAGCCATCCCCGCAGGAATAATCCCTATCTTCACATCCTCCTATTCCGTAAGGATAACAGCCGTCAGAATTTCCGTCGTCGCTACAGTCAGTAATATCATTTTTGGTATAGTCAATTCCCCACCGCCACGAAGTTCCGTTACACATTTCCATGGCGCAATAATCAACATTGTAAGAATCAGGATTTGAAATCGCAACATTACAGACTCCGCCACAGCATTTCCCGCCGGGAGTAATCAGACACGCGCCTAAATCCCCGACTCCCTCACACTCCCTACTTTTTATAGTGAATAACGCCGGCTCTGTCCAAGCTTCATTATTATTCCCGGAATAATCAATAGCCATTGAACGATATCTCATCTGCGTTCCAGCGATAAAAGGTCCTATCGTAGCTGAAATATTTGTTATACTTTGACTTGCATCTTCATCACACCAAGAATCAACATTAGTATCATTACAATCAAAGGCAGTTTGCCGAGCTCCACTGTTTTCTTTGTAATAAATAATGTGTTGTTTGATTCCATTATCATCCGTAGCATCAGATGTAAGAAGTATTGAATCATCATCATAAACATCGCCGCTTGGAGCGCGAGAATTACTAATCAAAGGATTTTCCGTATCGCAAGATATTTCATCTGAATCAATAATCGGTTGATTAGGATCACTATTTATATAATTACAATTATTATTTATTTCGTCAGAACAAGTCCCGGGATAAATAAGAGAAGGACCTTCAAAATATGAAGCAAGTGATTGGTTTTCAGTAGAAGCTATTTGACGAATATCCATATCATCGCTATCCGCGTAAATATAGATATTGACATCTATATTATTTGCGAAACCGTCAGTTATTCCATTCGTCCAATCGCACCCGGGATTAAAACTATAAACGCAGATTCTCTCGCTTCCGCTTCCGGAACAATTCATTGTTGCCTTTTCTATTTCCACACCCCCTAAAGCCGGCGTGTCAATGGTGATATAAAAATCATCAAAATCAGCTTTTCCGTTCGGGTCAAGAATATCAACACTAATTGTATTGTCCGTATTTCTAAATAAATTTGGAACATCCAAAGAAACTGTAGCGACTGTTGCTGCTCTCGGATTTGGATCATCAATAGCCCCTTCGTTATCATTAGCGTCCACCGCCATTGAACGATAATTCAATATCTTTCCGGAAGAAAACGGACCGATTGCTTCGGTGTCGCATTCTATTTCAGTTCCCGAAAGATTAGCGCATTCAATATTCACTAAATCATCTGGCCAATTATCGCTCCAGATTAAATTGTGACTTTTAAATCCGGTAATATCAGTAGCGATAGATTTAATCAATAATTCATCAACATTATAAAGCGTTCCCTGCGGAGTTCTATGGATATTTAAAACTGGCGGGATTTCATCGCAAATAGAATCCGTGATACTATTATAAACTGTTGTTAAAATTACTTCTAAATTATCACCGGAAATTGAGGTGCAGTAATCTAATGTATTTCCAAAATCAGAAGTATAGTAGCAGTCAGAAAATGTTGAAGCTATGTTTTTTATAAAATTTTCTGCTTCTTCTTCTTCTGCAGGATTAGTAATTTCATCTAATTTAAGACCGACGGAAACAATTCTAATTCCTTTAGCCTTGGCAAGGTCAGCATTCGCTTTAGCCAAATCTATATCATAATCCGGGGATCCGTCCGTTAAAACAATCATTGTTTTTGTCGCGCAAGCGTTAGCGTTGCTCGATTCAGAATCTAACTTATTTTTTGCTATATCTATAGCACTTGAAGTTCTACGATAACCAATTGGATAAGCATTACCAAGAATTCCATCGCTCTGATTTATAATACTTTGTATGAAGGACCCGCTTTGGTTCAATGACTCACTATCTATATTATTATTAAAAGCAACCAGACCAATCTGATGATAAGCGCATTCGCCATAACTTGGATCTGGATCAGTGGCAAACAGCTCATTTATAAAACCAACACTAGCAGTTTTGGTAATATCAAATTTTGAACTATTAGCCATTGTTGACGAACGATCTATAACCAACACAACATCAGCGGGACCTTTGCATAAACTAGCCTCTGCATTTTTTATACATTGAACGCTATTATTATCGCTATAAGAAAAAAAAGCGAAAACTGCAAGCGACAAAAAAAATAATGTGATTTTAGACTTTATAAATAACTTGATCATACATTAATTTAAATTTTAAAATTGTTGGTTAATTGAACTGTCATAATTATAACATATTTTTTAAAAAAATAAAATAAAATCTGGAAACAAAATCTGGAAATTGTAATAGGAAATAATTACGCAAGGGGTCTATTATTTAAAATGCTTGCTTAATTTCGGTCCAGACTGATTTGCGTAATGCGAGCCGATTTCTTCGCCGTAGATAAAATCGGCGGGTTCAATCAGTCTCTCAAAATTCATTCGGCAAATCGGCTGATCATCCCGGAAGATAAAATTGTTTTCATAAGACCTAATTTCCAAAACCGCTTGCCGTCCTTTGATTTCTCCATCTTCGCCATAGCCAAATCCCGGATCAAAAAATCCGGCGTAATGACTGCGGAATTCCCCATTGTAAATATCGTAAGCGATCATTTCCGAAGCAAGACTGCCGGGAACTCTAATTAGCTCCTTTGTGGAAAAAATATAGAACGATTCTTTTTCTAAAATCAGCTTGCCATTTTGCGGAGCATAAACCGGTTCAAAAAAGTCGTCTGGGTTATAATAATTCATTTTTGAAAAATCCAAAACGCAGTCAACCAGCAAATTTTTATAGCCTACTATCCCATCGCTTTTTTCTCCATTTAAATTTATATTCATTACAATGCCGCCATTACTGTCTTTCGCTATCTTTTCTCCGGGACTGGCAGGTTCTGAATTTTCATTAAAAAGAAGTTTTTGCTCCGCGTAAATTTTTTCTATTTCCTTACCGCCGATTTTCGCTTCGCCGTTAAAAAATCTAACTTGATTTAATTTATCTTCAAAATTAAGTTTTATTAAAAAAGACTTTGGGATAACCTGAAGCCATAGTTCGCCTTGATAGCCAGCGAGAACACTGTCAAATCTTGAATAGCCATTCACAATCAATCTGGTTTGCAAATCAACTCTTCCTACGGAACTTTTTGACGAAGAAAACGCAAAGATATTTTTCGGCAAGTTTAACTTTTCATTAATCCTAATTAAATATATACCATTTTTCTCTAAAGGATTATTAAGGTCTATTTTATACAAAGACTCTTCCTTGATAATTTCTCTAACGCTTTCGTTCTTTCTCGGCAAAAACGCGCCTCTCATTCTATATCCCTCATCTGAAATGCTTAAATCAATACTCGCCGGTTGAATATTATTTTCATCCGCGTTTATTATTTCTCCTTCTTTAATCATCTTCCTAATAAACTGCGCGGGAAAAGCGCCTATTTTGTTTTTTGATAAATTTGTTAGCATGAGATTGGCAAATTTTTTAAAATGTTTGAAAAAAAGAATTTCTACCCAGATTTAGTTGAGGGTTCGCAAGGTTTTAACCTTGCGAAATTGCTAATTTAGATTTTGCCGGTTCCATATCTCAAGCTATTGATAAAATTCACTGTCAACGCGACAAGGTTCGGAGCGCAACTCCAAACTAGCAATTGATATCTACAATTCAAACTCAATAATCTTCTAATTTTTTTGATTCTTGATGCTTTCTTATTCTTTCCAACGCTTTGGCTTCAATCTGTCTAATTCTTTCTCTGGTTACGCCAAATTCTTGTCCAATTTCTTCTAAAGTATGCGTAACACCGTCTTCCAGGCCGAAACGCATTTTCAGAATCTTTTGTTCTCGGGGAGAAAGTTCAACAAGAATATCTTTAACATATCCCTTTAAAAGTTGCCGTCCCGCGTTTTGAGATGGAAGAACAGTATCGGTGTCTTCTATAAAATCGCGCAAAGTGCTTTCATCATCATCCTCCCCAACGGATGTTTCCAGAGAAACGGTGTCCTGCGATATTTTCATAATGTGCCTTACTTTTTCAACCTCTATTTCCATTTCGGAAGCAATTTCTTCCGGTAAAGGTTCGCGTCCAAGATCTTGAACAAGTCGTCTTGTAGTTTGCGAGAATTTATTTATTGTTTCAACCATATGGACAGGAATTCTAATCGTTCTTGATTGATCCGCGATAGCTCTGGTAATTGCCTGTCTTATCCACCAAGTTGCGTAAGTTGAAAATTTATATCCCCTATGATAATCAAATTTTTCCACCGCGCGAAACAATCCAATATTCCCTTCTTGAATTAAATCTAGCAGGCTTAGATTAGCGCTCCTGCCAACATATTTTTTTGCGATACTAACAACCAGACGAAGATTTGCTTCCGCCAGTTTCTGTTTTGCCGCAACATCGCCTCTTTCTTTTCTTTTTGAAAGTTGAATTTCTTCTTCCCCGCTCAAAAGAGGAACTCTTCCTATTTCGCGAAGGTACATTTGAACAGAATCGTTAAAAATATTATCAAGCGACAAAGCATTCATTTCCGCTTTAATTTCTTTAGGACTTTTTTTGCTAGCATCTTCATTTTTGTCGGAAAGATCAATAATATCAACGGTATCGCGTACTTCTATATTGTTCTGCTCTAATTGTTCGTATAGATATTCCAAACCCACTATATCATCTTCAACATCGGGAATAATATGAACAATTTCTTCTTGTGTTATAAATCCTCTTGATTTTCCCCTGTTCAGCAGTTCTTTAATTTGATCATCGTTAACTCCGATTTTTTTTGTCGTCTTTATCTTCTTTACTATTTTTTTACCAACTTTTTTAGAAATAGCTCTTCTCTCTCTCTTCTTTTTTCTAGCAGCAATTTTCTGTTTTTGTTTTTTAGAAGGTTTTTTTATCGCTTTTTTTACACCTTGCTTCTTTACCGTTTTTTTAATTTTTATTTTGTTTGTTCTCTTTGTCTTGGCTTTCGTATTCTTCGCTACTTTCTTTACTTTTCTATCCCCTTTTTTAGCAATAATTTTGTCTTTCTTTTTTGTTTTCATAAACACTTATTATAAATAATATAATTTAATTTGTAATCATTCTCACATAACAGAAGTATACCAGATTAGCATACTTTTATCAAACTTTTTTAAATTTGCGAAATGCGCAATATCTCAAATTTTAAATTATAATTCCCCCGCCCAAAACTTCGTTGCCTTTATAAAATACGACTGACTGTCCCGACATAACAGCGCGTTGAGGTTTTAAAAATTTCACGGTGTATTTATTGTTGATTTTATCAATAACCGCTAAACACTCTTTCATTCTATATCTTGTTTTTACTTTTATCTTAAACGGCGATTTGGGAATACTTCCCGAAACCCAATTTACTTTTTTTACAGCCAGCTTCTTAGAAAATAGATTTTTGTCGTTTTTGTTATCGCTTACAACAAGCTGGTTTTTCCCGCGGTTCATCCCAATTACAAAATAAGGTCCCGTCCCGCCAATACCAATATCTCTCCGTTGCCCGATTGTATAAAGAGGCAACCCCTTGTGTTTTCCTAAGATATTATTATTCGCGTCAATTATATCTCCCGCCTTTAGTTTTAAGCGTTCCCGCAAAAAATCGCCGTAGTATTTGCTTGTTATAAAACAAATTTCTTGACTTTCTTTTTCATTGTCAATTTTAAGATTATATTTCTTGGCAATTTTTTTTACCTCGTCTTTTGTATAATCCCCCAACGGAAACAAACAGCGTTTTAATTTTTTCTGATTTAAAGTATATAGAAAATATGACTGGTCTTTATTTTCGTCTTTCGCTTTTAGCAATCTGAATTTTGCAATTCCGTTCTTACTGTCATTGCGAGCGAAGTGAAACAATTCCGCAACTAAGCCCTGTGATTTGTAGCTACGGGATTGCTTCAATCGTACCTTCCCCGCAATGACATTTTGCAAGCGAACATAATGTCCCGTTGCAACATAATCCGCTCCCATTTTCAAAACCTTTTCCATCAAAATTCCAAATTTAATTTCCCGATTGCATTCCACGCAGGGATTTGGCGTTTGCCCTTTTTTATATTCAGAAATGAAATAATCAATTACCTTCTTTTTAAATTCCTTGCTTACATCAACTACGAAAAATTTAATTCCCAGCTTTCTTGCTATTCTCCCGGCGTTTTTTTCAGCTTGATCATCCCTCGCAATTCCCAACCGCATAAAAACGCCTTCTATTTCATAGTCTTGTTCTTTTAGTAAAACTGCAACCACAGCCGAATCAACTCCGCCAGACATTGCAACAATTATTTTTTTATTTTCATTCATAAAATCTCCTCAACGCTCCGTCTTTTTTAAACTTCTTGATATTCTTCACTACTTGATCGTAAAATTTCGGATAATGAATTCTGTTAATCCAGCGAAATTTATAAAACTGCCGATAAGGCTTTTTTTGATGATGCGCCAGTTCGTGCGCGATGACGGCGAGAATGCTGCTGTATTTTTTCGGCTTTTTTAATTTTTGTGTGTAAATATCAATAACCACCAATTTTGATTTCAAATTAGTATAGCCAAGTTTATAGTTCTTAATATACCCATCCCCTGTTCTAATTACTTTCGGTTTAAAATTAAAACCGCGAAGTTTTAAAACTCGGCACGCCTCCCGAAAAATTTGTTCGCAATTTTGTTCATGAGATAGCATAAACTTTCAATTTATAATTTAAGCTAAAATAATAATAATGTCATTCTGCTACAGCTAATCAAACCTATAAATCACTAAACCTTTGAATAAGTTGAAAATGCAATAATTGTATAATTATAAAGAGATGATTGTGTTTGCGTCGCAGACGAAAGTATGATGAAAATAGGATAAGTCAAAACCTAATATAACGAAGATTCTGAAACAAGTTCAGAATGACAAAGTTTTAGAACAAAAGATGAGAAAATTTTAGTATTATGTTTGTCAGAGCCTATGTAGGCATAATAGCAATGTTGTTTTCGCATTTTTTTATTCTAAATTTTTATCTTCCCCAAAATACCACCCCAATACCTCCCTCGCCACCGGCACTGCCGCGGCGTGTCCCTCTCCTCCTCCTTCAATTAAAACCGCTAAAGCGATTTCCGGATCATCATAAGGCGCGTAAGCTGTGTACCAAGCATGCGTCTTTTTATTTCTCGCGTATTGCGCCGTTCCTGTTTTTCCTGCTACTTCAACAGCAAGATTAGCTAAGGCTCTTCCGGAGCCAGAGATGACATTTTCCCTCATTCCTTTTTGAATCCATTTTATATTTTCCAAATCTATAAAATTTTCCCTGATTATTTTCGGTTCAAGGTCTTCAACTACCTCGCTGTTTAAATCAATTATTTTATTAACTACTTGCGGTTGAAATAATTTTCCGCCATTAGCGATTGCCGCCGTATAAACGGCAACCTGCAAGGGAGTTGTCAAAATATCTCCTTGTCCGATAGAAACATGGTAGGTATCCCCTATATACCACTTTTCATTTTTCACATTTTTTTTCCATTCTTTGTCAGGAACAAGTCCGGCGCCTTCTTCGGGAATATCAATTCCAAGCGTATTTCCAAGACCGAAAAGATTCGCGTAATTTTTAATTCTCTTAATTCCCAATCCTTCTATTCCGCCATAACCCCCGCCAACCGTATAAAAATAGATATTGCAAGATTGCGCAATCGCCTTTACCAGATTAACCGAACCATGCGCCTTCCAATCCAAAAACCGATAAGAGCCAATATATATCGCTTCACCGCCAACTATAATTCTGCTTGGAGATATAATATTTTCCTGAAGCGCCGCCGCTCCGATTAATGGCTTAATTGTTGATCCGGGAGGGTATTCTCCTGAAACGGCTTTATTAAAAAGCGGTTTCATTTCATCGCTCAATAATCTATAATAATCGCTGTCGCTTATTCCGCCAGCAAAAAGATTATTATTATAAGACGGGAAACTAACCAGAGCCAAAACCGCTCCGTTTTTAGGATTGATAGCGACAACAGCCGCTCCATTTTTTGTTTCCAGTTTTTCCGTAATTATAATAAGCTCGTCATAGATTTTCTTTTGCAATCCAGCGTCAATATTTAAAACAAGATTATTCCCCGGTTCGCAATTTTCTCGTTCTATAATTTTTATTTTCCTTCCAAAAGAATCAACTTCAATTTCTTGTTTTCCGTATTTTCCCCTGAGTTGTTTTTCGTAAATTAATTCCAAACCATTTTTTCCTATCATATCATTAGGTAAATAGTCAGAATGCTTTTTAAGTTCATTCTCGTTTATCCTGCCGTTATACCCGACAATATTGGAAAAGTAATTGCCGTCAATATAGTTTCTGATAGAACTTTTTTCAAGTTCAACTCCATCAATATCTTTTATTTTTTCTTCAAAGATCAACGCGTCTTCCTTATCAATATTTTCTAGAATTAAGAATGGCTGATACGAAGACGGCTCTATTCCTTTAATTTTTTTATCAAAATCATTTTTATTAGAATTAATTACCTTAGACAAGTTAGAAATTTTTTCGCTTATTTTATCTTTTTCTTTAAAAAAATCATACGGAATTATCACCAGATCAAAAACCGGTACATTAAAAACAATCTGATTTTGATTTCTGTCATAAATTATTCCTCTCGGAGATTTCACAGCTGTTGTTCTCGTATAATTTCTCTCCGATTTTTTTGCGTAATAATCCCCTTTAATTATCTGCAAATACGCCGCTTGCAAAAAAAGCGCGAACAAAATAGCGAAAAATATTGCTTCCGTTATTTTTATATTTTTCTTGTTAATCAAATTCTCAACCTTGTTCACTTCTTCCTGCATTGGTCCCGCAAAAATTTCTTCCAGCTCTGTCTCATTATTATCTTTTCTATTTATAAAGTACTTGGTTTTCATTCTTATTTTTAAAATCAAATATTGAAATTCCAACACCGTACGCAAACGGATAGATAAAAATCGCCGTATAAATTATCTCAAAGATAATTATAACGGCTAGCCTGTTTAATTCAGTTAGATCATAAACTTGTTGAAAATTATCTAAATTTATCAAAACAAAATATAAAATATTATAAGCAGTAATTCCCAAAAAAGAAATCAAAACTAAATTTAGAGAAAAAAGTTTTTTTAAAAAATAATGGGCAAGATATGACGAAATGAAAACTGCTATTAGAACGCTGATAATAATCGGTCCAAAATAAAGATCCGAAAATATGTCTAGCAAAAAAGCGCAGAAAAACGAGACATAAAATATATCCGTTGATTCAGATGAAACTGAAACCGCTATTAGTAAAATCAAAATTAAGTTAGGGACAATTAAGTCGGAAAACGCTTGCGGAATAAAAGTTATTTGCAAAAACATAATCAAAAACAAAACTGGCAAAAATATATAATTATTCACTTTTCTGTTAATCATAATTCTTAACAATAAAAATTTCTTCAATTTGATTGAAATCGGCAAAAAGATTTAAATCGGCGAATTTGAAAACTTTATTCGCCGATTCTTTTATGTTTGATATTTTTCCAATCAAAAGTCCTTTCGGTATTCTGCTTTCTAGACCGGAAGTAATAACCAAATCATCAGAGATAAGCTCCTCGTTTTGATTGATCATCTCCAGCTTCGCTCCCGTCGCGTATTTCCCTTTGACAATACCGTTGGCGCGCGTTGTTTGAGCGATGGAATTTATAAGACTGTCAGAACTTGTAATAAGCATCACTTTTGAAGAATTGCTAAACACTTCCACGACTTTTCCAATCAAGACGCCGCCAGAAATTACAACTGCTTGATTCTCTTTTACTCCGTTTTTTGTTCCCAGATTAATGATGATGTATTTTCCATAATTATTTGGATCTCTTCCAATAATCCTCCCCATTTCCCACTGAAAACATGCTCCCTTTAAACACAAATCTTCTGAAAAATCAAGTTGCCGTTTCAAAATTTCATTCTCTCTTTTTGTTTCCTTGCATTTTGAAATTTCATAAGTTAATTTTAAATTTTCATTTTTGAGCGTCGCGTTTTCTTTTTTAAATTTGCCAATGCTTTCAATCGTCTGAAAAAAATCATTTATATCCGCTAAAGATGTTTGAAATATTCCCTGTGTTGGAACTGCGGCATAAAGCGCGCCGTTTTTTACGCCGTTTAAATATCCAAGGCTGTTTAAAAAAATTATCAACGCGGAAATTACCAGCAGGAAAACAAACGCTACTATTTTTGAACTGATTTCTTTCTTCATTTAAAAATCGTTAAATTTCTAGGATTTGTTGTATTTCTCTTATCCATCACATATAGAATAACACCAAATTTTTATAAAATCAACTTTGCTATCCGGATAAATTCAACCATTGCAAATTTCTCCTTTCTTATGTTAAACTATAATTATGAAAACATTCGCATTCAACAAACGAGCAAATTATGATTATGAAATTCTTGAAAAAATAGAGGGCGGTTTGGTTTTAAAAGGATATGAAGTGAAATCAATTAAAACAGGACACATCAGCTTAAAAGGAGCTTTCGTAACAATCAAAGGCAACGAAGCGTTTTTGACAAACGCCAACATCTCCGCTTATCAACCGCTTAATATGCCAGCTACTTACGACCCTGAAAGATCAAGAAAAGTGCTTATTCGTAAAAGTCAAATAAAATCGCTAATCGGAAAAGTCAAACAAAAAGGCTTGACATTAGCGCCTATTAAGGTGTATTCTAAGCGTGGGCTTATTAAGCTTGAATTCGGAATAGGAAAAGGAAAAAGGAAAATTGATAAACGAGAAGATATTAAGAAACGAGAGGATAAAGTGAAAATGAAAAGAATGTTAAGAAATAAAGAGTAGTAATTGTGTAATGCTATCCGTAATATCAAATATCAAATTATTGTCGCTCCGTCGCAGTCTCTCGATAGAGGACTGCGACGAGAAAACGCGCGATCCGCTGCAGTTCTCTATTGAGAGACTGCAGCGAGGCGGAATATCAAATATTAAATTATTCCAAATATCATTAATATGATTATTTAAATGTTAAAATATTAAAATGCTCCTGGGGATGATTGGATTCGATAGTGATCTTTTTTAAAAATTGCCAATTGAGCATGCCGGCTAATCTCATAAAAATTGCCTGCAAAATATAAGTGCAAAAGAAACACTTACAAGCAAATTAGCAAATCTATTTTCGAGTAGACAAGTTAGTTTTGCTGGCGCTGTTGCCTAAATTTAGGCTGACAGCCATCGGTTTGCTAAATCTTGATAGGCAAAATCCGGTGTCATACATCAAGATAGGACTTTATTTTGTTTAGAGATAAACATCCGAAACCGTTCTAAATTCGAATTAGCAAGATTTTTGATTGTTTCATACTTGCTAGTTTTAAACTCTTTAAGCAATCTATATTGGTAGAAAGTTTTTAAACGGATTAACTACACGCGGGTTCAATTCCCGCCATCTCCACATTTTTTAAGAAATAAAAAGCTTTTATAATAACTCTTAAAAAGCTTTTTTAGTTTGATTTTAAAAAAACTATACAATGAATTATGGAGGAAAAAATTTATTTGTCGGTAATTATTCCAGCTTACAATGAAGAAAATAGAATCAAGGACACTTTATTGAAAATTGACAAATTTTTGACAGCCCGGAATTATAATTATGAAATAATTGTCGTTGACGATGGTTCTTGCGACGGAACGGTGAATCTGGTGCAGGATTTACAAAAAAGCATTCCGGAACTAAAAATAATTTCCAATCAAAAAAATTATGGCAAGGGCTATGCGGTTAGACAAGGAATATTAAAAGCGCGCGGAGAATTTAGATTATTTATGGACGCCGATAATGCCACAGACATAGAACAAATTCGGAATTTCCTTCCGTTTTTTCAAAAAGGATATGAAATAGTAATTGGCAACCGCGACCTGCAAAACAGTCAGATCAAAGAACATCAGCCATTTTACAGAGAACTGCTGGGAGATTTGGGAAATTTTTTAATTCAGCTCTTAGTTATTTCAGGAATTAGAGATACTCAATGTGGATTTAAATGTTTTTCAGAAAAGTTCGTGGAAGATATTTTTCCAAAATTAGAAATAAACCGCTGGGGTTTTGATATTGAAATTTTGATTTTGGCGAAAAAAAATAATTATAAAATAAAAGCTGTCCCTGTAATTTGGACAAATGATGTTAATAGCAAGGTTACGCTAAATTCATATTTAGGAACGCTAAAAGAACTGCTTCAAATTAAATGGGGTCTAATCAAGGGAAAATATAAATAAATATGCCAGATTTATTCCATAAAATTTTTATAAAAAATGAATACTTAGGCGTTATTATTTTTTTGTTGTTTATCCTTTTTTGCTTTTTTTTCAAAGCAATTCTGGGAAATTTAAGCTTGGTTCCCGCTGAGACTTTATATCACATTGATAATTTTTATCGCAATTCAAATATTCAGGCAGAAGCTCTTCCCGGAAATAGACTTCTTTTTGATCTGGTTTTTCAAATGCATCCTTGGCAACATTTTATAAGAGAAGGTCTTGTAAGGGGTTTTATCCCTCTTTGGAACCCTTATAGTTTAACTGGCTTGCCATTTTTGGCGAATGATCAGTCTTCAATTTTTGAAATTTCAAAATTATTTTCTTATCTTCTGCATTTGCCGGTTAAAAGCTGGTCGCTATTTTCCGGAATATTTCAATTATTCTTAGCCGGTTTTTTTACTTACTTATTTTCCAGAAATTTAAAAATAAGCAAAATGGGAAGCGTGGCAAGCGGTTTGATTTTTATGTTTTCTGGTCCGCTTATTATTTGGCTGGGATATCCGCTAGTCAGCGTAATTATTTGGCTGCCGTTTTTACTTTTGGGAACTGATAAAATTATTCGCCAACCGCAAAAATTATGGATAGGTTTGTTTGCTTTGGCAATAGGTTTTCAATTTTTTGGCGGCAATCCGGAAATTTCTTTATTCATTCTTTGTTTAACCGCTTTTTACGCTCTTTTTCGTTTAAGCCAATTAAAACCATATCGCGAAAAATATAAAGTTATCCTATCAAGAGCAAAATTTTTGGCAATTGCTACAGTATTGGGATTTATGATTGCCCTTGTTCAGTTAATACCAACTATAGAATTTTTAGAACAGAGCGAAGCGTTAGTAGTAGGCAGAGGCGGTGTGGCAGGCGCCAACTTTTTTCAAATTGCGGGACACGAATGGAATGGCTGGCATAATCTTAGAGATATTAAACACTCTTTGGAAAATTTTACTATTTTGATTTATCCGGATTTTTTTGGCAATCCGGTTTTAAAGAAATATTGGGGATCTCTGAATTACAGTGAAAGCGCTTTTTATGTTGGAATTATTCCTTTGATTTTCGCTTCCTTCGCTTTGTTTGGCGCATTTCTTAAAAAAATAAACAATAGAAAAGAAATTTATTTTTGGGGCGCGACAGCCATTGTCTGCTGCGGCGCTTTTATTTCGTTGCCTATTTTTCGTTTAGTTAATTATCTGCCTATTTTTAATGTCACCGCTATTGGCCGTTTGCGTTTCATCTTCGTTTTTAGTTTAGCTATTCTGGCTGGCTACGGAATAGATTATTTCTTAAAAAATAAAACATATCGTCAACTAAAAAAGAAAGCTATTGTTTTTAATATTTTTTATTTGGGAATTGTGTCATCAATCTTTTTAGCAGTTTTAGTTTGGCGAAAATCGGCTTCGCAATTTGTCACTCCGGAGATTTGGCTAACGGAAAAAAAGTTGTTACTTGCGCTTTTTATTTCTCTTAATATTATTTTTTGGTTATTTTTGTCTTCGTCGCTTCACCCTGCTAAAAAAAGATTGGCTGGAAAAGTTTTCTTAATTTTATTGATCGCTGGAGAATTATGTTTTTATGGCTATTCTTATCATCCCGCTATTCCTTATAATTTTGTTTATCCTAAAACACCCGCAATTGAATTCTTGCAAAAAAACCTTGGCTGTTATCGCGTTACCAGTTATAAAGAAAGTCTGGAAAATTTCAGTTCTTCTCTACTGCCTAACGGAAGTGTTATTTGGAATATTCAAGATGTGCGAGGCTATGAAATTATCAAAATAAACAGATATGAAACTTTTGAGCGGCACTTTGGAGGAATTGATGACAGATTTATTTATAAATTTTTTAATCAAAAGATATTTAACCTTTTGGGAATAAAATATTTCGCGCAAGGTAAAGATGATTTAGAAAATGAAAAATTAGCCTTAGAAAAAAATCTCTCTTTGGTTTATACCGACCAAACAATTAATATCTATGAAAATAAAGCCGTTTTGCCAAGAGCGTTTACAGTTTTTAATATTCATTCGGTTGACAGCCATCAACAGGCGGTCGATGTTTTTTTGAGCGAAGATTTTCAGCCGAAAAAAACGGCTACGGTAGAGATAGACGCTAATTTATCAACGGCGTTTAATAATGAAAACAACTCCAATCTTTCTCTGCAACCAGCTAGCATTGTTAGTTATCACCCGAATAAAGTGGAGCTTGAAATTGATCTTAAACAGAACGGCTATCTAGTTTTGACAGACGCTTACTATCCTGGCTGGCAAGCTTATCTAGATAATAAGGAAGTTAAAATTTACCCGACAAATATTGCTTTTCGAGGAATTTTCGTCCCTCAAGGAAAACATCATATCGTTTTCAACTATCATCCAAAATCTTTCTTTTACTCTGTTTATTTAAGCCTAATTGCCTTAATGATTGTCTTGTTTTTAATATATTTTAAAAAAAATAATGCAAATAAAAAAATACTTTAATTTAACCGCAATATTTTTTTTGTTAGAACTATTAATGATTGTTTTAATGGCGATTGATATTCTTCCTTTGGAGATGAGGTATTTTTTATTTTTTATTTTAATTATCAGCTTTCTGGTTCTTAGTTTTACTGAAGCGTTAATTCTTTTTATTATTTCCATTCCGCTTTTTACCGCTTTGCCAATTGACGGTATTTCTGATTCATTCAGTTCTTGGCGAATTTTAGTTATTATCTTAGCTTTGCGTTTGTTGTTCAAACAAAAACGGTCTGCGTTTATTTTAACAAAGCAAACTCTGGAAGAAAAAATGATTGCGTTTAAAAAACTTTCTTTTTATAAATTATTTTTATTTTTTCTTGTTTTTATTTTTATTAACTTAGCGTCTTTGCTAGTTGCTAAAAATATCGGCGCGGGAATTAAAGAAATTATTTTTTTGTTGAACATTGCCCTTCTTTTTCCAATAATTATTACTGTAATTAAAAACGAAAAGCAACTGCTTAGAATTATTAAAGCGGTTTTTTTTGCCGGTGTCATTACGGTTTTAATCGGTTTTATACAATTATTTACCACTTTTATTGTCCCCTTGCATATCTTTTGGCATTTTTGGGATCAGAGAGTAATCAGTGTTTTTTACGGTCAAAATTTAAGCGCGCTTCTCTCTTATAGCAACACTTGGTTCTCCTATTACGACAATCTGCCACCAACTTTGCGAATGTTTTCGGTAATGCCAGACTCGCATTCTTTCGCGCTTTTTGTTTTATTTGTTATGCCTTTTACTTTATTTTTGATAATTTTTTATTCATCTCAAAATTTATCTTCAAAATATCCATTGCTTAAAATCTTAACTCTTTTTTTAACCCTTTCTTTTTCAGCAATTATTTTTTCAGGATCGCGAGGCATTTGGTTAAGCTCCTTTTTTGGTTTAATTACCGGAATTTATTTATTAAACCCTTATAAATTTTATAAGCTCAAACCTCGCTTTCAAAAAATAAAACTAACCGCTTCCGCGCGACAGAGCGGCAAATTAATTCTTTTTTCCGTTTTTATTTTTTTCTTTGTTATTCCCGCTTCAAGTTTTATTCTTAAACAAAATCAGTTCACTCAAATTTCTTGGAGTGAAAACAAAATAAACCAGCAAAACGATTCAGCGTTTTTTGAAAGAGCTTCTTCAATTTATGACTTTTCAGAGGCTTCTAACAAAGGACGAATGGAAATTTGGCTGGCAACTATTGATTCAATTTCTGCGCGCCCTTTTTTGGGAGTAGGAGTGGGAAATTTTCCGTTGATTTTAGAACAAAATTGCGTTGTTTCAAAAATAGGATCATCAGCGCATAATCTTTATTTTGAAATTGCCGCCGAGATTGGTTTATTTGGATTAATAATATTTTTGTTTATTTTAAGAGAAATTCTTCAAAAATCTTACTGGCTTTTTGGAAATTTAAAAAGCCAACCCGCTAAAATTTTTGCGGGAAGTTTTTTCGTCTACGCTGTTTGGATATTTGGCTACGGATTATTTGATGTTGTGCTTTTTAATGATAAGGTTTTGTTATTATCGGTTATTTCCATAGGAATTATTTATTCTTTGAAAAAAATTGAGTACAAATAATTTTAAGCTCATTCCCGCGGAGACAGGAATCCAAGTAAAATATCTGTTGGCTCCAGTCTCCCGACTGGAGCCTTTTGTGATTTCGCAAATTTATTTTTACCGCAAGACACTCCAGTCAGAAGACTGAAGCGAACGAAGTTATTTATGAAATTACATCTGGATTCCCATTTACACAGAAATGACAGAAGTTAGAATCCCACATACTCAATCTCTTCTTTTAACTGAATGCCAAAATGGCTTCTGACTTTTTGCTTGATCAAGCTTATTAAAATTACAACATCTTCCGCCTTAGCATTTTCCGTATTCACAATAAAATTGCGATGCTTTTCTGAAATCATCACTCCACCAATTTTTTGCCCTTTAATCCCTTAATTTGTTCAATTAGCCAGCCAGTTGGAATAGTGTTATTTTTAACAATTTTATTTAATTCTGGAAATTCTTTTTTTAATTTTTTAAATCGTTTTTTATATTTGGCAAAATCATTGCCGACTATTCCCAGAACAACGGAAGATTCTTTTAGTAGAGATAAATTATAAGCGATGTTGCCGGCAGTTCCGCCAAAACTTTCTTTCAATTCATCAATAACGAAACTGACATTAAGAATATAAATCTTTTCCGGTAAAATATGTTCCTTAAAAAACCTTAGAAAATTCATAATCTGATCATAGACCATTGATCCTGAAACTATAATATTTTTTTATTTTGCGTTGTTTTATTTCCAGACATATTTATAGCTTGCACTAATTTTCCAGTTTAAATAAATTTAAAGGCGTTTTTAGAAATATTAGTTCTAGCAGATTTGTTGTAGTACGAATATAAAAAAACTAGATTTTCAATTGAAAACCTAGTTCCTAAAACAAAATTATAACCATTTGTTTCGCGCGAAAACATATTACATTATTCCCAATGTTCACGAACTTCATTCTGGTTTGTTTCTCCTGCACCCTCTTCTCCGTCATGGTGTTCATTCCAATGATCTCCTGCTAAAACGGAAGAGGTCATCATACTAAATATAAACACAGATACTAACATAACAGAGAAAATAGAAAATATTTTTTTCATAATTATCACCTCAATTCTATATTAATTTTCCTTCTAGCTTTTTAAATAATAGCAAAAAAATAGACTTTTGTCAATTCTGTTCGTGGACTTGCACATAGTATTGACTAACTACGCAGATAGTATTATAC
This sequence comes from Patescibacteria group bacterium, assembly GCA_034659355.1. Lineage (GTDB taxonomy): Bacteria > Patescibacteriota > Minisyncoccia > JAHIHE01 > JAGLIN01 > JAYEHC01. Next base: position 22,831 of record JAYEHC010000102.1, on the reverse strand, counting down.
TGTTTGTAGTTTAGTAAAGTTATTTTACAAATTGGTAAAAAATAATCAGTTAATTTAAACATATCGCAAAAGCAAAACAATTTAGAATTAACAGACAAATTCAGTCGCTTGAAATAGCGGTTATAAACGAAGAAAACGGAAAGCTTGAAATTATGAAGCTTGAAAGCGCTTTAAACTTGGCGCATGAGAAAGAACTTGATTTGGTTGAAGTTTCGCCAAATGCCGCTCCTCCTGTCTGTAAAATTATGGACTATGGCAAGTATCTATATAAACTCACCAAACAAAAAAGACAACATGGCGCGAAACAAAAAAAAGTGGAAGTAAAAGGAATTCGTTTAAGCGTTAGAACAGAAAAGCACGATCTTGAATTTAAAGCGAGAAATGCGTTGAAGTTTATGAAAAAGGGAAACAGAGTTAAGATAGATATGATTTTAAAAGGAAGAGAAAAAGCAAACAAAGATTTTGCCAATGAAAAGTTTAATGACTTTTTACAAATAATTTCTGATTTGTCAAAAGCGGATCCGGCAACAGAAGAACGAGAGATAATAAAAGAAAAAAGTCAGAAAAAAAAGTCGCAGGGATTGAGTATTGTTATAGAGTATAAAAAGAGTTGATTGTTAAAAAATCCCCTTTTAAGAGAGGCGGGGTGTGCAGATTAAAAAATAATTTATAAGTATAATGAAAATTAAAACTAAAAAAGCGATTGCGAAAAGATTTAAGGTAACTAAAAAGGGAAAGATTATTGCCAGAACCGCTAATCAGGATCATTTTAATTCGCGCGAATCAGGCAATAAAACCAGGCAAAAAAGACAAGATAAAGAAATAACAACAGGAGTTAAAAAAGCGATTAAGAGACAATTGGTAAAATAACTTTATGATAACTAATTGTAATTGATTGCAATTAATCATTCTACTAATTACTTTGAATTACGAAACTCAAAAATATGATTAGAGAATTCACCGGAGTTCAAGTTTTAACCTGTAAGAAAATGATGATTTTCTTTTTCTGCATTTTTACAGACTAAAGTCTGAACTCCAAAAACAGCATTTTGTAATTCAAGAGAATTACTATAAATTACTACTAATTACTATAACAATATGACCAGAATTAAAAGAGGCGTAATGGCCAATAAGAGAAGAAAGAAAGTTATTAAAAAAGCAAGCGGATTTTTAGGCGCGAGAAGCAAGAAATATAAAGCTGCTAAAGAAGCGTTAATGAAAGCAGGAACTCAAGCATATCGCGATCGAAGAACTAAAAAAAGGGTAATGCGTCGTTTATGGCAAATACGACTGAACGCGGGAGTTAGAGAACACGGATTAAGTTACAGCAAATTTATTAACGCGCTCAAACTCGCCAAAATTGAAATCGACCGAAAAATTTTGTCTGACTTAGCGATAAACAATCCAAAAGTTTTCGCAAAAATTGTTGAGAAAGTGAAAATAGCAGTTAAATAAAAATTCTACCCGGCTTAAACCGAGGGTTAAAATAGCTTTAGCTGTTCTAATAAAAAAACACCTTAAGCGTAAAGGTGTTTTTTGATTAAAAAAGAAAGAGGACCGAATCCTCTATGCTTTTCTGAAAGCTACTTAAAAACGAAAACTTGTCAAATAAAAAAATTACCACAGATAACTTTTAAAAATCCATTTTACCAACTTCTCTGTTTCCGAAAATCTGTCTTCAGCGTTGAGAACAACGCTGATTATTCTATGATTATTTTTAGGATCGCCGATAATCAGAATCAAACATTGCCCCGCATCATTTGTTAATCCTGTTTTTCCACCGACTATATTTTTTAATTTCCCGAGAAGCAAATTTGTGTTTTTCAAACGGTGTTCTATTTTTCCATTAATAGAAGCAACTGTGATTTTTTGAATTCTCAAAATTTCCCAAATTAACGGCTTTTCCAAAGCGTAATCAACAAGTCGCGCCATTTCATAGGCAGTTGAGATATTATTATTTTCTTTGCCGTCAAGTCCCGAAGGATTAAAAAATTCCGTATTTTCTAGTCCGATTAAATTGGCTTTTTCATTCATCAATACGGAAAAATTATCAGCGCTTCCGCTTGTGTGTTCCGCCAAAGCAACGGCGGCAATGTTGTTTGAATTAACAAGCATTACTCTAAGTAAATTCTCCACGCTTATTTTTTCTCCAACCGCCAAACCATTCTTGCTTCCCCCGGTGTTAAAAGCGTTTCTGCTTATTATTACTTCTGCGTTTAAATCAACATTATCCAAAATAACCAACGCAGTCATTATTTTCGTCAAACTTGCTATCGGAAGATCTTCGTCTGAATTTTTAGAATACAAAACAGCGCCAGTTTTAGCGTCTAAAACTATAGCCGACTTTGCCTTAACATTAAAATCAGAAACGCCTTTAATTTTGCGCGGTGTCGGTTGCAACACGCGCCTATAGACATTAGTATTGTCGCTGTAAAACCAATTTCCTTTTTGTAAATCAGATCGCTGATTTACCATTTTTTCTCCCGCAAACTGATTCCAAAAAACAATCTTGCTTTGATCTTCAGAGATGATATTTAATTGACTCAACAAAATAGCGACTATAAGAACTAGTTTTTCAATCATATTTTAAATTTTATTTGTCATCCCAGATTTTTTTCTGTAACGACAGTGGAAGAAAAAAATCTGGGATCCATTATTACATTTTGTTTTACTATTCACCGTTTACTTTTCTATAAAATTAAACCATAATAGTGGATTCTGGAAAATTTCGCAGTTCCGAGTATAATGAAAAAGTCCCAATCTTTATACTTTATACCTTTGATTTTTTTAATCTGAATCTAAAATCATTCAAAACATTCATAAAACTTATAAACGCTTCATAAGGAGATTCATAGGGACTGAAATATTTATGCACATCCCCATCCGAAAACCATTTGGTGCACATATAATAAAAATGATCGCTTGTTTGCATTTTGCGCCAATCGTCTATAATTTGACTGTCATTTGAATTTGTGACATCTTCCTCTAATTCGTAAATCTTTTTGAGCGCTGATTTCTGCATAGAATTTCCAATCCACGCACTCAAATCCCTTTCCATATCAGCCCAAGTTAAAACGCCATGAATATCAAGTTCGCCGACCGAGTTATATAAATCAACAAGTTCCGAAGGTGTTTTGAAATTATTGTCCGGATGTTTTAGCAATTCCTCCGGTAAGAATCTAAGAAAATCAAAAATCCCCGTATCTTTCCACTGGTGTTCGCCAAATGTTTCATAATCCATAAAAAGATTGATCGTGTGTCCGTTGCCATTTACAGAATTCACCCACTGACAAAATTTTGGGGTATCTAGCGGATATTCTTCCCAGCCTTTATTTGAAAACCGAAAAGCAATGTCGTCTGAAAGTTTATAATTTTTAAGAAGCAACTTTATTTTATTAGCGCCTTTTGGATTGTAAAGAAAATTAGGAGAGCGATAACCAAGATAATGCTCCCAGCCCTCCGCTAAAATTCCATCGTAACCCATTTTTTCCACAAGAGCGGCAAGTTCATTATTATAAGCCAGTTCAGTATTTCTAAAAATTCTCGGCTCATAGTCAAAAAGTTCTTTTATTTTTTTCCTGTGCAATTTTACTTGCTCTATAAATTCCTCGTCCGAATAAAAAAACGAAAGTGAGTGATAATAAGTCTCGTCCAAAATTTCAACATTACCAGTTTTAACAAGTCGCTGAAACGACTCAAGAACCTCTGGCGCGTATTTTTTCATTTGTTCTAAAGCAACTCCCGAAAAAGAATAACTGATCTTAAATTCTGGGTGACGATGAATTAAATCAAACAAAACTTGGTTTGTTGGCAAGTAGCATTTCTCCGCTATTTTTTTCATAACCGCCTTATTCCCTTTTTCATTTAAGTTATCATCTTCAAAATAATTATGATCGTGACCAATATCAAAAACAGAATATTTTTTTATTCTATATGGCTGATGAACTTGAAAATAAAAACAGATAGATGGCATAGATTAAAATATTAAAAATTAAATAAAAAAATTGTTATGATTTCTCTAAATTACAAATTGAGACAAGTCATTCTAACTAAAAATATTTTCTTGCTATCAACCCAAATATATTATACCATTAAATCACAATTAATCAATCATAAATAAAAAATATGCAGAAATTTATTATTAATGGCGGAATTCCGCTGGAAGGAAAAATAGCCGTGATGGGTTCAAAAAATGCCACCACGCCAATTCTCTCCGCTTGTCTTTTAACAAAGGAAGAATGTCTTATAGACAACATTCCTTTAATTACTGATGTGCTGAAAATGATAGATATTTTAGAAAGTATGGGCGTGGAAATAGAATGGGTCGGAGAACGGCAATTACGAATTAAAGCGGGAGATGGCGTTGATCCGGAAAAAATGGATTTTGCTCTGGTTGGAAAAATGAGATCTTCAATTTTGCTGATTGGAAGTTTATTGGCCAGATTTAAAAAGTTTAGAATTAAACACCCTGGTGGATGCATTATCGGCGCGCGTCCGATTGGAATTCACTTTGACGCGCTAGAAGCGTTGGGCGCTAAAATCACGCAAGATGAAAATTTTTATTATTTTGAAGCGGATGAGCTTGTCGGAAAAACTATCGTTCTAAAAGAATTTTCTGTCACGGCCACGGAAAATTTAATGATGGCGGCAACACTCGCAAAAGGAACAACAATAATAAAAATTGCCGCGATTGAACCGCATATTCAAGACCTGGCAAGATTTTTAGTTAAAATGGGTGCCAGAATTAAAGGACTTGGAATGCATACAATTCAAATAGAAGGCATGGAAAAAATGCGTGGCGCGCGCCACAAAATAATTCCAGATCCGATTGAAGTTGGAACATTCGCCATCGCTGCTGCCGCTACAAAAGGAAGCATAGAAATTAACAATGTCAACTTGCATGAACTTGATTTGGTTTTGGAAAAGCTAAGAGAGATTGGAGTGAATCTTGAAACAAAAAAAAGTAAATTGATAATTAAACCAGTAAACAAATTTAATTCGGTCAACAAAATAGAAACCAGAACCTACCCTGGAATTCCAACAGATTTGCAAGCGCCTCTCGCCGTTCTTGCTACACAAGCGGAAGGTACAACGCTTGTTCATGACACAATGTATGAAGGACGATTTGCCTATATTAATGAACTCAACAAGATGGGAGCTAACGCAATTATTTGCGATCCGCATCGCGCGCTTATTACAGGACCAACTCCGCTCTACGGTCAAACCATCACTAGTTTTGATCTCCGCGCTGGCGCAACTTTAATTATCGCCGCTTTGCTCGCCGAAGGACAAAGTGTCATTGAAAAAGTTGATCAAGTTGATCGAGGCTATGAAAAAATTGAGGAACGATTAAGAAAATTAGGAGTAGATATTAGAAGAGAAAATTAACTTTATACGATATTGTAATTATTTTCTCTCATAATCATCATAGTTTCCCAGATATTCTTTTGCTTCGTTGTTTTTTATTTCCCAGATGACATTGCAAATTTCAGACAAAACGGATCTGTCATGAGAAACTATCAAAATTGGACCGTTGAAACTTTTCAGAACTTCTGACATTGCGTTTTTGCTTTCAAGGTCAAGATGATTGGTCGGCTCATCTAGCAAAAGCAGATTGGAGTCGCTAAGAATTAATTCCGCGATTGCCACTCTTGCCCGCTCTCCTCCGCTTAAATCAGAAATGTTTTTAAAAACGTCTTCTCCGGAAAAGAGCAAGGCTCCTAAAACAGTTCTTATTTCTTCTTGTCCTTTTCTAACTTTTGACGCCACTTCTTCCAAGATATTTTTTCGCGGATCAAGCTCTTCGTGCGCTTGCGCGTAATAACCAATTTTTACTTCGGAAGAAAATTTTACACTTCCCTCAATCGCCTCATTTTTACCAACAAGAGTTTTCAAAAAAGTTGACTTGCCAGCTCCATTCGGACCAATAATTCCTATCTTGCTGTTTTTTTCCACAATCCAATCACCAGCAAAAACCGCTAGCGGAAAATCTTTTCCGCCAATAAATAAATCTTTCAACTCCAAAACTTTCTGTGGCAATCTTTTTGAAATGTTAAATTTTATTTTAACTCTTTTCCTATTTTCTTTCGGTTCCTGAACTTTCTCAATTTTATCCAACATTTTAATTCTGCTTTGCACCGCGCTGGCTTTTGTCGCTTTATATCGAAATCGCTCAATAAATTCATTTTGTTTCCCAAGATATTTTTCTTGCCTTTTATATTCTTCTTTCTTTTTTTGCTCGCGCGCTTCCCTTTCTTCTAAATAGCCAGAATAGTTGCAATAATATTTTTCCAAACCATCGCTTTGAAGTTCAAAAGTTTTATCGCAAACCAAATCAAGAAATCTCTTATCATGAGAGACAGCGATAATCGCTCCTTCCCAACCGGTTAAAAAATTTTCCAGCCAGCTGATTGTTTCCAAGTCCAAATGATTTGTCGGTTCGTCAAGAACAAGCAAATTCGATTCTTGCAGAGCAATTTTTGCGAGAGCCAATCTTGTTTTTTCTCCACCGCTCAGAGATTTTACCTTTCTCCCCCATTCGTTTTCCGGAAAATTGAAATTTCGCAAAATTTCTTCCGCCAGCTCTTCATATTCATAACCGTTGTTTGCCTCGTAATCAGAAACCACTTCTCCGTATTCATTTACTTTTTCTTCCAAATTCGCGCCATCCGCGTTAGCCATTAAATCTTCAAGTCCTCTTTTTCTAACAATTAAATCGTAAATTGATTTGTCAGCCGATTTCATTTCTTCCAATAACGCATAATCAAGAGAATTCCAATGCGTTTCTTGAGGCAAGTATCCAATACGCAAAGCTTTGTTTCTCTCTACTTCTCCATCGTCATTTTCAAGAAACCCAAGAATTATTTTTAGCAAAGTGCTTTTTCCAGTTCCATTCGGACCGATAATTGCAATGTGGTCTTTTTTATTGACAACCAGATCCACACCGGAAAAAACTTTTTGCGTCCCAAATTTTTTTGCTGCCTTGCTCAAAACGATTAACACTCCTTCAACTGGCTTGCTTTTAATTATAATTTTATTTTCTAACATAAGTTTAAATTTATTAATAATAACATTTTCTCTTTCCTCCAATCAAAAACCTGCTAAACAGCGCTTTGTTTTTTATATCCAACAAAAAACAATTACCTATCTAACAGGCTTTGTCCAAACATACATCACAACACAACCAATAATTCGGCTTGTGTAAATGTTATTTAATTTTAGAGAATTTTTTTTCATCTGTCTTAAATATAATTATAATTTAGCATAATAATAAAAAATGTCAATCTAATTCATAAATATCACATCTATAAATTGCGCTATTTAAGATTCAAAGCTTCACAAAAAGGGTTTTTTCTTTTGCTTTCTTGATTATAATAAAATCATTACTTTCCAGTTTATAACTTCTCTGTCCATCTGCTGTGAGATATAGTAAATTTTGCTTGTGTAAATTTAAAATCTGCGTTTCAAAAATCGCTTTTGCGGAAGTTATAAATGATTTTGTGTTTGACAACAGAAAATTAGATTTAAACAAACCATTGCTTGCGACAACACTAAATGCGTCTAGCAGAAGCATTGCTCCGCCAGCATTTAGATTGTAGGCAGTAGAACCAATTTGGGTTGAAATTATAATCCCATCGCCAATAACCTCCGCTTTAAATTCTTCTTTCTCGTCTCTTGTTTTAATTTCCAGAAAAACCGTTCTATTGATACCGCCAATCAAGATTTCATTCAGTCCACTGATTATCTTTACTTTTTTATCTTTACGAAAAATTTCTGCCTGTATTCTGGTTGCTTTCCTAACTTTGAAATTTTCCTTGAGAATTTTTTCCAGTTTTTTAAAAACCTTGTTATATTCTACATCACATAAATATCCACTGCGACCAAAATTAATTCCTATTAAAGGAATTGCGAAATCGGCAACTTGGTCTGCCAGATGAAGAATCAAACCGTCTCCCCCAAGAACAATAACAAAATCCAATCCGTTTTTCAAAATTTTCTTGGTTGGATTAAAATAAATTTTACAATCATTATCCTTAAGCCACTTAGCGATTTTTTGGGCTGGTTGCTTTGTTTTTGGTTTTGTCTGTTGGTTAAACGCTATTCCAATTTTCATTTTCATTGTTTTATGAATAAAAACTTAATTATCAAACTGCTTCATAGTATCCAGTATAAAGATTTTAAAATCAATTGTCCAGTTTGCGATTTAGTATTCCTTGATTGAATCGTTTTTTTTTGTTATGGTGTTTTTATGAAATACTTTATTAAAATTTATGGTTGTCAAATGAATTATTCTGATTCGGAAAGAATCGCGGCAGTTTTAGAAACGGCGGGATATCAAAAAACATTGTCGGAAGATAATGCTGATTTGATAATAATCAATGCTTGTTCCGTCAGGCAATCGGCGCTAAACAGAATTTCGGGAAGATTTAAAAAATATAAGAAACTCAGAAAAATAAATCCTAACCTAAAAATTATTTTGACAGGCTGTGTTTTGGAAAGCGATAAAAAGAAATTTGAGAAAATGTTTGATTTGGTTGTTAGGATTGAGGAGATAGAACAGATGATAAAATCTCCCCTACCCCCTTTTGATAAAGGGGGAGATATTATTATTCCCCCTTTAAAAGAGAGGGCTAGGGAGATTTCTTACTTTCGAATCAAACCTCTCCGCCAAAGCAAAATCTCCGCCTATGTGCCGATTATGACCGGGTGTGATAATTTTTGTTCTTACTGCGTTGTGCCATATACCAGAGGGCGGGAATATTCAAGACCGGCGGAAGAAATTTTAAGCGAGATTGAAGATTTAGTTAAACAGGGCTATAAAGAAATTATTTTATTGGGACAAAATGTGAATTCGTATAAAGGGAAAGTTGAAAATCAAAAGTGTATTTTGTCATTCCTGCGAAGGCAAGAATCCACTGCTACATCTGATAATTCTATATACACTAATCCTTATAAAATATCCAATCCGACTAAGTGGATTCCCGCCTGCGCGGGAATGACAGGGAATACGGGAATGACAGGAAACGCAAAAATGGCAGAAATAAACAATTTTCCAAAACTTCTAAAACTACTCAACGCTATTCCCGGAGATTTCTGGATTAGATTTCTGACCAGCCATCCGAAAGATATGTCGGAAAAGCTGATTAAAATTATTGCCGAATGCGAGAAAGTAACGCCATATATTCATCTTGCTTTGCAGTCAGGCGATGACGAGATTTTGAAAAAAATGAACCGCAAATATACTTCTCGGCATTTCTTAGAGTTAGTAAAAATGATCAGAAAATATCTTCCCGACGCTGCTATTTCTACTGATATTATTATTGGCTTTCCGGGCGAAACGGAAAAACAGTTTTTAAATACAGTGGAAATTATGAAAAAAGCGGGATTTGATATGGCTTATCTTAATAAATATTCTCCGCGTCCGGGAACCGCGGCGGCAAAGTTAAATGACAGTGTCAGCTGGCAAGAAAAAAAACGCCGCGAGAAAATTCTAACAGAGATTTTAGAGGAAACAGCTTTGGAGAATAATGAGAAATATGTTGGAAAAATTGTAAAAGTGTTAGTTAGCGAATCAAGAATCAAGAATCAAGAATCAAGAATAATTTCTGGAAAAACTAGAAGTTTTAAGAATGTAAAAATTCACGATTCGCAATTCGCAACCCACAATTCTGACATCGTTGGGAAATTTCTGAACATAAAAATAACCCAAGCGGGGGCTTGGGGGTTGGAGGGAGAAATGGTTAAATAATTCGAAAATCATCAAGGTATTTAGTTCGACACCGATACCCCCTTTCTCCTTTAACCACTGATGGTCCTCCCGCAAAAAGTTTTTCATTCTTTAAAATTGCCTCTATGGTTAGTCTAACTCTTTGGGAAGAAAAACCAGTGTCCTTGACTATTTTTTGAATGGTGAACTCTTTGCCTCTTCTGCCATCGCTACGCAAGAATTTGTTTATTCTCCCGTAAGCAATTCCGTCTATTTTTTTCATTTTATCTACCTACTTTTTTCTTTACCTTACCATCTCCAAAAACTTTGTCAAATAAAAAAAGTTATTCAATTATATTTAAAACCGAATAACATATTTTTTGCTCTCTTTTTCTGGAAACAGAATCTGCTCCGCTTTTACATTTTCCCTTTTTATTTTAATCTCAAATCCCCCCGGCAACCCTTTTTTTATTTCCTGGTCCAGAAAAGATAAATATAAATATATCTCTCTTTCTACTACTTCCGGGGAGCGAATTAGAATGGGAATAATCCTTGGCAAATAATAAACCGGCTCAGAGGTATAAACAATCACTTTAGCTTCAATAACATTTCCCGACTCAGGCGGATTTAGAGTTAGTTTAAGAAATTCCAAGCTTACTTTTTTCCATTCTCCTATCTTTTCTTTAATAAATTTCCTAATCTCATTTATCTTTTCTTCTTTATTGCCCTCGCTTACCTTAAAAATAGCTTCAATTATTACCCTATGCGTATGTACTACACCCATCTTTCCTTCTTCTATCAGACAATATGTCATTTCAAGCACCTCCTCCTTTTTTTACCTTGTATGTCATCGTGCTATCTCCTTTCATTCTTTCTCCGCAAAACCGTTTTTTAAAACTCCTACTTTTTGTTATCGTAATAACCGATTTATGTATTTTGTCAACTAGCTTTGGATCAATATATCCCTCCTTCTTTTCATGTTCTATCAAACCTCTTGTTAGGTTATCATAGCTCAACCCATCTGGAGAATTTTTTATCATTCTCTCAACTAAAATTTGCCATTCTCCTTCTCCGTACTTAAGCTTCATTTTTCTCCGCGATTCGGCAATACCTATAGGAATAACCATTATTTATCATCCTCCTTATATTTTAATAATATCTTTTCTAAAAAATATGTCAAGCAATCAAAAACCAAAACTTGTCGTCATTCTCGGACCGACCGCCTCCGGAAAAACGGAGCTGGCTTTGAAATTGGCGGAAAAATTTAACGGTGAAATTATCAACGCCGATTCAAGGCAGATTTATAAAAATATGACAATTGGAACAGGATCACCATTTTCAAAAATTCACAATTTACAATTCACGATTCACGATTCAATTCCAATAAACAACATTCCTCATTATTTATTTCATTTTGCTCATCCTAACGAAGATTTCTCGGTAGCGGAATATAAAAAACTGGCTGTTGAAAAAATCGGAGAGATTCAAAAACAAAACAAAGTTCCTTTTTTAGTCGGTGGGACAGGACTTTACATAAATTCAGTTGTCGACAATTTAAAAATTCCCAAAGCGTCGCCAGATGATAAAATTAGAAAAAGGTTAGACAAATTAAATGCTAAAAAACTTTTTGTTAAACTTAAAAAAATAGATCCGAAATCAGCGGAAATTATTGGACTGAATAATAAAAGAAAGTTAATCAGAGCTTTGGAGGTTTATGAAATCACTGGCAAACTATTTTCTGCCCAGCAAATTAAAGGAGCGCCATTATTTGATATTTTACAAATCGGTGTAAAAATGGATAGAGAAAAATTATACAAAAAAATTGACCAACGAGTGGACAAAATGATTGCAATGGGTTTGATTAAAGAAGCAAAAAATTTAATTAAAAAATACTCTTTTAATTTACCCGCAATGAGCGGAATTGGTTATCGAGAAATCGGTTTATATCTTGAAAATAAAATTGTCCTAGAAGAGGCAATTCAAAAAGTAAAATTTCGCACTCACCAATACGCCAGAAGACAGATGACCTGGTTTCGAAAAGACAATAGAACCAAATGGGTTGAGAATTACAAAAAGGCGGAAGATTTAACAGTCGCATTTTTAAAAAAATAAAGAGTCTATTTTTTTAGTCTTCTTTTTATTTCCGCAATCACTTCTTCCATTACCACGATTTCTTGTATTCCGCTTTTCATATCTCTAATAATCACAGTGTCGTCTATCGCCTCTTTTTGTCCGATAATCAAAGCTAGTTTTGAATTCGTTTTATTCGCCATTTTTAGCTGTGATTTTATACTTCCGCGTCCAATAGACTCGCCGGTTGAGATGTTGCTATCTATCAATTTGTTAAAAAGTTTTAGCGCTTTTTTCTTTGCTGTATTTCCAAGCTGAATAAGAAAAACTTTTTTCGTCGCTTTTATTTTCGGACTGAATCCGTCTTTCAAAATTTCCTCCGCCACTCTTTCAATTCCAAAGGAAAATCCAATTGCCGGAGTATCTTCGCCGCCAAGAGATCTTACTAAATTATCATATCTTCCTCCTCCTCCGAAAGAAGACTGTCTTGATTCCGACTTTTCACTATTTGGCCAGATTTCAAAAACTGTTCTTGTATAATAATCCAGTCCGCGAACAAGATTTGGGTTCAAGACATAAGGAATTTCAAGCTCATCCAAAAATTCCAAAACATTTTTGAAATGATCATGGCAATCCTCGCAAAGATAATCAATTATTTGCGGAGCCGATGAAGAAACTTGCATACATTTATCCTCTTTGCAATCAAGAAGACGCATTGAATTTCTTGCCAGTCTTTTTTTGCAATCAGCGCAAAGTTTATTCATTTTCATTTCGTAATAATCAACTAACAATTTTTTATAACTACTTCTGCATTCTTCGCATCCAATGCTATTAATTTGAATAGTGATATCTTTAATTCCGATTTTTTGAAATATCTTCCACGCTAAATGGATAATCTGTGCGTCAATTACCGGATACTCGCTGCCAAAAACTTCAAATCCAAATTGATGATGCTCCCTATATCTTCCTGCTTGCGGTTTTTCGTAACGAAACATTGGACCGGTATAATACAACTTTACCGGCTGTGACCATTTGCTCATTCCATTTTCAATATACGCTCTTGCAATACCGGCGGTTCCTTCCGGTCTTAGCGACACTGCAGCTCCTCCCTGTGTTTTAAACGAATACATTTCTTTTTCAACTATATCCGTAATTTGCCCCACTCCTCTCTCGTATAATTCCGTGTACTCTAAAATTGGAACTTCAATTTTTCCAAACCCGAAATCGCGGCACAATTTTTCGCTTGCGTCTAAAATATGATTCCAAACAAACCACTCTTGAGGAAGTATTTCTCTCATTCCCTTGACTGCTTGCAAAGGAGTCATTTTTTTTCTTGCGCGTTTTGGCGTCTTGTTTGTTTGTTTTTTTATTCTTGGCATAATGTAGAGTTAGAAATAATTTGTCATTCTTGTATCAGAATCTTCTCTCTTTTGCATCAATCAAACCTATAAATCATTAAACTATTTTATTAAAATGCAAACATAATTCCGCCTCGCTGCAGTCTCTCAATATAGGACTGCAGCGGATTACGCGTTTTCTCATCGCAGTCCCCTATCGGGAGACTGCGACGGGGCGACAAAAATGCTTGATTGGATTCTTTTTACAAAATTGTATATCTTTCATCTTATCTTGCAAATAATTTGTCATTCTAAACTTGTTTCAGAATCTTCGTTATATTACATTTTGACTTATCCTATTTTCACTGCGCTTTCGTCTGCGACACAAATACAATTACCTCTCTATAATAACACAATTATTGCATTTTCAACTTATTCAGAGGTTTAGTGATTTATGGATTCGGTTAAATGTAAAAGAGAGTAGATTCTGAAACAAGTTCAGAATGACAGGTTAATTCAGAATGACAGATTTAATCATTTCCAATCAATCCCTCCGCAAACTCATCTATCTTTTTTATATCATCTGGGCTATTCTCTACATCTTGGGAACCTTTTGCAGACAGAAAAAGATCTCCAACAAAAGACATTTTAAAACTATTAGTTATAGCTTCAAAACTATTTATAACTTTTCCAACTGAATTACTGTTATTTGTCTCTCCAATTACGGCAACAACCATCTTTTTTTCATTAAGCGCCTTGTTTGTATAATAAGGATTCATCCGATCAACAAAATTTTTCATCATCCCTGTCATATTACTGAAATAATTCGGACTGCCAAAGATTATTAAATCCGCGTTTTCAAGTCTTGGATAGATAATTTGCATATCGTCTCTTGTTTTGCATTTACCCGAAGATTCGCAACTCAAACATCCGTCGCAAAACTCAATTCTTTTTTCACGCAACAAAACAAGCTCAGTACTCGCTCCAAGCTCGCTCGCTTTAGTAAGAATTCTTTTTAATGTAAATTCCGTGTTTCCATTTCGCGGACTTCCGCAAATCGCAACGATGTTCATAAATTTGAATAATGAATAACAAATAACGAATAATAAATTAAGAATAAACAAAGAATAAACAAAGATTATTGACAACTTGTCTCTTGTTTATTGTCCATAATTCTTGATTTATAATTCATTATTCATTATCAATACTCAACACCTTCAAATATTGAAAAATTGCCAAATGGCCAAGCTCTAATCCATGTTTTCCCCACTATATAGCGTTTTTCTAAAACACCCCAAACACGCGAATCGGAACTCGCTGTCCTGTTGTCGCCCAAAACATAGTATTCATCATTTTTAAGTTCCTGAGAATAATCTTTTATTATCACAGCGGTTTTGGGAAGATAAAATTCGTCAAGCACGAGCCCGTCAGGATTTTCTTTATTATAAATAGTTATCTTGCTATTTTTTATTTCAATCTTTTCTCCGGGAAGCCCGATTACTCTTTTTATAAAAAACTGGCGAGGATCATTGGGATAATGGAAAATAATAACATCTCCTCTTTGAGGATTGTCAAATCGATAGCTAATTTCATTAACGATAAGATAATCGCCATCATAAAAATTCGGTTCCATACTCTGCCCGTTCACAAAAAACGGTTGCATCACAAAAGTTCTAATCCCAATTATTACAACCAAACTTATAACAACAATTTTTATTGTATCAAAAGAAAAATCTTTTAAATCAGACAAAAAAGAACTACTTTTCTCTGTTTTTTTTATTTCCGTCTTATTGTTATTTATATTCTCTTTGTTGTTCTCTTCATTATTTTTTTCCATTGCTTTTCTTAAATTTTAATAATCACAACCTAAGGATACAACTTTTACAAAGATAAGTCAATAAAATAAAATATTAACAGGAAAAATGTGTGTATTTTGTCTGCAGTTTTTCTTATACGAGGTTGGATTCACAAATTCGTTTTTTGTGTTTTTTAAACATTTTGAAACTGATTGCAAACCAGCTCTCGCATAGAAATTGTTCAATGCGAGAAAACAAAACTTTTTTTAGAAAAACATTTTTTTCAAACTAACTTCTGAAAATTTTTGAAACGCTACTGAAAGAGAGAGAGCGCAAACACATAAACACCGCTTGTTCAACAATTTCTATATCAAACATACCAATGAGACTGATATTATTATTGCGCCAAATATGATTACATTTTCGGCATTTATATTTCTGAGATATTTTAATTTGCCAACCAAGCTTCGTGAATATTTTAAAATTTGTTCGTCATAAAATTATTTGACTATTTTAATCGCTTTGCCTTCAATTATAGCGTTGGTCACTTTTTTGTATGCCGAAACTAAAATCCTTTGAAACGTGCTTCGAGAAGTTTTCATCATTTTAGCGGCTTCGTTCTGATCTAAATTTTTGTCATTTTTTAATCTCAAAGCTTCTACTTCTTCAGCGGTTAATTCTACCATATCTAAAAATCTCACTGGCACTCCTTGAGGTTTAAAATAAGTTATGTCTGAATTAAATCTTATTTTTCTGCAAAGTCTTGGTCTTGGCATATTATTCTCTTTCTAAATTAACATTACAATTAGGACATTTTAAATTTGAACACGGAACACCTCTTTGGTGCGGAGTTTTATAACCGCATTTTTCGCAAACGCAATAACCGTCTGGACCTTTGCTAGACGCCTCTTGGATTTTATCTTTAAATCTACCTTTTCTCTGCCAGCCGAATCCGTGACCAAAATCAGGTTTGTAAAATCCAGTTTCTATCTCATGGCTGATAATTTGAATAACCACATATTCCAAAGGTTCTATCGCTTGTATTAGTTTCTCTCTTAAAATATTGGAAATTTTAGTCGCCTCTTCTACGTTTAATTTGCTTGGCAAATCTATTTCCAAATTAGCAGTTATGGCAGAACCTTTTTTCTGTGTTTTTAAAGAATCTATCTTAATATTTTCTTTTTCAGCGATTGATTTTATTTCCTCTTCTATTTCTTCTCCAGCAGAAACATCAAGTAAAGAGTCAATGGCTTCTTTACCTAATGGAAATGACTCTTTAATAATATACAGTCCTATTAATACTGCCAAAATAGGATCAGCGTAAACCCAATATTTAGAAAATAATACTCCACTCAGAACAGCTACTGAGGCAAGCACGTCCGCTTTATCATGTGTTCCGTCAGAGAGAAGAGTCAGAGAATTTTCTTTTTTCCCATAATAAATTTTAAGTCGAGAAGTGAAAAAATTTATCAAAATAGACAAAAACATAACCCCGAAAATCAAATAATTTATTTTTATTTCTTCTGGATTTAAAAATTTCTTATAGGCTTCATAAATAATCCCCACACCAGAGATAAAAAGAATAAAAGTAATAATTAATCCGCCTAAAACTTCAAATTTATAATGACCATAAGGATGTCTTTTGTCAACTGGTTTTTGAGATGCTTTAATGCCAAAATATCCAATCCCGGAAGCAAAAATATCTGTAAAAGCATGAAATCCATCCGCTAAAACAGCCGAGGAATTAGAGATTAAACCGACTGAAATCTTTCCTACTGCTAAGAATACATTGGCTAATATTGAAATTAAGGCTATTTTTTCTTTCATTTTATTTCTAAATTTATTTGATTAATAATTTTTTGAAATATTTTTTGATAATTTGGATTAATTTCGACCACTGGCTTCATCTTTATCATTGCTTCAACGAAATTTTTGCTAAAAGGTATTTTCCCAATAATTGAGACTTTTTTTTCTTTAGCAAATTTCTCTATTTCTTTGACAAAATTTTTATTCAAATCACTCTTATTTATAATAATACCATAATTAATCCCGAAATGCTCCACGACTTCCAAAACCCTCCGCAATGCTCGAAATGCTGTTGGGGTAGGCTCGGTTACCGCTAAAATATAATCACTGCTCCGAATAGACGCGATCACCGGACATCCTATCCCTGGAGCCGAATCAACAATTAAATATTCTGCTTGTTGTTTTTTAGCTATTTTTTGAGCTCTTTCTTTAACTACAGTCACTACCTTACCGCTTCCAGATTCTCCCATTTCCAATTGACCAGAAACAACAGTAAACCCATATCTAGTTTGACCTTCTCCAATGGTCGCATTTTCAACTTTCTTCATATCTATACCATTTGGACATAACAATTTGCAAACTCCACAACCCTCGCATAAAAAATTATTTATTTCCGGCAATTGTTTTTTTCTATTCCATGAAATTGCGGAAAAAGCACAATTTTCTACTATTTTTTTACATCCTTGAGCATTTTTATTCACAAAAGCCTTTATGTTTGTAGAAACTTTTTCATTTTTGGTTAATTTGTTTAAACTAAAAAGTAAAGCTAAATTAGCCGCATCCACATCGCAATCCACTGCTACGATCTTATTTTTTTGAGCCATTAAAAAAGCTAAAGAAGCGGAAATACTACTTTTCCCAACACCTCCTTTACCCGATAAAATTGTAACAGTTTTTAAATTTTTCATTTTTTTAATTGATTGGCTATTTTTTTAATTTCCATATTTTGAATTGGTAATCCAGAACAATATTTTTTTTCAATATCTTGACTATAAGGAATTTTGGCAATAATTTTCGTATGATATTTTTTAATTACTTTTTCGATAATGCCTTCTGGACCAATGCTAGCTCTATTAATAACAACTTGAGTTTTTATTTTTAATTTTTTAGCTAAAGAAAGAATTAAATCAAGATCATGAGCGCCTAAAGAGGTCGGTTCTGTAATAGCCAATGCTCGATCGCTTCCAGAAAGAGCCGCAATCACCGGACAATGAGTGCCAGCAGCCGTATCAATAATAACATAATCAAAATCTTCTTCCCATTCTTCATAGAATTTTTTTACTGCATTAACCACCAAACTTGATTCTTCAATACCAGTTTTCATTTTTCCAGATAACAAAGTTAAATTCTTTTTTTGACCAATAGAAATTTCACCGATAACTTGCGTTGATTCAGTAATCGCTCCGGATGGACAAACTATTTTGCAAGCTCGACAACCAATACATTGTTCTGGAATAAAAATAGGATCTTTGTCTTTGACAAAGACGATGGCGTTTTCAGGACAAACTGCGGCACATTTTCCACAATGTATACATTTTTTAGAATCAAAAACCGGCATCATATTTTTGACATCTTCTACTTTTTTTAATTTAATACCAAGCAAAAGATCGTCTCCTGGGCAATCTACATCAGCATCAATCAATAATACTTTTTTATCTTCAGATAAAATTGAAGACAAGGCAGTCGCCACAGTTGATTTCCCCGTTCCACCTTTGCCTCCGGTGATTGCGATTTTAATTGGATTAGAAATAATAGCCATATTATTTTGGGTTTTTATAAAAATTAAATACTAAAGAAATTAAAAAGAAAAATACGCTTACAAAAATTATTAACAAGCCAGCCGGAATACTCGTAAAATTAGAACCAAATATTCCTAATAAACAACCTAATCCGCCAAACAACATCCCATATGAGGAATATTGCGAAATATTTTTGCTAAAATTTTTGCTAGTGCAGGCCGGTATAGCCACTAAAGCAGCAGTCATTAATCCACCAACTATTCTGGCTCCCAAAGATACAATAATAGCTATACAAAACAGATAAATAAAGTTATATTTTTTGACATCTATCCCTTGGGAACGAGCAATATCTTCAGAAATTTCAGTCAAAATAATTTTTTTGTAAATTTTTTTAGTTGTAAAAATAACCAATAAAGACAAAATGACAGTAATTATAGTTGTAGTTAAAGATATCTGAGTGACATCCCCGATGAGGGCAGGAATAGTTTTTTCTTCTGGAATAAATAAAAAAGTAACTGCGACTCCAGCCGCAAAGATAACAGCAGTCAAAGCTTCCATCGGAAGTTTAGTCTTTGTTTCTAGATACCAAATTATAACAATACCTAAAAGAACAACTAAAAAAGCACCTATGGATACATCAAAGCCAAATAAAAAAGCCAAAGCGATACCAGGCAAGGTTAAATGACCTAAAGGACCGGCCACTAAAACCATTCTTTTGGATAGCATTAGAGTTCCTAAATAACCAGCGGCAACCCCGACAAAGCTTCCCATAATTAAAATTAAAATAAATTCCATATTATTAATGAGTATGTTTATAAAATTTTATTCCAGTCCCGTAAATTTTTTGCAAATTTTTCGGAGTCAAAACTTTTAACGGCTTACCGTAACATAATTTTTCTTTATTAAGGCAAAGCACATTATTTGCATGTTCATAAACAATATTTAAATCATGAGTAACTAATAAAATTGTTAAATGCCTTTGTTGCCAAATTCTATGCAAAAGAGAATAAATAGTTTCTTCTCCGCCAGCATCAACCCCATAGGTCGCTTCGTCAAACAATAAAATATCAGGATTATCAACCAAAGCCCAGGCAATTATCATTCTTTGAAATTGCCCAGTAGACAAAGTGCCAAACGGTCTTTCTAATAACGACAAATCCAATCCTACTTCCTGAAAAATTTTTAATATATCTTCTTGTTCAATATTTTTAAATTCAAAAAATTCTTTTATAGTCATCGGGAACAAATTTTTTCTTTGAATCAATTCTTGCGGAGGAAGATAGCTGATTTTTTTTGACGCCCAAATAATTTCTCCTTCACTAGGTATAAGTCCCAATAAACTTTTTAACAAAGTGGTTTTACCAGCACCATTCGGTCCTAAAATAATTAAAACATCACTTCTGTTCACCTCAAAAGAAAGGTCGCTAATAATTTCCTTATTACCCAATTTTACATTTAAATTTTTTACTTTTAAGACAGGCTTGGACATAAATTTAATAAACAATTTATTTTAATCTTTTCAAAATATTTTTTTTGAATTGATTTTTTTATTTGCACAATCTTTATTTGCTTAAAAATTTAAAAATATTCTCCACAGCTACCGCACCTTCAGCACAAGCAGTAATAATTTGCCTAAATGAATTTGAATTGGTAGTTATATCACCAGCCGCCCAAACTCCTTTTTGACTAGTAATTTGATCCGGATTAGTTAATATATACCCACCCCTATCTGTTTTTAGATTTAACTGTTTAGATAAATTCAAATCCGGTTCAGAACCAATTTCTATAAACAAACCATCAATGGTTATTTTTGTTTTCCCTTCAAATTCATTTTTTAACTCTATAGCCAATAATTTTTCCTCCCCAATCAATTCTGTTATTTCGTTATTATAAATAACTTTTACTTTTTGATTATTTTTTATCTGGTTTATCCAAGCAGTCTCACCGCGTAAAGCATCTTTGCGATAAATTTGATAAACCATATCAGCTACTTGCGATAAATAAAGGGATGAAGTATTGGCGCTATCGCTGCCACCGACAACCGCCACCACTTTATTTTTATAAAACATCCCATCGCAAGTAGCGCAATAAGAAACCCCTTTGCCTGTTAATTCTTTTTCGCGAGACAAATTCAGATGGCGATGCTTCGTACCGGTGGCTATAAGAATAGTTTTGGTTATTATATTTTCTCCATTAGATAGGTCTAATTGGTAACTATTATCAATTTTTGAAATAGATTTGACTTGAGCCATTATTTGCGGCACGGATAAAAAATTAACTTGGTCAATCATTTTTTGAGACAATTCCATTCCGGAAATTTCTTTTTCCGATGGATAATTACAAATTTTATGAGAAGAAGTCATCAATCCGCCTGGGAGATCACCAACAAGGACTTGGTTTATTCCGTAACGAGCAGCATAAACGGCCGCTGTCAAACCTGCCGGTCCATTACCAATAATACATAAATCAATATTATTCATATTATTTATTAATTATTTCTTCAATTTCACCTTTAAGAGTATTAAAATCTCTTAAACCGATAAACTCTCCAATTACTTCTCCACCCTTAAATAATTTCATATTAGGAATACTTTGAATATTGAATTCCATTGCCAATTTGGCATTTTCTTGATTTTCCGTGTCAACCTTTGCAACTTTTATTTTTCCATCCATTTTTTCCGATAGCTCATCCAAAGTCGGAGCCATCATCTTACAAGGCATACACCAAGGTGCCCAAAAATCTACTAACACAGGTAAATCGCTCTTTCTAACTTCTTCGGCAAACTGCTGTTCGCCATTTAGATTTAATACTTTTGACATATTTTTAAATTTAATTAATTATTAATTTTTACTTAACATTTAGTCATTACCATCTTCCGAAACTTCTATCGTCAGTCTTGCTCTTTTTACTGTTCCAACGGTGGGAACTATATCCTCTAAATAATCACCAAATTTTCCTTCGTCATCTTCAAAACCGACATGTTTGTATTCCTTACCTCCAAGCTTTTCAATCCTGTTAAACAAATTACCTTCAATAATTTTTTTCATTGCAATGTGAATTTAAATTTATTTATGTTAATCCCTGCGTCAACATACTATCAGCCACTTTTATAAAACCAGCGACATTAGCACCTTTTATATAATCAATATAACCATCATCTCTCTTGCCATATTTAATTATTTGGCTATGTATTTCCTTTATAATTATTTTTAATCTTTCATCAACTTCTTCTCTTGTCCATGATAATCTTAAACTATTTTGACTCATTTCTAATCCAGAAACAGCAACACCGCCGGCGTTAGATGCTTTGCCTGGAACAAATAAAATTTTGTTTTTCTTAAATAGTTCTATCGCTTCAGATGTTGAAGGCATATTTGCGCCTTCGGTTACCATTTTAACGTCATTTGCAATCATTTTCTCAGCATCTTGACCAAATATTTCGTTTTGAGTAGCACAAGGAAAAGCTATATCAGCTTTTATTGACCAAGGTTTTTCATTGACAAGATATTTTAGATTATACTTATCGGCCACATCTTTAATTCGTCCGTGCTCTATATTTTTAATATGTTTAATAAATTCTAATTTTTCCTGATTTAATCCTTTTTCGTCATAGATTGTTCCATTAGAATCAGACATGGTTAATATTTTTGCCCCTAATTCTATTGCTTTTTCGGCCGTATATTGAGCTACATTGCCTGATCCAGAAATTAAAACACTTTTTCCTGATAATGTGTCACCAATATGTTTTAACATTTCTTCCGCAAAATATACCACCCCATATCCCGTAGCTTCGGTTCTAATATTGCTTCCGCCACAATTTAAACCCTTGCCGGTTAAAACTCCTGAAAATTCTTTGGTTAATTTTTTATATTGACCATATAAATAGCCAATTTCTCTCGCTCCCACACCAATATCTCCAGCTGGCACATCAATATTGGGACCAATGTGACGATATAATTCTGTCATAAAATTTTGACAAAACCTCATTATTTCACTATCAGATTTTCCACGAGGATCAAAATCACTACCACCCTTGCCTCCACCCAAAGGCAATCCTGTTAAACTATTTTTAAAAATTTGTTCAAAACCTAAAAACTTTAGAATGCTCAAATTAACTGACGGATGAAAACGCAAACCGCCTTTATAGGGACCGATAGTATTATTAAATTGAACCCTGAATCCACGGTTAATTTTTATTTCTCCGGCGTCATTTGTCCATGATACTCTGAAAATTATTGTTCTATCAGGTTCAGTCAAACGTTCTAAAATTTTATTTTCAACATAAACAGAATTTTCATTCAAAAAATCCTCTAAAGAATAAACCACTTCTTCAACTGCTTGAATAAACTCTGACTCGTTAGAATTCTTTTCTTTTA
>JAYEHC010000101.1:0-7649 GCA_034659355.1 Patescibacteria group bacterium | reverse complement strand
AACTTTTTCGTACATTTTTTATTGCTTGAAAAATTAAATATAAAACCCAAAAAATTAGCGTTCTTTTTATCAGGATAATCAATATTCAAAGCCACCCCTTTTATTTTTTCGTACGAATAACGCTTTTTTAAAATATCATAATCCTTCTTGTCTCCAAACAACAAAACACGCCTGATAATAAAAATAGCATTCTCTTTGTAATCAAGCTTTTCAAAATCAATATCCCAAAACAGATTTTTATCTATTTTAGTCATATTATAAATTATTTTATTTCAAACACGCCCTAAAACTCCACTTTCGGAGTTTCTTTTTCTTTTTCATCTTCAATCTCAAAGAATTCCCTTTTGCCAATCTTCAGCATATTGGCAACAATGCTGTCTGGAAAAACCTGAATTTTTGTATTAAGATCACGAACATTTCCGTTGTAGAACCTTCTAGAAGCTTGTATTTTATTTTCCGTATCAGATAATTCTCTTTGCAACTCAAGAAAATTTTCATTCGCTTTCAAGTCCGGATAGTTTTCACTGACCGCGAACAAACTTTTCAAAGTGCCTGACAGCATATTTTCCGCCTGTCCTTTCTCTTCCGGGTTTTGCGCGTTCATCGCGTTTGCCCTCGCTTTGGTAACATTTTCAAAAAGTTCTCTTTCGTGTGTCGCGTATCCTTTAACG
Organism: Patescibacteria group bacterium; assembly: GCA_034659355.1. GTDB lineage: Bacteria > Patescibacteriota > Minisyncoccia > JAHIHE01 > JAGLIN01 > JAYEHC01. Next base: position 6,978 of record JAYEHC010000101.1, on the reverse strand, counting down.
GTATTTATTAAATTTGGTATCAAGTCATACCTTCTTTTTAATTGCACATCAATATCGCTCCACGCTTCATTGGTCCGCACCTTGAGCTTGATTAACCCATTGTAAATCATTACAACCCACAGCCCGGCAACAATTAAAACCACAAGAGCCAAAAGAAGTAATGTCATTGTTGTATCCATATTTTTGTTTCCTTTCTTTAAAATTTATTAAGTTTAATTAATTAATTAATTCTTGTTTGTAATTATATTTTAACACATTTGCATTTTAACACAAGGAATAAATAACGGCTTAAAATTTTATTTAACCGTCTTTTTTAAATAAAACCTTCTCTTTTTTTCCTCAAATTTTTCGATTGCGTACCGCAACATTACTCTGGGCATTTTTAAATGGTATTTTTTCAAAAATTCTTCCTCTGTTTTTTGATTTCTTTTACCAACTTCCCGCAACATCCAGCCCGTTGCTTTATGAATTAAATCGTGCTTGTCTGACAAAAGCGTTTTTGAGATTTTTAAAGTGTCGTTAAATTCATTATTTCTAATGAAAGCAAAAGTTGAAATAATCGCAATTCTTCTCTCCCATAAATTATTTGATCGCGCTAATTTATAGAGAATATTTTTTGGCTTGTTTAACAACAAATCCCCAACTATTTTCGGCGCGGAAAGATCAACTAAATCCCAGTTATTTACATTTTTGGTATTCTTCAAATAAAAATCAAAAATCTTTTTCTTTCCCTGTTCGTCCGCTTTTTCGTATTGCCTAATCAAAATGAATAAAGCTGTCATTCGATGCTCGTGAATTTTACTGTTTAGTAATTTTTCCAAATCCTTGAAAGCCAGCTTCTGAAATTTACTTGCCACTTTTCTTTGCTCGGGAACTTTAACACCCAAAAAAATATCTCCCTCGCCATATTCCCCTCTTCCAGTTTTAAAAAACCGTTGCAGAATTTTTGCTTGTCGCGAACTGGAAATTTTTTCTAATTCTTTTTTTAACTGCGCCAAAGATGACATAATTATTTTTATTTTATTTCAAGAAGCCAACAATTTTTTCAAACTCTTCTTCTGAATAAAAATCAATCGTGATTTTCCCAGCCGTTCCTTGCTTCTTAATTTTGATTTTAGTTCCCAATTTTTGTTGAATGTTATCTTCCAAATCTTGAAGATAGGGATCAATTTGTTTAGAAATTTTTCTTTTGTGAGCAGGTACCGTGATTTCTTTAATCTTATTTTCTACAGCGCGCACGGTTAAATTATTTTTCAAAATTAATTCGTAAAGCGCTCTTTGCTTTTCCGGATTTTCCAATCCCAAAATTGCCCGCGCATGCCCTTCGGTTATTTTTTCTTCAATAACTCCCCGTTGAATTTCAATCGGCAATTCAAGCAAACGAATAACATTAGCAATTGTAGATCTGTTTTTTCCTGTTCTTTTCGCTATTTCCTCTTGTGTTAAATTAAATTCATTGCGTAGTTCTTGATACGCCTTTGCTTCTTCAATCGCGTTTAAATTATGTCTTTGAATATTTTCAACAAGCGCCAATTCTAATTTCTGCTGGCTGGTCGCCAACCGCACAATTGCTGGAATCTCGCTCATCTCTGCCAGCTTTGATGCCTGTAATCTTCTTTCGCCGGCGATCAATTCATATTTTCCGTTTACCTCGGTAACTATAATCGGTTGAATCACGCCGTGCTCTTTAATTGATTCCGCCAGTTCTTTTAAATTTTTCTCGGCAAAATATTTCCTTGGCTGTCTTGGATTCGGAACGACATTTTCAATTGGAATTTTCACGATTTCGTCCGAACCTGAAAAACCCCTTTTTTGCAAAGGCGTATTGTTTTCTTTATTTAATCTATCAGGAATCAGAGAAGATAATCCCGTTCCCAAACTTGTTTTTGCCATAAGACTTATTTAAATTTTAAAAGATGTTTACAACCCAATCATTTCTTTTGCCAAATAATTATACGCTTTCGCGCCTGTGGAATCAGGAGCGTATTGCAAAATTGTTTTTCCAAAACTTGGCGCTTCAGCGAGTGAAACATTTCTTGGAATAACAGCGTCAAAAACATATCCCGGAAAATGTCTTCGCACCTCTTTAATAATTTGCTGTGAGAGACGATTCCTCTTATCATACATTGTCAAAACCGCGCCCATAATTTCTAAGTCTTCTTTTAGGTTTGTTTTAATAAGATCTATTGAATTTAAAAGCTGGCTTAATCCTTCTAAGGCATAATACTCGCACTGAATCGGAATAATAATTTTGTCAGACGCAGTTAGGCTATTTACAGTCAACAAACCTAAACTTGGCGGACAATCAATCAGAATATAATCGTAATTATTTTTAATATCTCTAACAGCGTTATAAAATTTATACTCCCTTTCTGCAACTTCAACAAGTTCAATTGTCGCACCTGCTAAGTCTTGAGTTGCCGGAACAAGATCATATCCTAATAAAGATGTTTTTAAAATTGTGTCTTTTAAAAGCACTTTTCCAGACAGACTATCATAAATACTTTTCTGCGCATTTTCTGATTTAAATCCAAGTCCGGTCGTTGCGTTAGCTTGCGGATCCATATCAATCAGCAAAACTTTTTTTCCATGCGCAACTAAATAAGCCCCCAGATTTACAGAAGTCGTGGATTTTCCTACTCCCCCTTTTTGATTCACTAAAGCAATAATACTCATATCTGTATTATAGTATAAGTGGCGTTTATTGACAATTGATCTGATTTCGGAAGACTAATTTTTACCAATGAATATAAATCGGCGTGCCGATTTCTGACCAATTATAAACATATTCCGCCGGACCGATACCAAGCCGAATACATCCGTGCGAAACTCGCATTCCGAGATGATTGGTTCCTTCCCGATATCCGTTTGGCCAATAAGGAAGTTCATGAATAAAATAACCGCCATAAAAATTCATACTGTATGGCATCCACAGTCCATATGAAGACCAAACATTTCTTCTCTTGCTTCTCACGCTAAATGTTCCCAGCGGGGTCGGCATTCCGAATGTCCCGCTTGAAATCAAAAAACCGTTGTCTTTAATTCCATCTTCAAAAAGAGTCATCACTTGATTAGAAACGCTAATATCTATATATTTCCCGTTTTTTATTTTTGGCTCTATTTTTATTCCGTCTTTCGGAATTGACGATTCGGGAGGCAGATATTTATCTTTGGATAATCCTAATTGAGTGAACTGACTTTTTTTGTGATTATCAACAATTTTAAAGATATTGCTCTGGCTAGAAGAGGTATAGAAAACAAAACTTTTGTTTTTAAGAAGCATTCCGCTCGCCCCTCTGATATTTTTCAGCGTGATTTCATATTTTGTTTCTGAAAAAAACGGCTTGCTATGTTTTATGGTTAGTAATTTATTATCGTTCGTTAAGTCAAAATTAAAATTAGTATAAGGAGTGATAATTATATTTTCAGAATTTAAAAAAACAATCGGCTGATTAAAAGCTATTCCTATATTATCATTAATATCTATTTCATTCACATTTCGCAATTTTGCATCAAGAGAATAAATACTGGAATAACTCATAACTCCGGCACCCACGCTAACGCTTAATACTAAAAAAGATAGCGCGATCGCGAATAAATAAACGAAAAAAGTTGCAATTTTAGGCAAAGACATATTTATAAAATTTATCCTTCTAGCTCTCCCAATTCTTTTATTCTTTTGTTAAACTCTCCGATTAATAATTTCTGGTTCTCAGAATCGCTTTCTTTGTCGGCGATTTTAATATCTTTTTCCAGCTGTTTCAATTCGTTTTGAAGTTTTATTCTCTTTAAATTCGTCAGGCAAAAAGACGCTTCTTCGTAAGCATCGCTTCCTGATTCTTCTATTTCTCTTTCAATCTCAAGAGAAATTTTATTCCAAAGATAAAATAACTCATTTTCTTCATCGCTATTTATTTTATCTCTGACCGACAAGGTTTCTTTTAATTCGTCCAGTAATTCTTTACTTAGTTTATTTTTTTCTAAATAAAGATCTTTAATTAAGCGATAAATTTTTTTTAATTGCTTATCAAAAAATAAGTTTTCAGCTTCAGAAAAATTTTCTTCAAAAAAATGCGGGTAATTGATAATAAACCCTAAAAGATTTTCCTGCAAAGATAATTCTCTGTCTGGGATTTTCTCTTCTTTGATATTATTTTCATTTCTATTCTGGAAGCTTCTTTGATTTTTTTTCAGATCTCTTAAATTCTCAGCGAGAACTTTTTCGTCAACTTTTAATTTTTCGGCTAAAATTTGCAAATAATGCGCTTGCTCAATTTTGTTGGAAATTTTAGAAATAGTTTCCAGAAGCTCTTCGGCGATTTTTTTCTTGCCTCCAATTTCCTCGTTGTCATATTTCGCGAACACGCTCTCAAAATAAAACTCCATAACTTGTTTTGGGTTTTTAACCGCGTTTTTCCATAGTTCCGGATTGCTTCTAACACAATCCGCCGGATCTTTGCCTTCGGGAACCATAATAACGCTGACGCTCATTCCTTCTTGCAAAGCCAATTCTATTCCTCTTTTCGCCGCTTTAATTCCCGCCGAGTCCAAGTCAAATGAAAAGGCGATATTGTTTGTGTATCTTTTTATAATTCGCAACTGCTCTAAAGTAAGCGCTGTTCCTGAGACGGCAATCGCGTTTTTAACTTCCGCTTGAAACGAAGCAATAACATCCATATTTCCTTCCACTAATATGCATAAGTCGTTTTCCCTGATGGCGACTTTCGCTTTATCCAGTCCGTATAAAATTCCGCTTTTGTTGTAAATAATAGTTTCGGGCGTGTTGATATATTTTGCGTGACTTTCGTCGTCGCCCGGCATAACGCGAGAACTAAACCCAACTGTCTGTCCGCTGATACTATTAATTGGAAACATTATTCTCCCGCGAAAGCGATCGTAATATCCGCCACGATCTTTCTTCACAGTCATTCCCGCTCCAAAAATTTCATCTTCTTTATAGTTTTTGCTTCTCAAAAATTTGCTTAACAAATCCCAAGACTGTGGCGCGTAGCCAAGCTGGAATTTCTCTATTGTATCTTTTGAAAGTCCCCGGTCGCGTAAATATGCAGACGCCCTTTTTCCTGTTTTTATTTTAATACATTCTTCGTAAAATTTTCTGGAAACTTCCATAATTTCAAACAAACGGCTTTTCTTGCCGCTGTCTCTGTAATTTATATTTTCAAGTTTTACCCCCGCTCTTTCAGCAAGCAACTTTAAGGCGTCGCGAAACTCCAAACCTTCTATTTTCATCACAAACGAAAAAATATCTCCCCCTTCTCCGCACCCAAAACAATGCCAGATTTGTCTTTCCGGATTTACTATAAAAGAAGGAGTTTTTTCATTGTGAAACGGGCACTTCGCTTTAAAATTTCTTCCCGCCCTCTGCAATTGAAGATACCCGGAAATTACTTCTTCCACGCTTAATTTTGATTTAATTTCGTCTGTCTGAGAGTTGAACATAAAAAATATATAGACAAATCACTCCATTTTTAGACTATCATTTTAGCTGGCTTGGGTCAAATAGTTAAACCCTTGATATTTTTTCATTTTTAATATATACTTCTATAAGTTATAGAATTGATTATTAAATTATATATGCTCTGCTGATTTTCTCCAATTGTTCCCCCTTTGTAAAAGGGGGCTAGGGGGATTTCCGGGCAGGATTAGTTAAAACAAGCTAAATTATTTTTTTAAGGCATATTCTGATTTATCTCTTTTTATAAAAAAATAGATAAAAATCAGCAGAGCCTAAATATGCACCCGTAGCTCAATTGGATAGAGCGCTTGGCTTCGGACCAAGAGGTTGCGGGTTCGACTCCTGCCGGGTGTACAAGATCGTGTAACGCAAAACATATAACGCACGACGGGTTACATATTATATGCTTTGCGTTACATGCCTCGGGTCGTTAGCTCAATTGGTAGAGCAGTTGCCTCTTAAGCAATTGGTTAGAGGTTCAAGTCCTCTACGACCCACAAATAAATTTTTTAATTTTTAATTTTTAAATAATTCTTAAATTTTATAATTTCTAAACTTTATATTTTAAATCTGAAAAAACAGCTTTAAAATGATAGAAAACAATATAAATGTTTTTTAATTAAAAATTGAATAATTAGAAATTATTTAAAAATTAAAAATTGGAAATTAAAAATTCTTTTTTGGTGGCTATGGTGTAATGGTAACACTAGAGGTTGTGGTCCTCTCGTCTCGGGTTCAATTCCCGATAGCCACCCACATTGGAACACTTGCTCGCAATAAGCACCGTATTAAACGGTGTTTTTGTTTTAAACATTAGCTTTCTTTCCTTTAATTCAAGGTTCTGAAGTACGAAATTCAGCAATTGCCTTTTTTCTTCTATTTCAGAACTTTCAAAGATCTCATAAGCCCTTTGAGCAAGGCTTAATACCTTATTTACTGTAATATAATAGCTTTCATCAGCTTTATTATGCTTTTGCATCTCTCCTAATAATTCTTGTTGTTTCTCTTTATACTCTTTTAGTTTTTTGTCATACAAATCCGTAGTAATTCTCCCGTAGGGGCGAGTCGCGACCCGCCCCTACGGTGGCTCTGATGCCAATTAATTTTTTTTGCCTTAAATAAGCCAAAAATTATTTTTTCTGTTTTTACTAAAATAGCTTATTTTAGCTAAAAAATAATTTTAGAGAAATAGTTTGGGAACAGTCCTACGGTATAATAAAAAATTTACATAAATAAATTCTCCGGATTATTCCTGTTCAATTCCCATTTTAACGGATTTTCAAAAATATATTTTCTGATTTTATCTAATTCTTTTTCATTGCGAATGATATGGTCATAAAAATTGCGTTGCCATTGAAATTCAGACAAACCGTATTGGTGAATTAATCTTGACGATGTGGTTTTAAGCGCGCCGATTAACTCGGATAACGGTTTGATTTTTCTTGTTTGTTGTTTACATTGCCGTTGCGATTGCGATTGTAGGGGCAGGTCGCGACCTGCCC
>JAYEHC010000100.1:0-1684 GCA_034659355.1 Patescibacteria group bacterium | reverse complement strand
TAAACGTTCTTTAGGTTTCTGAATTTTTCGATAAATCTTTTTAGGTTCCATTTTTTCTCCTTTTTTCTAAGTATATCTTAGGAGCCGAACCTTAACATCTTTTTTGCCTCAAAACTTACTTAAGAGTCAGCTATTCCCGATAGGAGTAAATCAAGTATAAAACAGAAAAAATTTTCGTAAAGATTTTAAAAAAAATTGCATTTTATATCGATGAAATCCTTTTAATATTTAATAATAGGGTAAAAGGAGCTGCCCTATGAAAAAGAAACAAAAAGATAAAAAATTGGAGTATCAGAAAAAAATTAAAGATAAACAACGAAAACGCTTATCCGCAGACGCTATGTTCGGACAATTAAAACTTGATTTTTCAAAAATTTCAGATTATAGAGAAGGAGCTGTTAGCATCTCATTAGACGATGCATTGATGTCAGCTTTTGCGATGTTCTCATTAAAAGACTCATCTCTTTTAGCGTTTGATGATAGAAGGAGTTCTGATCCGAATTTACGATCCATTTATAACATTGGTAAAGTTCCTTCTGATACGCGCATGCGTGAAATTCTCGATGATGTCTCGCCAGAAATTGTGAGACCTGCATACAAAAATATTTTCAAAGCTCTTCAACGAGGTAAAGCCCTCGAACCAATGGTTTTCATAGAAGGATGTTATTTGCTCAGTGTCGATGGAACGGGATATTTTTCCTCCAGGAACATTCATTCAAAAAATTGTATGGAAAAGACCAATAAAAAAACAGGTGAAGTCGCCAGCTACTATCAACAAATGTTAGGAGCTGTAATTGTACACCCGAATTTCAAAGAAGTCATTCCTTTAATGCCTGAACCCATTATTAAACAGGATGGACAAAATAAAAATGACTGCGAACGGAATGCCTCCAAACGGATTTTTAAAAAAATAAAAAAAGATCATCCCAAATTAGGAATCATTATTACAGAGGATGGGTTAAATTCCAACGCTCCACATATCAAAAATATTTTAGGACATGGCTGGCATTATATCCTCGGAGCTAAAGAAGGCGACCATGAATTTTTATTCACCCATGTTGCTGAGGCTCAAAAAAGAGGTGAAGTAACCGAATTTGAAATCATTGAAGAAAAAATCGTCCATCGTTTTCGATATCTTAACCAGGTTCCTCTTAATGAATCTAATCAAGACACATTAGTTAATTTTATAGAATATTGGGAAATCTTTCCTGAAAAAACACAACATTTTAGCTGGGTAACCGATTTTACCATCGCCAAAGAAAACGCCTACAAACTCATGCGAGGCGGCAGAGCGCGATGGAAAATTGAAAACGAAACATTTAACACCCTCAAAAACCAGGGATACAACTTTGAACATAACTATGGATTGGGAAAAAACAATTTAAGCGTGGTCTTCGCCATGCTTATGATGCTTGCTTTCTTAGTTGATCAAGTTCAACAATTATGTTGTCAACTGTTTCGATCAACATGGAAAAAATTAAAAAGTAAAAAGGCATTATGGGAAAAAATAAGAGCATTATTCATGGCTTTTAGATTTAGATCAATGGAGATGATTTATAAAGCCCTACTTCATGGATTTCAAAAATCAGAATGTATTATTTTAAATACATCTTAAAAAAATAAGATTGCAGATTCTTTAAAAATTTTTATAAAAAATAGTAAGTGTAAAAGCTGGCAGATGCTT
>JAYEHC010000099.1:0-7755 GCA_034659355.1 Patescibacteria group bacterium | reverse complement strand
CAATTCAAGGAATACGCTAGTCGCAATACTTCACCGCAACAAGGCATCATAACATAGTTTTAAAAACTTGTCAAGCCCTCGTCCTACCCCATAAATAATGTTACCGAAACTGTAGTGGATAGCTCATAAATGGTGTTACTATAAGGTTTAATTTTTAACCTAAAAACGCCATGAAAACAACAGTAGATCTTTTTGAAAAATACAAGGAAAAATATTAGAAAGCGAATAAAAAAAAGGATAAATTTATCCTTTTTGTTTTGAAAAGCAGTTCCTTTCAAATTTATATTTTTTTTCTCCAACTGTAAAATCCTTGTACGGATATTATCGTATAGATGAGAAACAAGGTCATTTGTGCATATTCGCCTATTAAATAATTGTGCACAATAAACGGCGGTGTGATAAATATTGTAACTAGATAGCTGTGAGTTAAATCAATTTTTCTTTTTGAAAGCAGAATCGCTGATAAAATTTTTATTGCGGTACAAATCCAAATTACAGTTATTATTTCCAGTTTTATCTCCTCCATATTTTATATGCTGTACGCTAACATATCTAAAAATTTTGTCAACAGCCTCCCCCGTGCCATAAAAAAACGGAGCTCAGCTCCGAAATTTTCGGAGCTGAGCTCCGTTTTTTTTACTTTTTAACTTTCTGCTTTATTGCTCGTTCCCATTAACGCCGCAATTCTCTCTTCCATCGGCGGATGAGTCATTAATAGCTTGCTTACTTTTTTTCCTTTAAAAGGATTGGAAAAATAAAGATGCGCAGTGGCGCGATTGGCAACTTCCAGTTTTTCAGAATCAGCGGAAATTTTTCGAAGAGCGCTTGCCAGCCCTTCCGGATAACGAGTTAATAACGCCGCGTCAGCGTCAGCCAAAAATTCCCTTTTTCGCGAAATCGCCAGCTGAATCAGCATCGCGAAAAGCGGTGCTAAGATAGATAAAACAATCGCAATTATCATCAAATACGCGTTTCCTCCTCTATCTCTATCTCTCCCGCCCGCGCCAAACCAAACCCAATGTCTGAAAAAATCGGCTAAGAGCGCCACTATTCCAACTAGAACAACGACAACAGTCGCCAACAAAATATCGCGGTTGCCGATATGAGAAAGCTCGTGCGCGATTACGCCTTCTAATTCGCTTCTGTTTAATTTTTGCAAAAGTCCGCTCGTTACCGCCACCACGGCATGCTCGGGATCTCTTCCCGTCGCAAAAGCGTTTGGCGCCGTATCATTTATAATATATATTTTTGGCAACGGCAGTCCGGCGGTAATGCAAAGATTTTCCACTAAGCGGTAAAGTTCCTTATTACTTTCAAATTCCACGAGTTTGGCTTTGCTCATTTTCAAAACTATCTTGTCTGAATACCAATAGCTTCCCACGCTCATCACAATACTGATAATTACCGCTATCCAAAGGATTAAACTTGAACCCATTGCTTCCGAAAAAATCCAGCCCATAGCAATTACAAAAATCAAAAACACGGTCATTAAAATATAAGTGTTGCGGGTGTTTTTATCTGATTGAGTATAAAGTGTCGGCATACGATTAAAAGTTAAAATTTAGAGCTTAGCGCTTATAGACGCTGTTCACAAAAATCATAATTTCGTCCATAGCAACAACTGTCTTTCCGCCTTGGCTGATTCCGATAATTTCATTTTTTAAATTTATAACCGGCGCGCCATTAAACGATTCTTCTAAGGAATTCATAATTCCAATTCTTTTTTTCCCTGCTCCTTTTTCATTGTTTTCTGTCGCTTTATCATTGCCGATAAATTTCGACACAATATCAACAGCGACTGCGTCGTCCAAGGCGATTATTTTTTCTCCAAGCCTAATATTTTCAAAAGCGGCAAAAGCCAAAACCGGAAGATTATTTTCAGCTATCTTAACAATTGCAAATCCGGTTGAAATATCTTCCGCGATTAACTCCGCGGAATAAATTTTTCCATTGTTCAGCTTTATTCTTGCCAGATTTTTTTTAACGACAGTATCGCTCTCTGCGTCTGTCTTAATTTCTTTTTCAGTTTCCTCTTCCTCGTTCGTAATAGTTATATTTTTTAGAGAGGTTATAATAACACCATCGCTCGTCAAAATAACTCCCGTTCCTCGATGAATAAACTCGCCATTTAGTTTACCGTCCGCGTCCTTTTCCGGTTCAACTATTTGAACAATCGCCGGCAAAGTATTTTTTATCGCTTCCATCACAGCTTCGTCTTCTGATATTTTTATTTCCTTTGTTATTTCAACAACGGTTGTCCGTTCATTAACTCGTTTCAAAAATTCATATTGATTCAGTTGCGGATAATTTACAAGCAAATACGGAATCGCAAAACGATCTGTTAACACTCCGCCTATTCCTCCAACCGCCAAAACAAAAACAACCAAAACAATAAAATTCACTAGCTTTCTGAAATAAGAGCCTGAACGCTTCTTATCTTCCATTTCTTCAGTTTCATTTCTTGATTTTTCAAAAAAATTATTCGCAGTTTCCAAGTCGCCTTTCTGTTTCGCTCTTAATGATCGGATTGTTATATTTTTCATAAATTAATTATTACGAATTATCCTCTTAAAAAATCTATGTAATTTCAATAAAGCCTCCGGGGCTTCCGCGCTAAACTTGCGCGAAACTGTTGTTAATTCAAAATGAATCAGGATGAAAAATCCAATTACAACAAGTATTATATTGACAAACCGATGTATTAAACCAAGCGCGAATCCATTGCTTTTCCCAAGATTTAAAAGTTCAAAAATAAAAGTAAGCGCCGCTTCAAAACTTCCCAAAGAACCCGGAATTGGAACAAAGTTTGCCAAGGTCATTAGAAAAAGAATTGGAACAGATTGAATAAATTCAAATGCTGTGTCAGCTTGACGAAGATGAAAAATAACAACGCAAATGACAATTAAATAAAATACGATTTCCAAAATCGCTAAAAAGAACGCTTTTAGAAATACTTTTTTTTTATTTTTAAAAAACTGCGTAATTATTCGCTCCGTTTTTTTTATATTTTTTTCCTTGTTTCTTATAGCCTTTATTTTATTAAGTCTCAGGACGCCGATAATAAACATAAAAAAACCTTCTCCGTCAGTATTTTTATTCAACATTCTTGAATAAAAAAGATACAAAATAAAAACAGCTCCGATAACTATTATTCCAAACCCGCAAAAAAATTCAAGCGGAAGAGAAAAATAATTGATTAAAAATAGAAACCCCGCTAGCATCAGCAAAAACAGGGAGAAAAAATAAATCGCGCCGTCAATCACCACCGATGCAAAAGATTTTTCCCAATCATAACCAATTTCCTCTTTGATCATATACGCTCGCACCGGTTCTCCTCCAATCAGGGCAGAAGGAGTAATATAGCTCACCGTAAATCCGGCAAGCTTTGCCCGAAGAACTTTCCAAAAATTTACTTTGTGGCTATTTTGCGCTTCAATAATTATTTTCCACCGCCAAGATCCAATCACGCAAATAGCGCCAAAATTTAAAAGAAAAACAAGAATTATTATTAAAGACGGAAAAAGAAAAATTGTTTTTAAAATATCGCCAATTCCCGCTTGTTGCATTGCGACCGCAAATAATAAAATTCCAACAAGAAAAGACATTATGCAAAAAATAGTTTTACGCATCTTCAATTAATTATTAATCACTGTGCCGGGAGAGGGACTCGAACCCTCATGAAGTATAAATTCAATGGATTTTAAGTCCATCGCGTATACCAATTCCGCCATCCCGGCAAGATAATCGATGACTTATAACTGATAACTAATGACAGGCAATAGAATCGTTATAAGTTATAAGTTATTCTGAGGCCTGGGTCGGATTTGAACCGGCGTACGCGGTTTTGCAGACCGCTACCTAACCACTCGGTCACCAGGCCACGATTTAATCTAAAGCATAAACACACTTAAATTAACACAGAATCAAGCAATGGTCAACCAAAATTTTTTTTGACAATATCCCCAAAATCCTCTAAACTGAATTTAAAAGTGATTAATTATAATTATTCAAACTTATGCGTGTTTATACTTTCAGAACTATCATAGAACCCGACGAAAATAATACTTTTCATGGTTATGTCCCTTCGTTGTCCGGCTGTCATACTTATGGGGAAACTCTTCAAGAAACTAGAGAAAATCTTAACGAAGCGATTAAATGCCATGTGCGAGGACTTTTAAAAGATGGGGAATCTGTTCCACGAGAAGAGAATAATTTTGAACTTGTTCAAACTTTTACTGAAAAAGATCTTTCTTAAATCGTTAAATTATTTTCTAAATGCCTAAGCTGCCCGTTTTAAAATCTAAAAATTTGATTAAAGTTTTAGAAGAAATGGGATTTTTTAAGCATCATCAAGTCGGTAGCCATGCTCAGTTTAAACATTTTGACGGAAGAAGAACCACAATTCCTATTCATTCAGGAAAAGAGATTCCAAAAGGAACTTTAAAAGCAATCTTAAGAGACTTAGAAATTTCTACAGACGAATTCATTAAATTTTTGAAAAAATAATTTTAACAACATCCCCAAAATCCTCTAAACTAAATATAGAAGTGATTGGAGTAGCTACCAACCGTTCTTAGGTTTTTAAAAGTCATAGGTAACGAGGTTATTGGCAGTAAGACAAGTCATTAGTTATAGATCATTGGAAAGTTGCTAATGACCAGCGACTTATGACTATTCCTACTGCCTATAACTTTATTACCTACAGCCCGATCTTAACAGGACTAAACTTCTAAACAATTTGAAAGATATAAATACAGGTGGAACCGCCCCGATTTCTCGGTTTTCTATTTTTATTATACCGCAGATTCGCGTAAAAATAAATAGGTTGGTAAAATGAAAAAGAGTAAGAACAAAATAATAGCTTAAAACACAAACGATAAATAAATTTGACGGATCGTCTTTTTTTTTTGCTATACTTGGAATATTAAAGGAGGGAGAGAAAAATGTGAACGCACATTAAAAACAAATTGCAAGCTGCGTAAAGTTTGCGGAATCGGACAAATGAATATACAGAGACAGGGAGGTTAAAATAAATGACACAAACAGACAGGAAGAAAACGGTAAGAACGATAGCAACAGTAGTGTTGCTGACTATGGCGTTGCTTTGCGTGATGGCAATGCCAGCGGCTGCGCAGTCTGAACTGCACACCTCAATAGTTACAGGGCAAACAAAAACAGTTGCTCCTGAACCATGGCCAGAACAACAAGCGTTTGTTTTTTACTGGCCTCATGAAGCAGAAACTAGGACAGTGACAGTACATCACAGATTCTTCTTTGATCCTAGAAGTGATCCATCTGGATTTGGAAATGTAAAATTTTATTGGAAAGATTTAGCAATTCCAAATGATCAGTGGCATTACTGGGATATAAAGGAGTTTGGCTTTATATATCCAAATGCCAAAACAACTCTTTATAGTGGAAGTAACACAATAGCATATCAATTTGTGATAACCCACTATCATAGTTTTGCATTGCCAATATTTGTGCATGTGTACTGACAAGAATAGTTTTGCTACAAACAAAAGGGTTGATGAATATATAAATTGACCCTTTATTTTTTTTGATTATAATAAATTTGTAGCTATGCATTCGCTATATTAATAAATTATTTACTAAACTAGAATTATGAAACAATTTCTGAAAATTACCAGAACTAAAATAAATATTGTTATTAGTTTTATGGTGCTATCTTTTATTTGGAGCAAAGTTGTTTTAGATGGTATAATAGCCAGTAATTTTATTTTTGAAAATAAAGAATGTTATATGGAAGAAATTGCTCCTGCACTATTTTTTATTTTTATTATCTTAGAGTTTTATATTTTCTCATGTTTTGCCATTTATTTTGTCAAAAAGAAGAAAAAAATAATTCTGTCATTTTTTAAATTAAATCAATTTCTAAAACCAACAAAAACTAAAATGAAGATGATGCTATACTTTTTTGTGCTGTCTTTTTTGTTCAGTATGCTCTTTAGTATTTTTAACAGAGCGCTTATTGTAAGCGCTATAAGTAAAGAAAAATTATATTTTTTAATCCAGTATGTTTTACCAATTCCATGCTTTATTTTAACTGTTTTAAAATTTTATCTCTTTGCTTGCTTGGCAGTTTATTTTGTTGGCAAGATAAAAAAATAGGAAAAATAAATTTCAAAAAACTCAAAATAAAAAAGCGCACTTGATGAAGGCGTGTTTTTTGACGCGCATTTTTTTGACTACTTCCAATCGTATGCTAGAATTAAACTATGCAGATACCAGAAGAAGTACAAACTATTACGGAAAAAATAGAAAAGCGCGGGTTTGAAGCTTACATTGTCGGCGGATGCGTGCGAGATTTTTTGCTGGATAGAAATCCTAAAGATTGGGATATAACGACCAACGCCAAACCAAAAGAAATACAGCAGATATTTTCTGCCAGTTTTTACAATAATACTTTTGGCACGGTGACAGTTGTCAATAAAGACGCAAAAGATGAAAATTTGAAAAATATAGAAATTACCACTTATCGGATTGATACTAGTTATAGCGACAAACGGCATCCGGATAAAATTAAATTCACTCCAAATTTAAAAGACGATTTGGCGAGGCGGGACTTTACAATCAACGCAATGGCAATGAAAATTGCGAATTGCGAATTGCGAATTGCGAATTGCGAAATTATTGATTCATTTAATGGGCAGAAGGATTTGAAAAATAAAGTTATCAAGGCGGTTGGTGATGCCAATGAAAGGTTTAATGAGGATGCTTTGCGGATGTTGCGCGCGGCGCGATTTTCTTCGGAGTTGGATTTTGAAATAGAACAGAATACTTTTGAAGCAATCAAAAAAAATAGTAAATTACTGGAATTCGTTTCGCAGGAAAGAATCAGAGACGAATTGGAAAAAATTATTATGTCCGATAAACCATCTGAAGGAATTGAACTTTTGAGAAAATCGGGATTGCTGAAATACATTATTCCCGAACTTGAACTGGGAGTCGGCGTTAGTCAAAATCATCATCATATTTATACAATTTACGAGCATTGCCTTTTATCATTGAAATATTGTCCGAGCAGAAAACTTGAGGTGCGTTTGGCGTCGCTTTTGCACGACATCGCTAAACCGCAAACAAAATCCGGCACAGGTCCAAACAGCACTTTTTATAACCACGATTTTATCGGCGCTAAATTTTCCAAAAGAATTTTGAAAAGGCTTAAATTTCCGGGAAAAGTTGCTGACAAAGTTTCTCTGCTAGTCAAAAATCATATGTTCTATTATAATGTGGACGAAGTTTCTGAAGCGGGAGTAAGGCGTTTGATCAGAAGAACGGGAAAAGAAAACTTGAAAGATCTGATGGATTTGCGAATCGCGGATCGGCTCGGTAGCGGAGTGCCAAAAGCAAAGCCGTACAAACTCCGCCATTTGGAATATCTCATTGAGAAAGTAAGCAAAGATCCGATCTCGCCCAAAATGCTGAAAGTGAACGGGCAGGATATTATAAAAATTTTAAATATCAAACCAAGTCCAAAAATCGGCGCGATTTTGAAAGTTTTATTATCCGAAGTTATTGAAGACCCGTCAAAAAATACCAAAGAATATCTTGAGAAAAGAGTTCGGGAGTTGAATAGATTATCACCCGAAGAAATTAAACAAAGCGAGAAAATTATTGAAGAGAAAAAGGAGGAGGAAGATTTGAAAGACAAAGAAAAATTTTGGGTGAAATAATTCGTCCTCGTAGTTCAACGGATAGAACAAGGGATTCCTAATCCCTAGATGAAGGTTC
>JAYEHC010000098.1:0-7881 GCA_034659355.1 Patescibacteria group bacterium | reverse complement strand
AAAATCAGCAGAGCCTAATTAAATTCCAGATAGTCGCCTTCTTTCAGTTTAATCTCCCTTGCCAATCCACCATTCAATTCTAAAATATATTTCGCCTTTTTGCTTGACCCAAAAGTTTCACACGGATTTGTTTCGCATGGTTGAGCGGTGTGTTTCACAAACACAACCTTTTTATTTTTATCAAGCCAAATAATATCCAAAGGGATCAAAGTGTTTTTCATCCAAAAAGAATATTCGGCTTCAGTGTCAAATAAAAACAGCATCCCGCTATCCGGATTCAGATGTTTTCTGTCCATTAATCCTTGAGCGCGCGTCTCTGGCGTATCGGCAATTTCAACATTAAAGCATTTTTCACCAAAACATACTTCGGAAATAACGGTTTCTTTTTGAGGACTGTCCTTTTTTTGAATGTTAAAACAGTAGAAACAGAAACAAACGCAAAAAAGCGCTACGATAAAAATTATTTTCCTTTTGTTCATATTTTTAGAATATTAAGACGCGATAAATCGTCACCTCTACACTATAGCACTTTCAACAGAGTTTTGCTAAATTTATTTGTCAATGTTCTTCTATTTTGCTAAAATAAAAACAAGCTGGAAAAGATTTAAGAATAATTATTAATCTGCTTAAATATAATCTATGAATATTATTTGGTATGGACAAAACTGTTTTAAGATACAAGGTAAAGACATTGTATTAGTCACCGATCCTTTTGACAAAAGTATTGGCTTGAGACCTTTTTACGGATCAGCTGATATCGTGACAGTTAGCAATAATCATTCTGATCACAATAATTATAGCGTGATAAAAAACGATCCTTTCGTAATTGATAGTGCTGGCGAATTTGAAGTGAAGAAAGTCGTTATAAAAGGCATTAATTCAAATTATGATAATCAAGATGGAAAAGAAAAAGACGATAATGTTATTTACACAATAGAGATGAACGAGATTAGAATTTGTCACCTGGGCGACTTGAAACAAAACGCTCTTCTTAACGAACAATTAGAGAAAATCGGTCAAGTTGATATCCTGTTTATTCCGATTGGAGGCGTTTCTGCGATAGACTGGAAAACAGCAAATACGATAATCAGCCAGATTGAACCGCGGGTGATAATTCCGATGCGCTATAAAATTTCCGGCGCAAAAGGCGCTTCCTTAAAATTAGACAGCGTTGATAATTTTTGCAAAGATCGCGGAGTATCTCCAAAAGACACTCTTGAAAAATTCAGCGTCAAGAAAAAAGATCTTCCGCAGGATGAATCTAAAGTGGTAATAATGAAAGTCGCGTAAAAACAATAAAATGATTTCATTTAAAAAACGCTTAAAAAACATTCACAATAAATCCGAAGAAGACAGAATTAAAATTATGTGGGTTGCTGTTGTTTTTGGAATGATTATTATTTTGAGCGGGTGGTTTGTTATTTATAAATTAAGCCATTCAAATAATTACGAAAGTAAAATAGCTAATGAAGTTTCACAAATACCGTCTTTCTCTAATTTGCAAAAAGATTTTGACGACCTGCAGAAGCAGAAAGATGAAACGCTAAAAGAGGTAACTGACCTTGCTCAAAAAGCAGAGATTGAAAGTGTCGCGTTAGTTTATCTGAAAGAAAATAAATTAGTCAGCGAGAGCGATTTTTCTAACTTGAAGTTAACAAGCATAGAAAAGCTGGAGAATAACTGGCATCTTGAATATAAACAATATCATCAAGATATTTTAGTGGACAATAGCAGCATTTCTTTTTTAATTGACAGCGCAGAAAAAAAAGTAGTTTCACACTTATCTAATTTTGACTCAGATATTAATCTTTCCGATCTTGAACAAAAAATTACAAAAGAAGAGGCGTACGAAATTGCCAAAGAGAATTTAAGCGCGGATTTGAATAGTAAAAATTTTGATTTGAAGAATTCGGAACTGGTAATTTATAAAAAAGAAAATAAAAAAGTTCTTAAATATTATCTAGTCTGGAAATTAAATATTCTCTCGCTAGAACCGCTTGGCGATTATCATTATTTTATTGATGTAAAGGATGGCAAAATTATTTTTTCTTCCCCGTGAGAACTGACCTGTGCGTCTATCCAAATTTCCCCCAGCCCAAAAAACATCCCCTGAGAAATCAGGGTGTTTTTGAATTAAGAATTCAGGACGATGGACTTGATTTATTTTAAAAGTATGGTACAATAGCAAACAGTTTATATCTCTATTTAAAATATGAATAAAGAAAAAATATCAATAAAAGGCGCGCGGGTCCATAATTTAAAGAATGTGAGCGTGGATATTCCCAGAAAAAAACTGGTTGTAATTACAGGTCCGTCGGGATCCGGAAAGTCGTCTTTGGCTTTTGACACAATCTACGCCGAGGGACAAAGAAGATATTTGGAAAATATCTCTGATTACCCAAAGCAATTTTTAAACCTTTTAAACAAACCGGATGTGGATCAAATAGAAGGCTTGTCTCCGGCTATCGCTATTGATGAAAAAAGCAGCGCCAGAAATCCTCGTTCAACTGTTGGAACAATGACTGAGACTTACGATTACTTAAGAATTTTATTTTCTTCCCAAGGAGAAGCGCATTGCGTTAATTGCGGAGGCGAATTAAATAAGCAAAATACGGGAGTAATTGTTGATCAAATAATGAAACTTCCCCAAAACGCTTTGATTATTATTATGGCTCCCGTTCCGCAAAAAGATGGTGATAACTACGGCTCAATAATAGAAAAATATATAAAAGCGGGGTACCGGCGATTCAGAATAGACGAAGAAATAATATTGTCCGACAAAGCATCTAAGATAGATTTCAATAAAAATAATCCACGCCGAATAGAAGTTGTGGTGGACAGATTTTCGTTTAGCGAAAATAAAACCGGTTATCAAAGCGTTTTGGATTCCGTTGAAACGGCAATTGGCATTTCGGGAGGTTTTGTAATCGCCAATTATTTTTCCGAAGATGATTTACTGAAAACGAACAAACGCTTGTCCGCATTCAGTAAATCAAAAGAGCTATTTTTTTCCGATCATCTTTATTGCCAAAAATGCAAACTCAGTTTTCCCAATATTGAACCGCGTCTTTTTTCATTTAATAATCCTTCCGGCGCTTGTTGCGATTGCACAGGACTTGGAGTTAGAATGAAAATAAATCCGGACCTGATAATTCCCAACAAGTCCCTAACTTTGCTGGAGGGCGCTATCCGACCTTGGGCGAATTTACTTAATAAGTGGGACGAGTATGTCAATGCTTTGAAATATATCAACAAAAAATATAACATCCCGATTGATATTCCCGTTGAGAAAATGAGCAAAAAAGATTTGGAAGTAGTTTATTATGGAACAAAAAATAAAAAGTTTATTAAGTCTGTTAAACCGAAAGATAAAAACGAAGGCTGTCTAATTTCCAGTCACGGAGATTTTCTGGGAGCGGTGAATATCTTGGAACAAAAATATTATAACGCCAGCTCAGATTACATTTGCAACGAACTTGAAAAATATATGATCAAAAAAATATGTTCCAGCTGTTCCGGCGATCGTCTTAATCCTAACGCGCTAGCGGTAAAAATTAATGGAAAATCAATCAGCGCGATAACGAAAATGACGATTTCTGAAGAGCTTAAATTCTTTCAAAGTTTAAACGGCTCTTCTTCAGCACAATCAAAAGCTTTGATTAAAGAAATTATTGAACGACTTAATTTTTTATTGGAAATGGGGCTTGATTATCTTTCTCTTTCCAGATCATCAGACACGATTTCTTCCGGGGAAGCGAGAAGAATAAAACTTTCCACGCAACTGAGTTCAAAATTGCAAGGAATTCTTTATGTTTTAGACGAACCGTCAATCGGTCTTCACCAAAGAGACAACAGCAAACTTTTTAACGCTATCAAAAAATTAAAAGATCTCGGCAACTCTGTTTTGGTTGTTGAGCACGATGAATTTTTTATAGAAAACGCCGACTACATAATAGATCTGGGTCCTAAATCCGGAGAGGCGGGAGGAAAAATTGTGGCGAAAGGAACGATCAGCGAAATTAAAAAAAGCGATTGTCTGACAGGCTATTATCTTTCTGGGAGAAGAAAAATTAAAACGCCAAAAAAATATAGAAAAGGAAACGGAGGAAGCATAATAATAAAAGGAGCAAGCGAACACAATTTAAAAAATATTGACGCCAGCATTCCTCTTGGCAAGTTTGTTTGTGTAACGGGAGTTTCGGGATCGGGAAAATCAACTTTGATTAATAACATTCTTTCCAGAGCGCTTGCCAAAAAACTTCACCGCGCGCAAACTGAACCGGGAAAATACAAAACGATAACCGGGGATAAAAAAATAAGCAAGATTATCAGCATTGATCAGTCGCCGATTGGCAGAACTCCTCGCAGCAATCCTGCCACTTACACGGGAATTTTTACGCATATCAGAGAATTATTTGTCGCGACAAAAGAAGCTAAAAGCAAAAAATACAAAGCTGGACATTTTAGTTTCAATGTTAAGGGAGGCAGATGTGAAAGTTGCAAGGGAGATGGAATGACAAAAATTGAAATGTATTTTCTTCCCGATGTTTATGTTGAATGTGAACAGTGCCACGGAAAAAGATATAATAGCGAAACGCTGGAAATTGAATATCATGGAGTAAATATCGCCTCTGTTTTGGAAATGACAGTCAATCAGGCGCTTGACTTTTTCAAAGACACGCAAGCATTATCTGAAAAACTTTCGGTCCTAAATGATGTCGGGCTTGGTTATATGAGACTGGGGCAAAGCGCTACAACTCTTTCCGGAGGGGAGGCGCAGAGAATTAAACTTGCCGCGGAATTGGCGCGTCCGGCAAAAGAAGGAAAGACTTTATACATTCTTGATGAGCCGACAGTCGGATTGCACTTTGAGGATATTAGAAAGCTCTTAAAAGTTTTGAATAAATTAGTGGATAGAAAAAATACGGTTTTGGTCATAGAACATAATTTAGATGTGATTAAATGCGCTGATTGGATTATTGATCTCGGTCCCGAGGGCGGAGATAAAGGAGGGCGAATTGTTTTTGAAGGAACGCCAAAACAAATCGTGAAGCGCCGGAAAAATTGGACGGGAAAATATCTGAAATTATAAACGCTTTTTTGCCTGTTTATAAAATTTGTTGTAAAATAAAAATAGCTTGGCGCTTGTAAAGAAATAACATTTTCTAAGTTCGCTCAGCTTTATGCCGGATTGGTTTGAAAAAAGTTGAGGGATATTGCTATATGCTGAAAGTTTTTTCAAGACAAGATGGTGTGAAGATGAAATGAAATTAGAAAGGTTATTTATTTACAAGCGCTTAGCGCGCAAAAACAAAATTTTAGAACTTCAATGGACAATAAAAATATAAAATATATATCTCTTGCGGAGGCGGCGAAATTGACTAATTATTCTCAGGATTATATTAGCTTGCTTTGCCGACGCAGAAAAATGAAGGGCGAAAAATTGGGACGGAATTGGTTCACGACAAAAGAATGGCTTGACGATTACATAAATAAAACAAACGGAAGCGGAGAAATAGTCGTTCCTGTTCGGATTGAAAATACTCCCAAAGCAAAATTTAATTCTGCCAATTTTCAAGATAAAATAAATCAAGAACCGACCGCTTCTTTTTTGCTAACCAAAAAATTGGTGTTAGCGACCATTTTTTTTAGCGCGTTAGTTAGCGCGCTGGTTTTTTTACAGCAGGGAGTAATTGAAAAATTAACTTCTAATTTTTAGAATGCCAGCCTTTCTTGAAAAACAAATTCTGACGACAATTATTTACTACGATATTTTAAATTATCCTCTTACCGCCTTTGAGGTTTTTTTGTATTTGATAAGCGGAAATAAAAAAAATACTGAAATTTCGGAACTTAGTTCAGTATTTTTCTTGTTGGCTAACAGCGAGTATTTAAAAAAATATCTTGGTCAAAAACGAGGATTTTATTTTTTGAAGACGAGAACAGATATTGTTCAACAACGATTAAATCGTAAAAAACTCGCGGATCAGAAATGGAAAAAAGCGAAAAAGATGTTTTGGATAGCGCAAATCGCGCCGTTTCTAAAAATGGTTTTGGTCTCGGGATCGCTAGCAATGGGAAATAGCAAAAATGAATCGGATATAGATTTAATTATTACCGCTAAAAAAGGAAGAATTTGGATTGTGAGAACTTTTATCACTTTGCTAACTTCTCTTTTAGGAGTAAGACGGCACGGTGTCATTACGAAAAATAAAATTTGCCTAAATCACTACATCACGGACGAATCGCTAAAAATTCCTTTTGAAAGTTTGTATAACGCGCAAAGTTATTTGCATTTGACAAATGTTTATAACGACAAAGAAGATAGAAAATTGTTTAAAAAATTTCAGGAAGAAAACAGCTGGATTAAAAAATACGCGCGCAATTATCAGCCAGCGGAACTTGGCGGATTTAGAAGCATTGGCAGAAATAAAATTCTTGGTTTAATTTCCAGTTTCTTGGAAATTATTTTGTCTGGAACGCCTGGCAATTATTTAGAAAAAAAACTGGCTCAAGTTCAAAGCGGGAGAATAAAAAAAGATAAATTATACAAAAAAAAAGGCGGGCGGATCACGATTGACGATAACCAATTGGAGTTTCATCCTGATTCGCACGAGGCGAATATAATTCCGGAGTTTAATAGGAGAATGGAAAAACTTGGTTTGTTTGAATTCGGCGAGCAGAAAGACTCGGGTCTGACAAAATGAATTACCCCGTAGCAAGCTGACAGGGAATTACTTCTATTCAAAAACGCCGCCGATTTCTCGAAGGCGCTTTTTTGATTAAGGAAACGGCGGTAGAAACGAGGCAATGCCTCGTCTCTGCGCGCGCCATTTCCAAACCGCCGATTTGAGTTATCGGGAAAGTTTCCGATAGGTATCTTCAAGATATCCGACAATAATAAGTTTTGCTTTACAGATATTTACAAATTAAAAAATAACTCTCCATTCACGAGTTATTCTAAAACTGGAAACATTACTAAAGAAAAAATAATTAACGCAATTATTTCCATAGTATAATTTTAATAATCTTTCTCAAATTTTCCAAAAATGATATATTTTTTTTAAATAAAAAATTATTTAAAAAACAACTTCCGATAGCTAAATCTGTTTAAATCATTTTTAATATCCTTATAACTTTTACCGCAAATCACACCACCGGCGACAAAAACCTCTTGCGTAACATTCGCAAGACAAAAATTAGGCATTCTAAAATTATCCTTTTCTTTTAAAGTTACAAACTCAAAATCTACAAGAACAAGACCTTTCAATAGATCCTGGAACACATCAATTTCAGCAGTCCTACCATTATAATCATAATGATATCTAAGTTTATGTATTCTCTTGCCTTTAATTTTATTAAGAGCATTAAATTCAACATCAGTTAAAACTATTGTCTGTTCTCTTTGACATGATGAATCTTTACCGCAGACAGGTTCTTTTTTAGTCATTTCAAATTTATCTCCATCTTTTCTAATTCTCAATTTAGAATGATTACTAGATTTAGGAATATAAATATCAATTATTTCTTTGAATTTACAACCCTTTAGATTTTTTGGAAGATCTTTTATTAAATAAGTTTTTTCTAGTTCTATCATAATGTTAAAAATGATAAATAAAATAAATAGGAGCTGCTGATTTTCTCCAATTATTCCTCCCCTTGGATAAGGGGAAACTAGGAGAGATTTGAAAAACTGGCTTAAACAATCTGAATTCCATTTTTCAAAACTCTCTATTCTTCTTCATGGTGAAACCAGTCATTCCTAAAATCATTGAAAAAAATGATACTGGAAAGTGTTTTATTCTGCATTCTTTTTTCATATTGTTTTCTATGTTATAAATTAAAAAATTATAATTATTGTTATATCTCACAATTAAGTTT
>JAYEHC010000097.1:0-26276 GCA_034659355.1 Patescibacteria group bacterium | reverse complement strand
CTTCAATTTCCCAATTTCCCAATTTCCCAATTTCTAATTTCCATAACGGTTGCCTCACCTTAAAACTATTTTTCGCTCTAATCGCCAACCCCAACGCAACTACATCCCTCACAAAATTCATTTCATCGCTAACTTTTTTGTTAATCATTTTTTTATCAGCGACAGGGTAATCTTCAAGATGAACCGATTCTTTATTGTCTGTTAGATTCTGATAAATTTCTTCCGCCAAAAATGGCATAAACGGCGCAAGGAGTTTTGTGTATTCTATTAAAACATAATGCAAAGTCTGAAACGCAAGATCTCTGTCTTTTATATTCTCTGAAGCAAATCTTTTTCGTGATCGTCGCACAAACCAATTTGATAATTTATCAACAAATTCCCGCAACGGTCTTGAAGCTTTTACTAAATCGTAATCCTGCATTTGCTTATTTACTTTTTCAACCAAAATATTAAACTCCGACAAAATCCATTTATCTAAAAGATTTGGAGAACTTTTTAAAATCCTCCTAACCCCCTTTTTCAAAGGGGGAATATTTTGTTCTCCCTCTTTCGCAAAGGGGGTAGGAGGAATTTTGTCGCCAGCGTTCATCACCAAAAAAGAATAGACATTCCATAAAGTCAAAATAAATTTCTTCAAAACTTCTTCTACACTTCTTTCAGAAAAATTGAGATTTTCCGCTTTCATTACGGGAGAAGTCAGTAAATAATATCGCAACGCATCCGCGCCGTATTTTTCAACCAGCAAATTCGGCTCGGGATAATTTTTCAGCCGCTTGCTCATTTTCTGCCCGTTTTCCGCTTGCACTATTCCGTTGGCAATTACATTTTTAAAAGCCGGCTTATCAAAAAGCGCCGTTGATAAAACCATCAAAGTATAAAACCAGCCACGCGTTTGATCTATCCCTTCAGCGATAAAATCGGCTGGAAAACTCTCGGCAAATTTATCTTTGTTTTCAAACGGATAATGGCATTGCGCGTAAGGCATAGAGCCTGATTCAAACCAGCAATCAAAAACATCGCCGACTATTTTCGCCTTTCCTCCGCACTGAGAACATTTTATTTCTACCTTGTCAATATTCGGTTTATGCAAATCAAATCTCTTGCCATTTTCAGTGGTGTAAAAAACATTTTGCTCCGCGTTTCCAAAAGAAAACTCTGCTATAAAAGTCTTTTCAATTGAGTATTCGTTTATAATTCTATTGAACATCGCGTTTATCCCGCCATGCGCGACAACCAAAATATTTTTTCCGGAATATTTTCGCGCGCATTCATTTATAAATTTTCTAACTCTCTTTTCAACATCCTGTCTTGATTCTCCGTCTCCGCCAAAAGCAAAATTATATCTTTCTTCATTGTTGCCAGATTCCTTGATTTTTTCATATTCATCATACAATTCGCTTTTTCCTAAAAGATCTTCTTCTGAATATCCATTCCATTTTCCAAAATCATATTCTTTTACTAAATCATTTTCTATAACTTCCAAATTTAATTCTTTGTTTATTATTTTCGTTGTTTGCTTGGCACGCTTGATTGGAGAAGTAACTATAAAATCAATTTTCTGATTTTTTAAATCTTTCGCTACCGTCTCGCACTGCCTAATTCCTTTTTCAGTCAAACCATATTTATTAGATCCGCCCGCTTTAACTTTTAAAACATTGCTTTCGCTTTCTCCATGACGCAATAAAATAAACTTAGTTATTTTTTGAGGCGTCTTACTTCTTAGATCATCAATAGAATTTATTACTTCAATCTTTTTGCATTTTCCACATCGCCAAATCGGCAGTGGCGCCCCCCAAAATCTGCTTCGTGAAACTGCCCAATCACGCGCGTCTTCCAGCCATTTGCCAAACCGTCCGTCTTTAATATATTCCGGCGTCCAGTTCACTTTCTGATTATTCTTCACCATTTTGTCTTTTATTTCCGTCACTTTTACAAACCAAGAACTTGTCGCGTAATTTAATAAAGGTGTATCGCACCGCCAGCAATGCGGATAACTATGCTTATAATTTTCTTTGCTAAATAATTTATTATTTTCTTCCAGCCATTTCACAATCTTCTCATCCGTCTCCCTCGGATTTCTCTTCGGCTTTACTTCCCTGCCTAAACCAACACCGGTCTCATTACTCTTATTTTTCTCATTTCCCTCTTGAGATTTATTCCCCTCTTGAGAGGGGTAATTCGCGAAGCGGATGGGGTGTGTTAAAAAATCTCCTCTTTCTCTAAAATCCACAACTTCATCCCTAAATCTTCCGTTCATTCCAACATGCTGAACAAACGGTAGATTATGTTTCTCCGCCATTTTCATATCATCATCCCCAAACGCCGGCGCAATATGCACCACACCTGTCCCCTCTTCCGTTGTCACAAAATCTCCCGCGTAAATCTTCCAACCATTTTCTTTATTTTTCAAATCTTCTTTTTTGGAATAATAATCAAAAAGAGGTTCATACTCCAACCCAACTAGTTCCTTGCCTTTAAATTCAATTATCTCCTTAGGACCCTTTACAGCTTTTTCTCCTTCTTTCTTATTATCAGCGTAAACAAGATCAAAAGCTAATTTCATCGGATTCTTATCGTCTTTATTATATAACTCATCATATATGTCTTTCGCTAAAATATATTCTTCATTTTTTCCCTTAATACTTACTACTTGATACTTAATACTACCACCCACCGCCAAAGCCACATTTCCCGGCAGTGTCCACGGCGTCGTCGTCCACGCCAAAACAAAAGTATTTTCATCAATTTTGAAATTTCCTATTTTTTGTCCCGCTTTCAATCTAAACTTCACTGTCGCTGATAAATCCGTGATATATTTATATTCCTGCGTTACTTCAAAATTAGATAAAGTCGTTTCACAGCGCGGGCAAATATGCATTGATTTATAGCCTTCATAAACCAACCCTTTTTTGTAAAGCTCCGAAAAAACCCACCAGATTGATTCTGTGTATTTCCAATCCATCGTCCGATAGTCATTTTCCATATCAACCCAGCGGCCAATTCTCGGAATAAATTTTTTCCACTCATCGGCATAACGAAGAACGGAATCACAGCACGCCTTGTTAAAATTATCAACTCCCCATTCTTCAATCTCCTGCTTGTTTTTTATTTTCCGTTCTTTTTCAATCAAATTCTCAACCGGCAATCCATGGCAATCCCATCCCCAACGCCGCTCAACTTTATATCCGCGCATTGTCCAATATCTTGGCACAACATCTTTCATCAAGTTTGCCACGACATGCCCATAGTGAGGAAGTCCGGTCGCAAACGGCGGTCCATCAAAAAAACTGTAAGTAGGGGCGGGTCGCGACCCGCCCCTACCTTCTACAGATTTTTTAAATATCTTATTTTTCCGCCAAAACTTCAAGACATTCTTCTCCATCTCCGGAAAATTCTGGCGGGGATTTACTTTTTTAAACATAAACTGAAATCTAGTTCTAAATTTACGATTTAATCTTTTCATCGTCTTCTAACCAAAATAGAATCCTCAAACTCCTTAATGGAATTATAACACATTATAAAAAAAACAAAAGCGAAATTGTTAGCAACAATAAAAAAAACAGGGATTGTTCCGTCGTTACGGTCCCTGTTAACTGTATATTAGCCATGCAAGGAGATAAATAGAAGCTCCGAAAATAAGAACTACTATTTTCCCCCAAATGTCATGCTCCTCCCAAAAATTTTTAAGTTTGGAAGAAGTGGAAGTGGTGGTGGAAGTTGCTTTGCTCGTTTTTTCCTTCTTACTTGCTCCTAATCCTATTACTATCAAAACTACAAAAAATAAGAGGAGAAGTAAAAGAGAAATTATCGCAACAATCGCAATAGTTGCAAGATTCATTCTTAGCTTACCTCCTAATCTTTTTCTCTCATTTTGACTACTTTCTTTAGATTCTCTATGTCTTCTTTTGTTATACCTTCTCCAAGCAGTCCAGTAATTTCAGAAGATTTGGTTCCCAGAACTTGCCTTGCAATATCCTGTATCATTCCGAATGGAATTATGGTATTGCTTGGTCCTTTTGCGGCATCGCTAAGAGTATCAAGGAATCTCAAAGTCGTTCCTAAATCTCCAAATTCTTGAACTTTGCCGTAAACTCCGTCAAGATAATCCATATCGGCTTCTTTCTCTCGCACTCTTTTCGCTTTATAGGCCTCTCCCTCTTTCGTCTGTTTGGCAACCTCCGCGTTTCCTTTCTGTTCAGCTTCCCATTCAGCCGTTGCAACTTTTTGCAACTCTCCAAGATCTATCTTGGGAGTTTCAACTTTTAAAACTTCAACTCCAATTTCTTTTCTGAAATATTCAAGATCTCCTGAATCTTCAAGCTTTCTAAGAAATAATTTTCCCAGCTCCTCTTTTTCTATAATAAGTCTTCTGGGATTTTCTTCGCCAGCAACATAATCCCTGACTGGAACTTTAACTCTGTTTATCACAAATTCCAGCCAATTTTCAACCCTAAATAGCGCCTTATATGGATTGATCACCTTTGCTGTTATAAGCAAGGTAATATCTACAGGAACCATTGATTGACCTGTCTCAGCTTCAAGTAACCTTGTCGCGTATATATCTTGTCTGAGAGAGATATAGTTGAGCGACTCTTTGTGTGGCTTGATTTCTCCATTCTGGAGCATTGACGACCAATCAAAAAGATATTCGTGGATTCTATGAATTCCTGGAATTCCAACGGACGCAAGTCCGCCCAAACCAAGCTTCTCAAAAATACTTTCTGTTTTTCTCCTGATCGTTCCAGCTGAAACAATATTCCAATCTTCGTCAAACGCAAATCCTTTAAGATTCATTTTAGCGTCAACAAAAGCGGCGCGCGCTCCTGTTCCTACCATAATCGCTATTGCTGTTCCTTCTTGCACTCCCGTGAAAAACAAATTTCTCGGGGCAAAGAAGACATATATGGAATATATGCCAACTATAATCACTAGAATAAACAGAATCGTCAGAACCAATCCCGCTATCCCAGTAAAAACAAAAGCGATCGCTGATACAAAAGCCACGATAGAGAATGCAAGAAAAATGTTTGCAACGGAAAACAAACTTTTCTCTTTTTCTACTCCTAGTTCTTCTTCTCTCATCATCATTTCCTCCTTGTATATATTGTCTAATGTACATTCCACAGGCAAATCCTGAAACAGCCGGCATCTGTTTTTTTTGAAAACAAGCTGACTATTCTCAGAACAGTTCATCATACATCAAAAAAACAGGATCTGTCAACCCCATTGCGCTTCTGACCCACCTGCACTCCCTTGTAGTTGTCATTCCTGCGGAGGCAGGAATCCAGACGAAATATCTTTAATCGTTAATATTATTATAATTGCTGAAGTATTATAAAACATTGCTTTTAATTTGTTTGCGATACTTTTTGTTATAAAAATAATGATTGATGATATTTCTCCTGGATTCCCGTCTTCACGGGAATGACAGGGGAGATTATTAAGACAAAGGAGATTAAGCGCAGATGGGTCAGTATCACGCTTAAATCTATTTTACCCCGCTACAGCCCTCTGCTGAGAGACTGCAGTAAAACGAAAATTATTTGAGTTTTAAGCAAAGATTATATTAGCTGGTTTTCTTAACTTGCTACTTCCCGCTATCCTCTTTCTTTGGCGCCAGCGAATAATACCATCCCGGAAAATCCACGCCGGATGCTTTTTTCATAAAATCATCCCTGCGTTTTTCATCAAACAGATAACCCGCAAGCATAAACGCTCCGCCAAGCAAACCGCCTGAAAGAAATTTCGCGCCTTCTTTTAAGTCATTTCTGGTCCCAGCCATTCTTTTTGAAAAGAGAAGATAGCCTCCGGACACAATCGCAGCCGCGCCGGCTCCGGCTATCTTCGCCTCTCTCCATCCAAACGGTATTTCTCCTTCCAGTCCGCTCACCGGCACTCCGAATATTGAAGCTAAAACTAAAACTCCCGCTACCACTCCGATCCCCAGCAAATATTTCCACAACTTCGGATTTTTTTTATAAACTTCTTCCAACCAACCGACAAGACCTTTTATTTCTTCTCTCGCTTCTTGCTGTTCTATTTCTCCCATCTCTTCAAATTCTCTCAAGCGATCTTCAAAATCCCCTATCATTTTAACTATTTCTTCAAAATTTTCTATCGTGGATTCACGGTTTTTATGTTCGTTTAACAAATCTCCAAGATTATCTTCAAACTGCAACAGATAATTAAGTTTTTCGTTTGTCAATCTGTTGTTGGCGATTCGCGATATTTCGCCCAATGCCGTCTTCGCTTCTTTTTGGTCAATTTGATCAACTCCGCTTAACTCGGAAAAGTTTGCTCCTTTATTCAACTGTTCCTGAATCGCCGCCATCGCCAATGATCTGTTTTTGACAATGTCTTTCGTTTCTTTCCGTAATTCCTCCACGCATTCCCCCATAGTTTTCTTCTCCCTTTCCATTTTTTCCCGGACTTCCATTACCCGCGGATCTTTTTCCGTTTCCTCTTTGTATTCTTCTATCTCTTCTTTCTTGTCTTCCTCACTCTTTTCTTCCCACTCTTTATTTATTTTAGCAGTTTCATCTTCATATTTTTGCCTATCTTCTCTCATTCCACCTTCTATTTCATCAGCGTCAATCTTTGAAATATCAGTTTCAACACCAACTCCTTCTATAGCATCCACGGTATTCGCCCTGTTTTCTTCAGTTTCATCCGTTATTTTTTGTGTTTCAACTATAATCTCTCCCCCTTCAGAATCATTATCACCCAGCTTTTCTGCTGTTTCCGTTGTTTGTTCGCCCGCATCCAACACCTCTGCTGTTTCTTCATTAACATTTTTCAAGGTTTCATCTCTTATTTCCTTCGAATTTTCGGCAGATGAAACCTCCTCACAATATTTTCTTGCTCTCTTGTTTATTCCTTCTTGTTCTTCATTTGTTGGTAATTCCATAAATTTATTATAAAAATTATTTCTTAATCCTATCTCTAATCTCCCTCATTTTTTTCTCTTCAACCAGCTTCTTCGCCCTCTCTAATAGTTCCAACTGCCTTTTTTTCAAAACAACCACTTTAGAATAAAATTTGTTATACAAATTTCTCAATTTCTCAATTTTTTCTTTGTCGGTTGGGCTATTCATTTTTTGTTTGTGAAATAAAACTTGTGTCATTCTTGAACTTGTTTCTGTTAATTCATCTTCGTTGGCTCCAGTCTCCTGACTGGAGCCTTTTGTTTAGTCCATTAAATAATTCTGTTGGTTCAGTGTCTCCTGACCTGAACCATCATACTGTCATTCCCGCGGAGGCGGGAATCCAGGCACAATATCTTTAGTCTTCAAAATATCATTATAACGGTTGAAGTATCAGTTAATATTACGGTTAATTTGTTTGCAAAACACTTATTTTTGAATAATGTTTGATAAAATTTCATCTGGATTCCCGCCTCCGCGGGAATGACAATGCAAGATGGTAAATCACATTTTCGCATTCAACAATTCTTCTTTTGCTGGCTCCATAGTCCCGTAGGGCTGTGGAGCCTTAATGCAATTTTCCGTATTGGCAAATTTGTATAAAATAATAGCGGCTTGCAGTCAAGCTCCACAGGACTATCGTCACTATGAAGCCAGCGGACATTCAGGTCAGAGACACTGAGCCAACGGTAAATCACATTTTCGCGCTCAACAGTTCTTCTTTCACTTTTTCCGCTTCGTTGCTAAAAATATCTTCCGCGCCGGAATTTTTGGCGAGCATAAAATCTTCCATTTGCTCAAGATTGTCTTTTGGAATTTTGTTAAATTCCGCCGTCTCTTCGTCGCTAAATTTTTCCACAATTCTCATTCCCGCCCTTTTGCTGACAAGTTCCAAAACTCTTGTTAAAATCTCGCTTCTTTTTTCTTCCGATAAAAACCTCAATCCCAACTCTTCATTAAGACCGCTTATTATTTTATCGTTGATTAGTTTCATAGGTTTTTGTTAAAGTAAAATTATTATTGTCTTTTATTTTTTCCCTTTTATATACTTTTCAATACCGGCAAAAACCTCGCCTACTGTCATCCTTTTTATTTCTGATATTCTATCGTCCTTTTCCAAATATTTTTTTATAAGAGGGTTGCTTATTTTTTTGAAAAACTTGCCAAAAGATTCATTATCATCCTTTTTTATTTTTTTTAATCCATCATAAACAGCTTCTATCTGTTCCACATTAGTGGTTATGTCGCTTATAAACTCTACGACTTTCTTTTCAGCTTCCGCTATTTCCGGATTTATTTTATCTGTTTCATTTTTCGTTTCCGAAGAATCGCTTGCCGGAATTTCAGTCGCACTAGAACCTACCACTTCATCATCTTCTTGAGAATCGTCCACTGGAATTTCTCCCGTTTCTAGATTATCACGGATATATTCAACGCGATCCAAAAAACTTTCAAGAACTACTTTTCCATCTTCACCAAATTTCTTTGAATCTAAATCACTTCTCATTTCATTCAACTCCGTGTCCAAACCTTTGTATTCACCTTCTTCTTTTAAACGATTTAAACAATCTCTGAATTTCTTAAGAAATTTTCTTGATTTTTTTGTCATATACCTATTTTCCAAACTTTCTGCTATTCTTAGCAGTTCATTAAAATCATTCGCTTTTTGAACAATATCCGGAATTTCTTCCAGTTTGGTTTTTCTGGTAATTACAGCATCTTTTTCCACACCAGCGCTTTCTTCAGTCTCTTTTTTCTTTCCGCTTCCCAAAATAGGCTCTTTTATTCTTCCTTTTATTCCTTTTTTAGCCGCTCCTTCAAAATTATCAACCGCTTCAACTTTTTCTCCCGCTAATCCCCTTCTTCCTACTTCCACTTTTTGTTCTTCTGATTCTATTTTCAATTCAGATGTTCTCTTCAAAAACGCAATTTCCAACGCTTCTTTAATTCTAGCCGATTCTATTCTGGCTTCTTCGGGAGTCATATGTTCGGTAGCGGCCATATTGGCTCCTATGGTATCAAGTCTCGCGCCGGACACTGAAGCTCTTTCCAATCCGGCATTTTTCGCAATTTCAATTTCTTTGGGAGTCAGCAATTTATCGCCCATTGTATATCTTCTGGCAAGATCTTTGTCTCCCAAAGGTCTGTCAGCTACTCTCTCATTTGCTTCAATCTCAAAACCCCGCAACTTCTCAATCGCTTCTCTCAAATCCTCCGGCATTTTTTCTTTTTCTGTTTCGTTTTCTCCTTCCAGTTCTGGTTCTCCTTCTGTTTCCGTATCAGTACCTCTCTCCGTAGTTTCTTTAACCTTTTCTTTTTTGGCATTTTCAAGATCTTTTAAATATTCCGCAAGATACTCGTCATTTTTAATAATTTCTTCAAAAATAACACCGCGACCTTCCGCTTCTTCTTTTATTTTATATATTCTCTCTATTTCAGTGTCCAATTCCCCAACGCTCATTTCACCAATTTCTTTCCGCAATTCAACAGTCGGAGCTTCTTTTCCTGTTGTTTTTTCTATATCTTCAATCTTTATCTCTTCTCCTAAACTATCACCCTCTGTTGTTTCTTCTTTTATTATTTTCTCCACTACGCTGTCCTTCGCGTCTTCTATTTCTTCTTCTACCGCTTTTCTAAATTCCACAGCTTCCGAGTTTAAATTATATAAAGCGTCGCGACTTATGGTTCTTATATCCCCTTCTTCATCCACATTTTTTAAAGCGACATAGTCTCCTTCGCTTTTATTCACACCTTCATCGGGAAATTCAGTAACTATAAAATTAGGATTTTCTCCTTCTTTTATCCTTAATTTAGTCCCACTTTCTCTAAACTTTTTCAACATCTTGTTTATTTTTCTTATTTCACCCTTTCTTAATTCTTCAGCCTCTTTTTCGTCCACCTCTAACGGTTTCGCTTCTTCTTTCGTTATCTCTACTGTTGGTTCTTTTGGCTCCCCCGTTCCTTCTCTCCCAGCTTCATCTAACATTTTTTTAACATCTAAAAATAAACTTATCGTTTCTCTTCTTATTTCTTTTTCATTCCCAGAATTAGTATCATCTTTATCTAAATATTTTTCGCGAAATTTCTCAATAAAATCAGCGTCTATATCTGCTTCTCTGTTTTTAATTTTCTCTAATTTCTCAACATCTTTCCTAAAATCATCTTTCAATTCAACTCCCAATTCTTCAGCCAAAGAAACAATGCCAGTTTCAATTGTTTCTTCCGGCGCTCCTCCCGCTTTAGACACTTCTTCACTCGGTTTTTTTCTTATTAAATTTTCTACAACCGTTTTCGATTTTTCTGATTCTTCTGATTTTTTAAAACTATCTTCTCCTTCTTCAGCCAATAATTCCATCGCTCCTTTAACTATTTCGGGATAATCTTCAACACTCGCCCCTTCATCTTTCTCTGCGTTTTTAATAAGTTTATTGACATCGCTTTCCAACGCATTAGAATTAATTCCGTCTTTATCAAAAAGCCCTTTATTGTTTTCAATAGCTTCTTTTAAACTAACTAACTCACCAAGATTTTTTTCTCTGCTTAATCCTTGCTCTTTTAGTTTTTTGATCTCAGCATTTACCCTTACATACTCTTCTGTTAATTTTGTATCGTTTGGATTTTTTTCTAATTCAGAATTAATACTAAATAATTCTTCTCCTAATTTCCGCAATGTTTTATCCTCTTCTGTTTTATCCTCCGAATCTTTAGATTCTTTTGCGCTTTCTTTGCTATAAATTTCATCTATTTCCTCATTGGACAAATTATTTCTTTGCCAATCAAGAAAATCTATTTTTTCCTTCATATTTTTAATTTAAACCAATTAATTTATCTAAAACAAATTTCTTCGTTGGCTCCAGTCTCCCAACTGGAGCCTGTTGTGATTTCACACAGGACTTCACTCAGAAAAGTAGAGCCAACATCAACGGCTAAGTAAATCCGGAAATCCCCCCAACCCCTTTTACAAAAGAGGAGCTATTTTATAAAGGAGAAACTATCGCTCTCGACAACATCAGCAAAAACGGCAAACATTTGTCATAGTCCAACTCATAAAAATTAACTCCCAAATTTATATTCTGATAATACGCCTTAATATTTTCTTTATAATATTTCTCCGACTGAATCAGCCATACTTTATCTCCTAATTTTGACGCTAAAAACCATTTTTCCAAAATCCGCGCCACGCGACCGTTTCCGTCTTGGAAAGGATGAATGTGAGCAAACACCAAATGTAGCATTGAAGCAAAGTAAAACGCTTCTTTAATATTCAAATCTTGCTTTAATAATTTACTAATCGCCACGAAAAAACTTTTCATTTCTTTCGCCACATTCTCCGGCTCTATTGCCAAATAAACCAAGCCGTATTGATTAAAAACTCCCACTTTACCGTTCCGATATTTTCCTCTTTGACTTTTAATTAAGAACGACTTTGACAACATCTCATGCGCTTTCAATAAATTATTTTCCGTTAATTTATTTTCTTGAGCAAAATCATAAGCGCCGACTAATTCTACAATCTCAGAATATTCTTTCGGTTTAGCTTTTTGCTTAAACGCCTTGGCATTCATAAAAGAATCTAGATCCATTGGATTTCCCTCTATGTTTGACGAATATACCGCCGAAGTCTCAGTTAGATATTTTAAGGCAATTTTCGGAGATTTTTTTAAACCATTAAAATAAGTTACTAAATCAACACTTATCTTTTCCCGATACTTCTTAAAATATTTCTTTTCTAAAATATCCATAAAATACTTTTTACAATATCACATTCCTGCCAAAATGTCAAGCCCATTTATGCTATTCCAAAAATCTTGATTAAAAACAAAAGGTAGATCATTAAATACATCATTCCTTCCCAATTATAAATCTTTCTTGAAATTCCCGAAAAAACATATAAAACTGTTGCGCCGATTAAAAATGGAATTCCGATAGAGAATGTAGCCTCATCAACTTTCAAATCGCAAATTAAAGCGGGAGTTCCGATAACTATTAAAGTGTTAAATATATTTGATCCGAAGACATTTCCCAACGCTATCTCGTATTTTCTTTTCATCACCGCTCCGACAGAAACGACCAATTCAGGAAGCGAGGTCCCAATGGAAACGGCGCTCATTGCGACTATCGAGGTTCCGATATTTAATATCTCTGATATTTTTATAATAGATTCCACCGTATAATTCGCGCCAAGATAAATAAAAATCGCACTCCCTATTAATGTTAAAATAACTCCGATTTCAATTTTTGGTTTATAATTCCAAAATTTTTTAAAAGTTTTTAGCTTTGCTCTCTTGTGATGATGAACATTTTTTTCATGGCTTGCGGTATGACTTAAAATCTTTCTTTCTTTTCCAGATGAAATTATATAAAAAGAATAAATTAAATAAGCAAGTAACAGAACAACTCCTTCCAGAAAAACAACTTTTCCGTCAAGCAGAATAAAAAGAGCTAAAGTAGTCGCGCAAGCGAGAAGCGGCAAGTCAAGATTAATCAAACTTCTTTTAATACTCATTTTCTTAGCGACAATAGACGCAATCCCAATAACCAAAAGAATGTTTGCGATATTTGATCCTATGGCATTAGCCGCGACTATTTCTGTTTCGTTTTTAAACACAGCCACAACCGAAGTCGCAAGCTCCGGCAGCGAAGTCCCGAGACTGATTATCGCGATTCCAACTATAAACGGCGGAATTTTTAAATCTATACCGACCTTTTCACTGCTCTCGGTAAAAAAATCAGCCGATTTTATCAACACAATTAAACTGACAATAAACACCGCTACCCAAAATAATAAACCCATAAATTAAAATTAAAAACGGTTATCTCACTTTTGCTGTTATTCTCGGACCTGAATTTCTTGAACTTGAATTTCTTGAACTTGAGCTCTTTTTACCTGAAATCTCGCTTTTGTATTTGTGCGGATCCTTTTCTCCGGTTATTCCCCTTCTTAGTTTATCAAGGTCTCTCTTCCCAAATTTTTTTCTAGCCCCTTTTAAATCAATTCCCTCTTTTCTCATTCTATCAAAATTAGGTCCTGTAAATCTTTTACTTTTAAATCTCCTTGAAAAATTATCAAAAGCTTTTTTGGTTAAAACTGACTTGCTTGGATTATATACTTCAAGAAGTTTTAAAAAATCGCGCTTTTTCCGAGAAGAAATTCCATGAACCTTTTTATATCTTTTGCCTATTTTTTTTATTCCTTTCGTGCTAAAATTAAACAGTTTTTTGTGTCTGAAAACCCCTTTTTCTTTTTTATGACCAAAAAATCTTTTTTTTTCTACTTTTTCTCCAGCTATAAATTTATCTTCTTCTTTCTTTTCCGTTTCGTCTGATCCCCATTGTTCTTCTTTCTTTTTTTCCTCTTCTTCTCTTTTTTCTTCCCTATCCTTCACAATTTTCAAATCCTTCGCTTTTTTCTCTTCTCTCATTTTTCTCAACATTTCCAAATCGTCTAGTCTCTTTCTATATTCTTCATCTTCTTCACGCGATTTAGCATCTCTATCCCCTTCATCGTCACTGTCTTTATCATCATCACTCTTTTTCTGTTCGTCTTCCTTTTTTTTACTATTAAGATCATAGCCATATTCTTCCATACCGAACTCATCTTTTTCTTCCTGTAAATATTCGCTATGTTCTTCATTGCTCTCATTGCTTTCATTGCTCTCATCACTTGGCCTTTGTTTTTTTACTAAATCATCACTCATAAAATTACTTTGAAGTTTTATGGATTTCTCAGACTCACACACAATTTAACTGCCTCCCCATGACTGGCTTGTTCTACTAATTTTTCATTATTTTTGTCATCCCGAGCGACGATAGGAGTCGAGAGCTTGCCCTGAGCGCAGCCGAACGGGGATCTGTGAGCGGATAAAATGTAATTTGTTAAAATAGCTTAAATTAAGCAAAACATAATTGCGTTTACAGATTCCTCCACTCCGCTTGCTCGTGCCTCGCTCGCTTCGGTCGGAATGACAGGTTTATTTTATTTAGAATAAGCCAGCCCTGGCTGTCTCCCCCTTTTACAAAGATTGCGATTGCGCCATATCATTTTGCGATAATATTACTTCTTTTCCTTTTCTCCAATAATTTCGTCTAGGATATTTTTTGGCACTTCCTGATAATGATCAAATTCCATCGTGTAATTTCCCCTGCCCTGGGTCATAGATCGCAATTGTGTCGCGTAGCCGAACATTAAAGCAAGAGGAACAAAAGCAGTAACAACTTTTGCTTGTCCCCGTTCTCCCATATTTTCAATCTGCCCGCGTTTGGAGCTTAAGTCACCAACAACATCGCCCATAAATTGTTCCGGGGTAGTCGTTTCCACTTTCATAATCGGCTCTAATAAAACAGGGTTTGCTCTTTTAAACGCATCTTGAAAAGCAAGAGAACCAGCGATTTTAAAGGCGGATTCAGACGAGTCAACCTCATGATATGATCCGTCATAAAGCGTAACTTGCACATCAACAACGGGATAGCCGGCGATAACTCCTTTGCTGATTGCCTCTTCAATTCCTTTTTGCGTTGGCTTAATATATTCCTGCGGAACCACGCCACCCTTAATCTCATCAACAAATTCAAATCCCTTTCCTCTCTCTAACGGCTCAATGCGAATCCAAACATGACCATACTGTCCGCGTCCGCCCGATTGGCGAATATATTTTCCTTCCGCTTTGGCAGTATCTTTAATTGCTTCCCGATAAGCAACGCGCGGTTTTCCAATAGTCGCTTCCACTTTCATTTCTCGCATCATTCTATCAATCAAAATTTCCAGATGTAACTCGCCCATTCCAGAAATAATCGTTTGTCCGGTTTCCTCATCGGATTTAACTTGAAAAGTCGGATCTTCTTCAGAGAGCTTTTTAAGAGCAAGTCCCATTTTTTCCTGATCCGCTTTTGTTTTTGGCTCAACAGCGATAGAAATAACTGGCTCAGGAAAACTAATTTGTTCAAGTACTATTAAATCTTTTTCAACGCACAAAGTATTTCCCGTTGTGGTATTTTTCAAGCCGATAGTCGCCGCAATATCTCCCGCGCGAATTTCATCAACTTCCTCGCGATGATTAGCATGCATTTTCAAGATTCTTCCAATTCTTTCTTTCTTGCCATTAGTGGAATTAACAACATACGATCCAGCTTTTAACACTCCGGAGTAAACTCTAAAAAACGCCAATTGTCCGACAAATGGATCGGTCGCTACTTTGAAAACCAAAATCGCCAACGGTTCGTCATCGGAAGCTTTTCTTTCAATTTCTTCTTCTTCGGTTTTCGGATTAATTCCTTTGATAGCGGGAACTTCAACAGGCGAAGGCAAGTAATCATTAACAGCGTCAAGAACAAGTTGCACACCTTTATTTTTCAAAGCTGTTCCAACTAAAACCGGGAAAATCTTGTTTTCTATGGTCGCTTTTCTAATTCCTTTTTTTAATTCCTCTTCGCTTATTTCTTCATTCGCTAAATATTTCTCCATCAGTTCATCGTCGTGTTCAACCACTCTTTCCACCATTTCACTTCGCCAATCTTCAATTTTTTCTTTCATTTCTTCGGGAATTTTTCCCTCAACCACTTTTTCTCCATGATCGCCTTCAAAATAATACATTTTCTTGCTTACCAGATCTATCACCCCCTCAAAATTTTCCTCCGCGCCAATCGGCAGTTGAACAGCAACAGCGTTTTTATTAAGTCGTTCTCTGATAGAATTAAAACTTTTATAAAAGTCCGCTCCCATTCTATCTATTTTATTGATAAAGCAAACTCGTGGTACTCTATATTTATCTGCTTGATGCCATACCGTTTCACTCTGCGATTCCACTCCTGCCACACCATCAAAAACGACCACTCCGCCATCAAGAACTCGCAAACTTCTCTCTACTTCCGCCGTAAAATCAACATGCCCGGGAGTGTCTATAATATTTAGTTGATGCTCTTTCCAAACGCAAGTAGTTGCTGCCGAAGTGATTGTAATTCCTCGTTCTTGTTCTTGCTCCATCCAGTCCATTGTCGCTTCGCCGTCATGAGTTTCTCCAATTTTATGACTTATTCCAGTGTAAAACAAAACTCGCTCAGTCATTGTTGTTTTTCCAGCGTCTATGTGCGCAATAATTCCGATATTGCGGATTTTTTCTATGGGGTATTGTCTCATAAGAGTTTATTTAGTTATAAGATTTATTAATTAGGAATTGCTGATTTTCTTCAATCGTTCCCCCTTTGAAAAAGGGGGCTAGGGGGATTTCCGAGTAGGATTGGCTAAAATAAGCTAAATTATTTTTTAAGGTATTTCTAAACTGGTCGCTAGCTCCATACAGGCTGTCTAAAAAGTCCCCATTTGGGCAGGGTAATTCACTCTTGACAAAATAAACCTGTCATTCCGACCGGAGCGAGCGAGGCACGAGCAAGCGGAGTGGAGGAATCTGTAAGCGCAATTATGTTTTGCTTAATTTAAGCTATTTTAACAAATTACATTTTATCCGCTCACAGATCCCTCGGCTCCTATCGTCGCTCGGGATGACAAAAATAAGAATATTTTAGGAGGAGTGAATTACCCTGCCTATTTGGGTAAATTTGAGTCCTCGCTCAAATTTAAAATGGCTTAGGCAAGAAATTAAAGCGAAGGCTTTAATCTACCCGGTATAGTTTTTAGACAACCTGTATGGAGCTAGCGAGAATAGATGAAAATTAGCAGTCCCTAGTTATAAATCAGAGCGGGTAACGGGAGTCGAACCCGTGTCCTCAGCTTGGAAGGCTGATATAATAAGCCATTATACGATACCCGCAAATTCTTTATGCCTTAGTATAGCAGATAAGTAAAAAATAGCAAATAAAAAAATGATGACAAAAATAAAATTATTTACTTTTATTTGGATGAACTATAAATAATGCCGGACAATTTAACAGGAAATTAATTTTATAGTGTTGTAATCGGTCGTGATTTATTGCGGGAACAGATTTGCAAACCGTTTCTTTTGTTTTGAAGAAACAGAAAGCCTTTCGTGTTTTTTAAACACTAGAAACCAGTTACAAACTGGTTTCCGCATAAAAATATTTCAATCTTATTTTAGAATTAAAATAGCTCTATTTTTCCTCATAATTTTTAAAAACAAACTTTTTATATCCGAAATAATTTAAAAATGTTACTAAACCAGTCGCGATTATTTTAGAGATGTTAAGCCAGGCAAGATCCGAAAAATAAGGCTGGCTGATGAAAGTTGTAAAAACATAAATTATAAAAATGTTTATTACCGCTCCCAAAACGCTTATTGCTAAAAAAGATTTATATTTTGAATTTTTATTATTTTCTTTAAATGTCCAGCTCCTGTTTAAAAAATAACTATTAAAATTCGCGACTAAAAAAGAAATCGCGCTAAAAAAAGCGACAAAAACTCCCTTGTTTATTCCCGTCAGGAAACTTAACAAATTCAAAATAGAAAAATCAATTACGAAATTCACAATGCCAACCGCGGAAAATTTTAGAAACCGTTTTGGATGGCTATTTTTAAAAAAATTTGCCTTCATAAATATCTATCCGCTTATTTTTTTTAAAACCTTTCCCGCCAACTCTCCGGTGTGCTTGCCGTCTTCAATGACTATCTTGCCGTTAACAATAACATTCTCAATTCCTTCTGAATACTGATAAGGATTGTCAAAATCAGCTTTATCAATAACGATTTTTGGATCAAAAACCGTTATGTCCGCGAAAAATCCTTTTTTCAGCTCTCCTCTGTTTTTTAGTCCTATTTTTCGCGCCGGTTTAGATGTCATTTTTTCAATCGCATTTTCCAGGCTTAAAACTTTTTGCTCTCGGACATATCTTCCTAAAACCTTTGGAAATGTTCCGAAGCATCTTGGATGAACGACCTCCCCTGTTCTTACATATTCAGTATTATAAGCGGCGTCGGCGGATGAAATTATACAATGCGGATTTTTCAGCGCCAATTTAATGTTTTCCTCATCTAAAACTTTTCTATTAAAAACAATGGCGTGACCATTCGCGCTTATCAAAAATTCAATCAGCGCCTTTTCCGGACTTATCTCTTGGTTGTTCGCAATGTTGGCAATGCTTTTTCCAACGGTTTCTTTTAACTTTGGACAAATTGAAATTATAATATTTTCATAATTATAATCCATTATTTTTAAACCCTTTACTATCCTTCCACGCAAATCTGAATCGCTTAATCTTGAAATCATTTTTTTTCTGCCTCCTTGCGAAACCCAATCTGGCAAAAGCGTATAGAGTACGGACCCCGTAGTATCATAAGGATAAATATCAAAAGTAATTTCAATATTTTCTTCATTGGCGATATTAACCATTTCCAGCACTTTCTGCATATCAGACCAATACTTTTCGCCAACGGCTTTCAGATGTGAAATCTCAATAGAAATTTTGAATTCTCTGCCAATATGGAATGTTTCATTTATGCTCGGAAGCAATTCTTCCGACTCTCCTCTAATATGGCTGGCGTAAAAAGCGTTCTTTGCTTCTAATATCTCAGCCAAGTATTTTATCTCCTCAGTTGAGACCATTTTCGCATGTGAAAAAACAAGTCCGGTTGACATTCCAAAAGCGCCATCTTCTAAACTATCTAGAAGCATCTTGCCCATCATTTCTATATTTTCTTTTGTAATTTTTTCCTTATTTCCAACCAGTCCCCTTCTTAGCGTTTCCTGCCCAATCAAAGTGCCAAAATTTATGCCTAAATCTTTTTTATTAAGTTCGGTAAAAAATTCCTTGGTTCTCGCCCAGTTAATATTGACATTGCCAATATCAACCCACTTTCTAATTGACTTAACTGAATCTTCTCCCAGTATCGGCGTGAGAGATGATCCGCAATTTCCCCCGATTATTGTCGTAACTCCTTGAGTTATTTTACTATCCAATCGCGGAATGGCAAAAAGCGTCCAGAAATTGTCGGAGTGATCAAGAATATCAACAAACCCGGGACAAACAATTTTCCCTTTTGCGTCAATTGTTTTTACTGTTTTAGCGTTTTTGCCCAATTTTCCGATAGCGGTAATTTTATTTTTTTCCACGCCAACATCGGCAACTATCTTTTTAGAACCCGTTCCGTCAATAACGGTTCCGTTTTTTATAATTAGGTTGAACATAATTGCTAAATTATTTATTAACGCATTAACGCATTTTTTTACGGATAAACTTTCCTTGGGAACGGCATTTTTCCGGATAAACAGTAAATCCGCCGATTTGATTTGTTAAATAGGCTCTGCTGATTTTCTCCAATTGTTCCCCCTTTGTAAAAGGGGGCTAGGGGGATTTCCGGGCAGGATTAGTTAAAACAAGCTAGATTATTATTATTATTGTGGTGATGGTGGCTTAGCCCCCATCGTTGGTTCAATGTCTCTGACTTGAACCATTTGTTTCTTATTATCTGGCTTATAAACAACAGCAATGCTTTTAACTACGCTTTCAGAAATATAAGGTTCAGGTCAGGAGACACTGAACCAACAGTAGTGGTAAATCCTCAAATTTTTTGATTTTCATAATCCAATCCGTTAATTCGCAATCCGTTAATAAATAATCTTCTTATTTCCCCATCCCCATCAATCCAATCACTAACCCAATTGCCGCCATCACCCAAGCAATAATCCAAAACCGCATTGTTACTTTGCATTCCGGCCAGCCGAGAGCTTCAAAGTGATGATGGATCGGCGCGCTTCGAAAAACCTTCTTACCTCTAAATTTCTTTGATGCTAATTGTATTATAACAGAAAGCGACTCAATTACCAAAATAAAACAAACGAATGGCAAAATCAAAAATGAATTTGTCAGCATCGCAACCACGCCGATAGTTACGCCAAGCGCCATTGATCCGGTATCACCCATATAAAATCTTGCCGGATGAACATTGAACCATAGAAACGCCAGCAAAGTTCCGGTTATTGCGGCGCAAAACATTGCCAGTTCTACCTTGCCCTGCACGAAAGCGATTGCGCCGAATACTCCGAACGCCGGCAAAATAACACCGCCCGCCAGACCATCCAGACCGTCTGTTTCGTTAAGAGAAAAGGAAGTTGCCACTATCACAAGAATAAAAAGCGGGATATACCAAATACCGATGAAAAAATCGCCGATTGCCGGAATATGGATCATATCCCAATCAAGCTTGAAATAAAACCAGAGCGCGCCAATTGTCGCTACAAATGAAAATAACAATAATCTTTCTTTAATTCCCAGCCCGCCACCTTTCGGACCGATTTTAAACACACCCATTAAATCGTCTAAAGCTCCTACTATTCCCGCCAAAACCAACATTCCCAAAGGTAACCAAGTTTGAGACCTGTTTAAAAAATTTAGGCTTTGAGATGTTAATTCACTTTCGAAACCGAAAAATAACCAAAATAAAATTGCCAAAAATGGAACTACAATCCAAATTAAAAGTCCGCCCATTGTCGGCGTGCCTTCTTTTTTCTTATGTAATGCGGTAAAAACGGGACTGCTGCCATCATCTCTGATTTGTTTGCCAATTTTGTATTTGTATAAAAAATGGGTCAGCAAAGGCGTCAAAATCATCGCCACCGCAAAAGATATTGCCAAGATCGCGA
The DNA here is from genome assembly GCA_034659355.1 of Patescibacteria group bacterium. GTDB lineage: Bacteria > Patescibacteriota > Minisyncoccia > JAHIHE01 > JAGLIN01 > JAYEHC01. Next base: position 5,805 of record JAYEHC010000097.1, on the reverse strand, counting down.
AAACGCGACTTACCTCAGTGACCATTAAAGGATTTTCAAAAGAAATCATAGAATTATTTTAAGATAATAATGACTAAGCGCTTATAAATAAATAACCTTTCTAACTTCATCTCATCTTCACACCATCTTGGCTTGAAAAAACTTTCAGCATATAGCAAATATCCTTCAACTTTTTTCAAACCAATCTGGCATAAAGCTGAGAGAACTTAGAAAATGTTATTTCTTTACAAGCGCTAATCTGTTGGCGGAATATTATAATAACTTACAAGCTCCAAGGCCATATCTTTAAAAACATAAGCTGTAGTATTTGCGGCGTAAAGCGCTTTAGGATTATCTAATTTAACCAAAATTGAAAATTTTGGATTTGGAATTGGGCCGAAACCGACAAAAGTATGTATCGTTTTATCTTTTTCATATCCCCTGCCATCTTTTTTTGGAATTTGAGAAGTTCCTGTTTTTCCCGCAAATTTATATCCGTCTATTTTTGCCTGCTGAGCATGACCATTGTCTATAACACTGGTCATCATCGCCAAAACCAAATTCGCTGTTTTTGCGGAAACGACATGCCGAACAAATTTCGGCTTAACTTTTTCTGATGAACCATCGGGATAAATAAATTCATCAACAACATACGGCTTCATTAATTTCCCATCGTTCGCAAAAGATGAAATTGCCGCAAGAATTGCTAAAGGCGTAACAGATATTCCTTGACCAAAAGAAGCTGTTGCATAATTTATATCGTTCTTTCTTTCAAGATTAGCAAGGCTTCCCTTTACTTCCCCTTTAATCTCAATGCCAGTCAATTCATCAATTCCAAACTTTTTTAGGTATCCGTAAAAATCATCTTTATCTATTTGTTGTTGAATAAATACTGTTCCTGTATTCAAAGATTTTTCAAGAACTTGAATCATATTTTGCTTTCCGTTTCTTTTCCCATCAGAATTGCTAATAGTCCAGCCGTCAATCTTTAAAACTCCCTCGTCAAAATAAGTTGTATTTGGATTAATTTTCCCAAGATCAATTCCAATGGCAACCGTAATCGGTTTTTGAATAGATCCTGGTTCATAAACGCTGTGGATATTTGAATTCAAAAAAACGCTCATATCCTCTTCTTTGAAATATCCATTAAGATTATAACTTGGATATTGCGCCATGGCAATAATTGCGCCTGTTTTTGAATTCATCACAATTAAATTTCCACTTTCCGCTTTGTATTTTTCAACCGCCTCCTGAAGTTTTTTTTCAGAAATATATTGTATCGTCTGATCAATTGTCAATACTATATCATCACCGTCTTTCGGTTCTTGCGTATTTTTTGATCCAAGAGATATCCATTTTCCCGAAGTATCTTTTTCCAACTCCAGAAACCCCATTTTTCCTTCAAGTTTTTTATTATAGTATTCTTCTATTCCATATTGTCCTACTTTTTTATTTTCCTTGTACCCCAAAAATCCAACAACATTCGCTGCCAAATAACCGCCCGGATAATATCTTGCCGTTTCGGAAGCAATAGCTACCCCTAAAATATTTTCATTTCTTATTTTATCCACCGTTTCATCATTAACTCCGCGCTTAAGAACTTCGTAAGGATCGTTTTTTTTATTGATAATATCAAATATCTCACTTTCTTCCATCTCTAATATTTCAGAAAGTTTCTTTGCCACTTCTTTTTTGTTTTTAATATTCGCTGGAACAGAATAAACAAGATTTAATTCTTTATTAACAGCTAGCGGATAAACATTGTCCGAGTAAGCATCTTTGATAAATATCTCTCCTCTTTCTGGAAATATATTTTTAAAAAATTCGTGTTGATCTTGCGCCAAAGCGGAATAAAAATTATGTTTTACAACTTGAACTTGAAAAATTCTAATTAAAATGACAGAAAAAAATATTGCGACAAATACAACAAGCAGACGCATTCGCCAAACAAAATTATATTTCCCGCAACGATTTCTAGACATTTTTTTTATATTAGGACTTCTTTGTTTTAAAAATTTGTCATTCTGAAATTGTTTCAGAGTCTATCCTCTCTTATATTTAATCAAACCCACAAATCACCAAACTTTTGAATAAGTTGAAAATACAATAACTGTATTATCATAGAAAGATAATTGTGTTTGCATCGTAGATGAGAGTATAGCGTAAATAGGATAAGTCAAAATGTAAAATAACAAAGATTCTGAAACAAGTTCAGAATGACAAAAATAAAGAAGTTCTAATAAACTACTTCATAGCAACTGCGCTAGAAATTGAAGTTAGATAAGCAATGTCTTTCTGATTAATAGCCACAAAACGGCTATCTTGATTATCAAGATCTTGAATTGATTTTAAATCAGCTAATTCAACCATCATTTTTTGTTTTTCTTTTTTAAGTTCAGACAATCTTTTTTCGTAATTTTCCACTTCGTAGCCTTTGGTCGCAACATTATTTATTCCGGACATATAAACAGAACCCATTACGCAAACCAAAATGACGACAAAGAAACCGAGAGTTAATTTACTTTCTTTTATTAAACAAGAAACTGTTTTCTTTTTTGCTTTATTTCTTTTTTTACGCAGATGCTTGAACAACAAAATTTTTGCCATAGGTATTTTTTACAAGATTTTCTTCGCTACTCTCAATTTCGCGCTTCTCGATCTTGGGTTTTTTAAAATTTCTTCTTTGCTCGCAATAATTGGTTTTTTGGTAATAATTTCTAATCTTTTTTTATGATTACAGATACAAACGGGAACTTCGGAATCGCAAATGCAATCTTTAGATTCTTTCCGAAAAAAATGCTTGACTATTCTATCTTCAAGCGAATGAAAAGATATTATCGCGATTCTTCCGCCAACTTCCATCTTCTCTAACACCCGCGGAAGCACCGCTTCTAAATTTTCAAGTTCGCCGTTAACCGCGATTCGCAACGCTTGAAAAGTTCTAGTCGCAAAATGAATTCTTTGATTTTTATATCGTCCCGAAACCGCTTCTGAAATTACCTCTACCAGCTGTTGCGTGTTAACAATTCTCTTTATCTTTCTTTTTTCTATTATTTTACTGGCGATATTTTTAGCGTATCTTTCCTCGCCATAGTTTTTTAAAATTGATTCAATTTTATCTTCACTCCAGTTATTAATAATTTGCTCAGCCGTTTCATAATTATTAATTTTATTATTGTCTCCGCCCATTCTCATGTCCAGAGGAGCATTTTTTAAAAACGAAATTCCCAGCGCTTCGCTATTTAGCTGCTGTGATGAAATTCCCAGATCTAAAAAAAATATATCAACTGGATGAAAATTATATTCTCTTCCAATTTCAACAAAATTGGTATAATTTCCTTTCGTAAGAATTATTCTTTTTGAATATTTTTTCAATTTCCTTTTGCTTTCTGTCATTGCCTCGCGATCCAAATCAATTCCAAGCAGTTTTCCATCAGGAGCAGTTTTTTTCAAAATCGCTTCCGCATGCCCCCCGCCTCCAACAGTTCCATCAACCAAATTCTCCCCCGACTTTGGGTTTATCGTTTCAATAATTTCATTTGATAAAACGGGAATATGAAAATAGGACATATAGAGAAGTTAAAAGATTGTGAAGTTAAAAGTTTGACTTTTTAAGATTTATGTTAAGACTTATACCTTTAAAGATTGTCATTCCCGCGTAGGCGGGAATCCAGTTTATCTCAACAAATAATATTTTAGGATTTTCTCACTTCAATCTAAAAAAACTTTCTACTTTATAAACTTACTTACACTCCCAGTTCCCCCAATTTCTCCGCGATATTCTCGCTTTCCTTCTCTGTCTTTCTTTTGTATTTTTCCCAGTTATTTTCATCCCAAATTTCCAAACGATTATATAACCCGCTGACAATGATTTTCTTTTTCATTCCAGCATATTTTCTTAGATAATCAGGAATGACAATTCTTCCCTGTTTGTCAATTTGCGCATCCATCGCGCCAGCAAGCATTAGCCTCGCAAACGCCCGCGTTCCAGACTGGCTGATTGGCAAATGGCTTAATTTTTCCGCCAAAGTTTTCCATTCATTCATCGTATATAAAAACAAACAGCCATCAAGACCTTTAGTAACTACCGCTCCTTTTTTCAAATCATTTCTAAACTTGATAGGAACAGCCAATCGCCCTTTTTCGTCCAGATTATGATTGTATTCGCCAATAAACATAGTTTTTTAAATTCTCTTCTTGATTTGTTCTTCTTTTGATTTAATTTCCCTCTTGAGAGAGGTAACCCCGTCAGAGGTGGGATGTGTTTTTAACGATTCCCCACTTTCATCCACTTTTTTACATCATACTTCCATTATACACCACTTACGCTATTAGTCAAACCACCCGCCCCCAAACCCCAAAAAATCATTTTTCTGCTTATTTAAGCCATTTTATCAAAATTAAATCTAAATTACACAATAAAAAAACAGCCAAGCTATCCACAGCTTATCCGCTTTTTTAGTTTTTGTTGTCCGCAGAAAACGCTAACCTAAAAAAATAAGCTGAATTATCATAATTCAGCCGTTTAAATATCTCTAAAAAATCTATCTTTTATTCTTCTATCTCCTCTTCAACTTTCCTTTTCGCTTCTTCTAAAAGCTCTTTGCTTTCTTTTCTTAATTTATGCCTTTCTTTTATTTTCTCGGCAGCGGGATTTTAAATTTTTAAATTATATTCATTGTCTTGAACTATGATTTTTTTATGATTGGGATTTGGAGCATAATTTTAGTTCTCATATCTTCCTATTATTTTTTAGAAAATTTTAGAAGAAATTTTAAATAGTATTCTTTATCCTTTAATGAAGATTCTTCATTGCATGGAATATCTTTATTATTTTTTTTCTAAACTTATACCAATCATAATACAACATAAATATTTGATCATGATATTTTTGATATTTTCTAAATTCAACAGATTGTATATATTTATTATTCATAAAGGCAAAAAATCACCATGCATACATCCCGTCTATATCTTCAAAGTGTAGTAATTTTTTATCAATCAAAACTTTTATTACAACAAAAAAGTTTGAACAGGTAGTAATATCAAATGCATCACTCTCTGTAAATTTAAATTCATTGTTATATGATTTATCTAAATTATAATTATTAAGCTTTACAAATACTTTTTTGTAAGATTCATTATTTAATGTTGAATTATTTAAATTTATAAAAAAATTTCCGTAACTATTATTTTTTTCCCTTATAAGCCGCGTATAAATAAATATTATAATTACAATTGAAGTAATAGAACTGAACGCTTCCCACGAAGCAATAAGAACCAATATTTCCAATAATAAATTTTTTGCAGTTTGAATAATTAAACTCTCATTATAGTAAAGTAATATAACAATCAATAATACAAATGAGATAGTCTTTATTTGTTGTTTGTTCATAATTAAATTCCTTCTTATTATTTATTAAATCACAAAATGCTTAGATTAAAAAACTCCGCGTCAAACCTGTGCGCTTCTTGAATGTCTGATTTTTTTATGATTGAAATTTGCATAATATAATGTCTTGAACTATGATTTTAATTGATTATTTGATAGACTATGATTTTTTTATTTTTATTATTTTTTCAATTCTCTCATCAATCTTTTAAATTCCATACTTTTTGATCCGAAATTTATCAGCAGTCCTATTTCCAAATTATATGCTTCCAAATAATTTATTGCTTGAGCCAGATGCACATCTTCTAATTTTATTACCGCTTTTATTTCTACCATAATTTTATCTTCAACAAAAAAATCAACTCTTCTTGTGCCAATATTCTCTCCTTTGTAATTAATCCACATTTCTTGCTCTCTGACAAATGATAATTCTT
>JAYEHC010000096.1:0-1775 GCA_034659355.1 Patescibacteria group bacterium | reverse complement strand
AATGATAGGCTTTAAAAAATGGGTAAATTTATAAATTAGTTTAAAATATAATTATTATGATAACACTTTTAGCAAAATGGATTGTAATATTATTTGGTGTATTTTTTATTTTTGTAGGATTTTTAATGCTTTTTGTTCCTAATAAAGCGAGAAAAATTTTAGAAAAAGCTGGAAGCACTAATCTTATTAATTATGGCGAAATAACAATACGAATGATTCCAGCTGCAGCTTTGGTTTTATCTTCAGACATTTCCAAATTTCCAGCGTTCTTTAAAATATTTGGATGGTTTATGCTTATTACCTCTTTAATACTATATGCTGTTCCAAGAAGATTTCACCATAATTATGCATTAAAGTCTGCAGAGATACTCAAACCAGTTTATTGGCAATTAATTTCGCCATTTTCAATTTTTTTTGGCATCATGCTAATTTATTCTGTGATCTGAACAACAGTAGCTTAAAATTTTTAAAGAAAGCCTATCAGATAAATGAGAACGAAAAATATTTTTTGAACTCACTCCGCTACACTTCGTGCCACGCTGCGCTCTCCTCCCTTCGGTCGTCGGGGCGTATAACAAGGGATATACGGTTCGGGGCTCGGCTCGCCCCTCTCCCAAATTTTTCTTCCACTTCGTTCCAGAAAAACTTCGTATATCCCTAACGTTATACGAAATTCCGAAGCCCGCCCTAAACAGAAATATTTATATAAATCACTAATCCCTTATAATAATATAAAAGAGGCAATATTATGAAAAAATTTAACAAAATAAAAGTAGGAATCACTGTTGGTATTATTTTTGGCATAGTTGATATAATTCCTATGATACTTATGAAAATGACTTGGGATACATTAGTATCAGCATTTTTGATGTGTATTATCGGTGGATTTGTCATATCAACATCAAATTTAAAATTAAATAATACACTGAAGGGAACACTAATTTTCTTTTTGATGGCCGTCCCAATAATGATTTTGGTAGTTGCTGGCAGTCCGCAAGAACTAATTCCCATGTTAGTTACAAATCTTATTATCGGAAGTTTAATGGGTTATTTTATTGGTCGTTTTGGAGAAAAATAATATGAACAAACAAAATGAAAATTTAGTCGCCTACTGTGGTCTTTACTGTGATGATTGTTTTAGTTTTAAGGGAACAATTGCAGATTTATCACGAGATTTAAGAAAAGAGTTAAGACAAGTTAAATTTGATAATATTGCCAATGGCATACCATTTAAAGAATTCAAAAATTATAAAGAATGTTATGAATGCCTTGGAGCAATGGTTAGATTAAGATGTAAAAACGCCTGCAAAGGAGGTGGCGGAAATCCATTTTGCAGTATTAGAAAATGCTGCCAAAAAAAAGGATTTGCTGGTTGTTGGGAGTGTGAAGAAATAGAGGATTGCAAAAAACTTAAGCTATTAAATGAATTTCATAAAGACGCAAATATTAAGAATTTAAAAATTATTAAGAAAAAAGGGATTAGTGATTTTATTAAAGGAAAAAAATATTTCTGAAAATTATTGATTGGAACGGGCGGGCTTCGGAACTCAAGGGGACCTGCGCTTTCGTCGCTATTGCGCCTCACCTTCGTATAACAAGGGATATGCGGTTCAGCCCTCTGCTCGGGATTCACTCAATTTTTTTCCGCTACACTACACAAAACATCAGATATACACATACATTATGTGAAATTGACTGCGTGGCACATGGAAAGATATTTAAATAATTAATCGCGCGGGAACTGTTTTGTGAACGGTTTCAAATGTTTCCCAAGC
>JAYEHC010000095.1:25031-26871 GCA_034659355.1 Patescibacteria group bacterium | reverse complement strand
AAAAAATAGATAAAAATTAGCAGAGCCTGCTTATTCTTTTGTCACTCTCATAATTTCCTCTAGCGTCGTAACTCCTTGAACCGCTTTGATAATTCCGTCTTCTAGCATAGTTGTCATTCCATTTTTAATCGCTTCTTTCTCTATCTCTTCGCTGGTAGCGTTGCTGTTTATCAATTTTCCTACTCCTTCGTTTATTTCTAGCACTTCAAAAACTCCGAGTCTTCCTTTGTAGCCCTCTTTCCTGCATTCTTCACATCCTTTGCCTCTGGCAAATTTAATATCAAGCCACATCTCTTTATTATTTTTATATTCTTTTTTTACGGCGCCCTCTTTTCTAAGAATTTCTGACATCAAATCAATATCAAAATTTTGGGACATACTTTCATAAACACTTTCGTCAATATTATATTCCTCTGAACATTTAGGACAAATCTTGCGCACCAGCCGTTGAGAGATGATAATATTTATTGTTGACGCCGCCAAAAATGATTCTATGCCCATATCCGCGAGCCTTGGCAAAGTTCCCGCCGCGCTGTTCGTGTGCAAAGTAGAAAGAACCAAATGACCGGTCAATGACGCATGCACAGCGAGTTCCGCCGTTTCTCTGTCTCTAATTTCTCCGACCATAATTACATCGGGATCCTGACGCAAAAGAGCTCTGAGACCGGAAGCGAAAGTGAAATTTATTTTTGCGTTGATTTGCGTTTGATTAACTTTCGGCATTCTATATTCTACGGGATCTTCAAGCGTACTGATATTCACTTCGGGAACATTTAAAATCGCCAGAATTGTGTAAAGCGTAGTCGTCTTCCCGCTTCCTGTCGGTCCAACAACTAAAGTCATTCCGTCTGGTTTTTTAATTTCTTTATTAATAATTTTTAAATCTCTTTTTCTAAATCCAATTTGTTTTAAAGTAAGCGCCTTTGACGATTCGTCAAGAAGACGCATCACCACTTTCTCTCCGTCAAAAACAGGAATGATTGAAACTCGAAAAGCGACTTTATAATCAGCCGCTTCTATTTTAAATCTTCCGTCTTGCGGCAACCGATGTTCATCTATTTTAAGATTGGAAAGAATTTTTATTCTCGCGATAATTCCAGACAAAACAGCCTTGGGCAAAGTCATCGCATTATGCAAAATTCCATCTATCCTAAATCTGATTATAACATCTTTTTCTTCTGGCTCAATATGAATATCGCTTGCTTTTTGCAATATCGCATGTTTCAAAAATGTCTCAACTATTTTAACAACTGGCAAATCCTCCGCGGCTTTTTTCAAATCCATATTTTTTTCGTTTTCTTCTTTCTCAGTTTTCACAACCAAATCGCCTTCATTACTCGCAATGTCTTTAATTCCGATATCTCCAAATTCCGCTTTCAAGCTTTTCTGAAATAATTTTAACGCTTTTTTTAATCCTTTTTTACTCGTCAGACAAGGAACTATTTTCAGTCCTGTTTTTTTACTGATAAAATCCACAAATTGAAGATCGCCGGGGTTAAGCATCGCCACCTTTAATTGCTCGCCCTCTTTACTGAAAGCAACAGCATTGTATTGCCTGGAAACTTGTTCTGAAATAATTTTTAAAACATCTTCTTCAATTTCATTCTCTTCAAGGTTGATAAAAGGAATCCCCAAAATATAAGCCTTGGCGTTATTTATTTCCTCTTCTGTGGCAAGTCCCTTTTTTATTATTACTTCATCTAATTTTTTACCGCTTCTTTTGGTTTCCTGTAAAACCACTTCTAAATCTTTCTCTGAAAGTAATTTGGATTCCATTAAAAACATTTTTAATTGTTGATCTTCAACTTGCATAAATTATTTTTTAGATTTTAATTCAATA
>JAYEHC010000095.1:0-24931 GCA_034659355.1 Patescibacteria group bacterium | reverse complement strand
GCTTCTTTTGGTTTCCTGTAAAACCACTTCTAAATCTTTCTCTGAAAGTAATTTGGATTCCATTAAAAACATTTTTAATTGTTGATCTTCAACTTGCATAAATTATTTTTTAGATTTTAATTCAATAATAATTTATTAGACCTCTTGCGTAATTAATTTCGTTGCGAGATTTTCATATTTTGAGGCAAATTTTTCAAATAATTTTTGAAGTTAGCCTATCCCGCAATGTTGCGGGAGATATAATTTTTGGGGAATTTGACCAAAATATGGAAATTGCAGTAGGAAGTAATTACGCAAGAGGTCTGATAACTAGAACTTTCTGTTATTGTCTATATTATAACCCAAATTTAATCGCACGTAAATCACACACGCCAAAAAAATAAAACCGTTTTAAAAAACGGTCTTGTGGGCGTATTCCGATTTGAACGGAAGACCTCTACCGTGTCGAGGTAGCGCTCTAACCAACTGAGCTATACGCCCGAAATTAACTAATAACAAATAACTTATAACATCTAATTGATAACATATTTTTTGCTTTATTGCAATTTTCCGTATTCTCCTGCCGCAAACTATTTTTTCTTTAACACGGACAAAAACGCTTCTTGCGGAATGTCCACTTTGCCGAACGATTTCATTTTCTTCTTTCCTTTCTTCTGTTTTTCCAGCAATTTTCTTTTTCGCGAAACATCTCCGCCATAAAGTTTCGCGGTAACATCTTTTCGAAACGGTCGTATAGTTTCGCGGGCAATGATTTTTCCCGAAATTGCCGCTTGCAAAGCCACGGCGAAATTCTGGCGCGGGATCGCGTCCTTGAGTTTTTCCACGATCCTTTTCCCGTCTTCATAGCTCTCGCTTCGCGGAACTATTTTTGAAAACGCTTCCACTCTTTCTCCGCCGACAAGAATATCAACTTTTATTAAATCTTCTTTTCTAAACCCAATCAGCTCATAATTCAAAGAAGCAAATCCGCTAGAAACGCTTTTCAAGTTATCGTAAAAATCAACAATGATATTAATCAACGGAGCTTCATAAGCAAGAATTGTTCTGTCTTGAGATAAATAATCCGCGCTTTTGTAAATCGCGCGCGAATTTTCAGCGAGTTTCATAATCGCGCCAATTTTGTCTTTAGGCAAAACTACTTCTAATTTTACCCACGGCTCCCGAATCTCTTCTATTTCGGACGGATCTGGCAAATCGGCGGGAGAGAAAATAGTAATTTCCTTGCCGTTTCTTTTGAGAACCTGATAAGAAACTGACGGCGTGGTAATAACCAAGTTCATATTATACTCACGGCTTAATCTCTCGCTGACAATTTCAAGATGCAACATTCCAAGAAACCCGCAACGAAATCCGCGTCCCAACGCGGATGAACTTTCCGGCTCAAAAGATAAAGACGCGTCATTAAGTTTTAATTTTTCCAAAGCGTCTCTCAGCTCCGGATAATCGTCTCCTTCAACCGGATACATACTTGCGAAAACTACAGGTTTAACTTCTTGATAACCTGGCAATGGTTCAATATTTTTAACATTATAAATATCACTATCGCTTGATACTTGATATTTGCTGCTCACTGCTTTTGTCACCGTGTCCCCTACTCGGCATTTGCTTACCTCTTTCAACCCCGTCGCGATATAACCAATATCTCCCGCTTCAAGAAATTCTGTCTTGACAAGTTCCGGTTTCATAATCCCAAGTTCTATAATTTCCGAATCAATTTTTTCTCCTAAAAAATATATTTTATCACCCTTGCTTATTTTGCCATCCACAATTCTTACCTGTGCGACGGCTCCTTTATAAGAATCAAAATAGGAATCAAAAATTAACGCTCTTGCCGGCTTCTCGCTGTTTCCTTGCGGAGCAGGAATTTTTTCAACCACTTCTCGCAAAACTGTCTCCACATTTTCTCCCGTCTTCGCGGAAATTTTTATAATCTCTTTTTCTTCAACGCCGATTAACTCGCTAATTTCTTTTGCGACTTCCTCCGGCATAGCGTTGGGCATATCAATTTTATTGATTACGGGAATAATTACCAAATCCTGCTCCAGCGCCAAATACAAATTTGCCAAAGTCTGAGCCTGAATTCCTTGTGTCGCATCTACCAGCAAGATCGCGCCCTCAACCGCCGCCAGCGATCGCGAAACTTCATAGCTAAAATCAACATGCCCGGGAGTGTCTATTAGATTTAAAGTATAAAGTTCAGAGTTTAAAGTTTTATTTTTACTTTCCACTTTCAACTTTCTGTTTTCTGTTAATTTATACTTCATTCGCGCTGGCTGTAATTTAATGGTTATTCCTCGTTCTCTTTCCAAGTCCATTTGATCTAAAACTTGTTTTTTCATCTTTCTTTCTTCAACCGTTCCGGTCAACTCCAAAAAGCGGTCAGCCAGCGTTGATTTACCGTGATCTATATGCGCGATAATGCAAAAATTTCTAATGTTTTGTCTAGACATTTGATTTCCGTTATTAAACAACCTAACCTCTTTATAGCATTGTTATTCTATTTTAACAAATTTTATATCTACTATTGCTTTTATTATCCCACTAAAACTTGCCATATTTTCTAAAAATTATATAATAAGGTTAATGCTTAAAACAAACAAAAATTAAAAAATTAAAATCTAAACAAATATATGCTTGAGGTTTTAGAAAAGCTATTTCGCTCAAAAGCGGAGATTAAACTCTTGCGCTTGTTTTTAAATAATCCAGACAAGGGTTACGCGCTGAGTGAAATTATTAGTAAATTAAAAATAACTTCTTCTTTGGCGCGAAAGGAAATAAACAATCTTGTTAAAATTGAGTTTCTAGCTTTACGGAAAAAAGCAAAACAGAACTATTATTACGCAAATCGCGATTTTGTTTTTTATGATGAACTTAGAAAATTAATCTTCAAAACCAATCCGACCTCCTCTGATAAAATTACTTCGCAAGTAATGAAACTGGGTCAAATCAGGTTTGTGCTAATCTCGGGAGTTTTAATAAATTCTGAAAAGGGTCGAATTGACATTGTCATTATCGGGGAACATATCAGCAAAACTAAACTAAAAAACTTTTTAGCTAATATTGAAGCGGAGGTAGGGAAAAACATTAATTATTCCTGTATGAGCGTAGATGAATTCCGATATAGAAAAAGTATGTTTGACAAATTTATCATTGATGTTTTTGAAGATCCTCATAAAATTCTGATTAATAAATTAAAAAATGTTTAAATTAAAAAATAGACCTCTTGCGTAATTAATTTCGTTAGGAAGTAATTACGCAAGAGGTCTGATAATCATTTTAGATCATTCATTATGGAAAACAAAAATAACAAAATCATTTATGTGAAAACTGGCGAAGAAATTATTTCTATCGTCAATAGAATTAAACAATGCGAAAAAGACGAGGTTACGCTTTTAGTTCCTTTTAACGCTTTACTTTTGAAAAGCGTGGTAAATTTAAAAGTTCTTAAAAAGAAAGCGGGGGAAGCGCGAAAAAATATCTCTATTATTACGACCGACAAGAACGGTATGACTATTGAGAATAAGCAAGCGCCAAAAACAGAAAATAAAACAGCCAATAATTTAACTACTGCTAATAAGCGAGAAAATAAGAAAATAAGAATATTTGATATTGTCAGAAAAATAGATAAAACAAATAACACAAAACTTTCCGAGAATAATTCGGATACGACAAATCATAAAATAGAAACTGAAACAGAAGTTAAAAATGCGCCGGAAAGCAAACCAAAAGAAGAGTGGTTTAATGAAGAGAAAGATATTAAAGCAAGCAAAATCGCGTCTGTTGATATTTCTAAAAAAGAAAAAAAGCGAAAAACTATCCTTCCTGTAATAAGCTCAAAAGTTTTTGCGACGTTTATTTTTAGCTGTTTTGCGATAACGGCGTTAATCGCTTTTTTTGTTTTTCAAAAAGTGAATATAATAATCGCGCTCAAAGCGCAGGAAACGAGTTATAATTTTGAATTTGTTACAGATGAAGCTATTGAAGAAATTGACACAACTTATAATAAAATTCCGGTTGAAAGAATAGAAGTTGTCAGTGAAAAAACGGAAGCATATTCCGCAACGGGCAAAAAGCGTATGACAGAAAAAGCGGGCGGTGAAATTACTGTTTATAATGAATATTCGTCAAACCCGCAAAAAATTGTTGCGAATACAAGATTTTTATCAAAGGAAGGAAAGCTTTTCAAGATTACCAAATCAATAACTATTCCCGGATTTTCAAGAGTTGAAGGTAAAGATGTTCCCGGAGAAGTCACGGCAACAGTCTACGCAGATGTTGCCGGCGAAGAATATAATATAGACGCGTCTTCATTTACTTTACCAGGTCTTCAAGGTCATCCAAAATATGCGAGTGTTTACGCGAGATCAACGCAGGCAATGTCGGGCGGAATTGACAAAGATGTTTTGTATTTTTCCGAAAGCGATTATATAACCGCTAAAGAAAAATTGGTGAAAATCGCGGAAGAGGAAAGCGAACAAGATTTTTCAAGCAAGATTTCCGAGCAAGTCCTTTTGCTTGAAAATACAAAAGAGTTCAGCGAGACAGAAGTAAAAACAAACATAAAAGTAGGCGCCGTCGCTGATAATTTTGAAATGACTGTTTTGGTGAAAACAAACGCGTTGTTTATTGATAAAAACAACCTTGCCGATTTAATAACCGCGAAAATTAATTCTGAACTTGGAAAAAATATGGAACTCGTTGAAGGAAGCAGAAATTATGAAATTAAAGAAACGATTCAAAATGAAAACGGAAGCGTTAGGATTCCTGTCTATGTAACGCAAGATTTGATTACAAAAATTGACACCAATAAAATCAGGGAGGAAATAGCGGGTAAAAACGAGCTGGAATTGAATAACTATTTTAACAACATTAGAGAAATTGAATCAGTTAATATTAAATTTTGGCCCGAATGGATAAAAAGCGTTCCAGCGTCTTGGGATAAGATAAATATAGAATTCGAGAAATAGACGACATAAATGTCATTCTTGTTTCAGAATCTTTATTGCCTTAGGTGTATTTAATATCTAAAGAAACCTGTCATTCTGAACTTGTTTCAGGATCTTCGTTCTGCTATCTCTAACCAAACCTACAAATCACTAAACCTTTGAATAAGTTGAAAATGCAACAATTGTGTTATTATAGAGAGATAATTGTGTTTGCGTTGTAGACGAAAGTATGATGAAAATAGTATAAGTCAAAATCTAATAGAACGAAGATTCTGAAACAAGTTCAGAATGACAAATTTTTTAATTTTTTAATTTTACTACAGATGAAAATAAAAGCTGTTAAACCGAAAATTTGGAATTTTGAAGTTGTAAATGGAAAAGATGCGTGGAAAGAAGTGGTTTATGCCGCGCGAGTAAGCGGAGTTCCGCCGACTGTTTCCGGAAAAGATGTTTTTAAAATGATTGTCAGAAATGATTACGGTTCAGCTTTGGAGCATATCATTATAAAATTTGATATTCAAATGACTAAGGGAAATGCGCCAGAACTTTTGGAACATCGCATGGCAAGTCATTCTGGTTATTCAACACGATACATCAAAGCAGATGAAGGAACCGGAAAGAAAAAACCGGTCTATGAAATAGTTATGCCGTTGCATCTATTGAAAGAAAACTCTAAGTCTGAAAATTTAAATAGAGCAATTTTTTTGGAAAAAATTAAACAAAGCATTGAAACTTATGAAAAATTTATAAATGACGGAATCCCAAGAGAGTCAGCTCGATATTTGTTGCCGTTTTGCCAAGCAGTTGGAATTTATCATTTTACAATAAATCTAAGATCACTTTTGAATTTTCTTTCCTTGCGACTTTGCGTAAGAACTTCGCCGGAAATGAGATGCCTTGCTGCGCAACTGTATTTTAATTTAGTAAAAAAAATGTTGATTATTGGTGAAGCTATCGGCTGTAGAGGATTTACTAAAAGTCTTTGTCCCGAAGCGAATGTTACAGGAGTGCGAAAAGGAAAATCGCATCCGTTTTATCCGGTTTGTCTTTTCAAAAATCCGCATTCCGATATTTTTATTCCAACTCACAAAGAATTAAGAGCAGGAATAAACACCAAAAAATTCAACAAAGAAAAAGCGGTCGCGGTGCAAGAGAAGGTTTTTGCGAAGTGGGCGAAGTGGGAAGGAGAATAAAAAAATTCAAATTCCAAATATCAAATCAATATCAAATTAAAAGCAATAACTTTTGAGGTTACAAATTGTGACCTCAAAAAAACTCCGCTATTAGCAGATACGATAACTAAAAATAAAATCCTAAAGGATAAATTCCGTGCATAGATTTAGAATTTATCCTTTAGGATTTCATATAAATTTATTAAAATGAAAAAACACTCCTCAAGAAAATGCTCAAAAGGAAAAACGGGTTATCGGACACCGAGTGTTTTTCGTGACGCTGTAGATGAGAAAAATAAAAAGAGCAAGATTAGAATAAACAAGAAAAAATAAAACTAAATGAAAAACATCAAAGATTTAAAATTAAATTTTCTGGCTCAAACGATTATCGTTTTTTTGGTTATGTCGTTTCTTTCTTTGGCAACAGCGAACACGATGACTACCGGCAAAGTCGCTTATACCTCAGAACCGGTTCACTCTGTCTATGTTCCTCCGCCTCCGGTTTCTTCTCCCGCGCCGCCGTATGAACCCGCTGAAATTGATATCTTTCAATTTTTGGCGTCGTTTTTCATAGCCACTTCTTTGATATTGTTTTTTTTGAAATTATATAAAGGAAAATTTTTATTTGAATTCTTTTTTTCCGGAGTTGTTATTTTTGGCGCACAGGGACCAATCGGAATTTTATTTGAAAAAACCAGCGCTTTTTTTGTTGCCGTGGCAATTGTCATTTTAAGATTTGCTTACCCAAGAATTTGGACGCAAAATCTTGCGATAATTTTTGGAATTGCCGGAATTTCCGCCAGTTTAGGAATGAGCATTAAACCGCTGATAGTGCTTTCAATAATAGTTTTGCTTTCGGTTTATGATATAATCGCCGTGTATAAAACACGGCATATGATCAAACTTTTCAAAGGAATGGCAAAAAAAGGAGCGGTGCTCGCTTTAATAATTCCAAAGAGTTTTCCAAAATGGTTTAATAAATTTGAAGTAATTAAATTTAAAAACAAAAATGAATTCATTTTTCTTGGAACGGGCGATTTAGCTCTGCCATTGCTTTTCGCGGTGTCCGTTTTTTCTCTCGGCGTTCAGTTTTCTTTAGCAATAATTTTTGGCGCGATTGTTGGTTTCATCGCCGACCATTTAATTTTTGTAACCCAAAAAGAAAAAAAGCCAATTCCGGCCCTTCCCGCGATAGCGCTTTTTTCCATAATGGGATATGCTGTTGGATTTTATTTGTAGCAAGACTTACACACTTGCTCTATTTAAAACTAATTTATGCCAAACGAAAAATTTATAAATATTGTTTTGAGAAGATTTGTTATTTTGAAAAGTTTTTTAACAAGCGGTTTGAAATTGGTTACTTTTAGATCGTATTGGAAGAATAAAACAATAATGAGCATTTTTTTTTCTAGTTGCCTGGTAAATATTTTTCTTTGGATATTTCTTTTTAAAAATCAAAGGAATTCCGAACTGCCGATAATTCTGCACTATAATTTATTTTTTGGCGTTGACTATCTTGGCAGTTACAACGAAATTTATTTGCTGCCCGCCGTCGGTGCTACTATAATTATTCTCAATACAATTTTAGGCTGTTTATTATACGAAAGAGGAAAACTAGCTTCCTATTTTCTAGTTTTTAACATCTTCATAGTTCAATTATTTCTACTACTTGCCGGTTATTTAATTGTAGAAATAAATTTATAAGATTGACATTATTGAAATAGCAGTTATAATGATGAAAAAGGATGATTACAAAATGAAAATAAAAACAGAAGATTTGATTGAAGCAATAAAAAAAATGGGTGGGAAAGTAATTAATCAGAAAGAAAAAATTTTAACAATAAACGGTGTAATTATTGAAAAAGATGGAGATGGAAAATATATTTCCAATTTAAGAGAACACTTTCGTTGTGTGTATCCGGAAAAATATGGATATAAAATTTTAGTTCCTACTGTTTTTCTCAATAGAATAACATCCAGAATTATTCTGATACCAGTCTGAAAACTCAGGTTGGTTTTTTATTTATGAAGATAAATTTATAGTAGTGTTGACATTGTTGTATAATTGGGCTTCAAGCCCTCTTTTTTTATCTATTTTCTTTTATCTCCTGATTCACTTGCTCAAGAGAGTTGACAATATCATCAAGATTTCCCTCTAGAATGCTTTCAATTTCATGCCAGCTTTTTTTAATTCGGTGATCCGTAATTCTGTCTTGCGGAAAATTATAAGTTCTTATTTTTTCACTGCGATCTCCTGTGCCGATTTGACTGCGACGCGCGTCTTTTTCTTTTTTCGCCTTTTTTTCTTCTTCCAAAGCCAACAGTCGCGACCGCAGAATTTGCATTGCCTTATTTTTATTTTTCAACTGCGATTTTTCGTCTTGGCAAGACACCGTTATTCCTGTTGGCAGATGCGTGATTCTTACAGCGGAATCAGTCGTATTGACACTCTGTCCTCCGGGACCAGAGGAGCGAAAAATGTCAATTCTGATTTCTTCGTTCTTTATTTTCAATTCCGTCTCTTCGGCTTGAGGAAATATAGCAACGGTAATAGTTGAAGTATGAACGCGTCCCTGTTTCTCTGTCTTTGGTATTCTTTGAACACGGTGCACTCCGCTTTCATATTTCATTTTTGAATAAACATTGTTTCCGTTAATTTCAAAAACAATTTCTTTAAATCCGCCAATTGTTGATTTATTTGAATTTAAAACGACCGCGCGCCAATTTTGTTTTTCCGCGAATTTTACATACATCCGAAATAGTTCAGCGACGAAAAGTCCCGCTTCATCTCCTCCCGCGCCAGCGCGAATTTCAACTAAAACATCTTTCTCGTCTTTTGGGTCTTTAGGAATTAATAGTAATTTAATTTTTTTTTCAAGCTTATTTTTATTATTTAAAAGTTCTTCATTTTCTTCTTTTGCTAAAACAGTCAGCTCTTCATCTTCATCTTTTTTTATTATTTCCTCATTTTCCAAAATACTTTCTTCAATTTTCAGAAAACTTTCATATTTATTAACAACTTCTTCAAGCTCTGATTGTTTCTTGCTTAAGTTTTTTAATTTTTCCACATCAGAAACTATCTCAGTTTTACTAAGTTCCTTAGTAACTTCATCATACTCCTTTTTTATTTTTTCCAGTTCTTTTTTCACGGATTGTTTTAAGAAAATTTCAATAATCTAAATAATCTATTCAACAACAGCTCCGTCTAATTTATATTTTTTAAAATACAAACCGAACAGAGCTGTTAATTTATTGAAGCTATTTTTTATCTGTCTTTTTTTCGTTCTTCGCTTCCTTAGTGTCCTTTATTTTCTCGTTGTCTTTAATCTTGCTTTTCTCGTCCGCCTTTTTCTGTGATTTCAACGCTCTCTTTTCTTTTTTTGATACTATGTTTTTCTTTTTTTGATCAAACATTTTCTTAAAGCGATCAACCCTTCCCGTTGAATCAACTATTTTCTGCTTGCCAGTATACGCCGGATGGCAGACACCGCAAACCTCAACATTTATTTCAGACAATGTTGATCTAGTCTCAAACGAATTTCCGCAAACGCATTTCACAACGCATTTATCGTACTTTGGATGAATATCCTTTTTCATATTGGTAGATTTTATTAAATTTAACCGCATTTTGATAATCCTCAATGCAAATGCATTCTATCAAAGAAATTTGATTTTGGCAATGGGTGTGATGATGGCATAAAAAAACGGAGCTCAACTCCGAAAATTTGTCATTGCCCGATATTTTTTACTTCTCCTTTTATTTTTCCGTCAAATATTTTTACATCAAGACAATCTCCTTTTTTAACCTGTTTGACGCTTCTGACAATTTTCCCGCGCAGAGAAATAATGCTGTATCCTAATTTTAATTGCCTCTCGGGATTATTTGCCTTAATCGTGTTTTCAAAAACGCCAATTTTATTTTGCGCGATTAATAACGCCTTTTTATATTCCGCGGTTATTTGATTATTCAAAAAAACTATTTTTCTTTTCTCATTATTCAGCGCGTAGCAAATTTCTTCAAAGTTTCTCAAGAGATTATTTTTCGCTTTTGCAAAGCTATGAAATATCTCGCTTAATTTATTTGAGATATTAAACGACATTTTTTCAATTTGATATTTTGAGTCCGCAAGATATTTTTCAAAAGAACTGTTGATTATTTTCTGATTGCGAAGCAGTTTTTCAGCGGCATTGTCCCACGATTCGCGAATTGTTCTTGCTGTGGCGGTTGGAGTAGAAACAGCGACATCAGAAACAAGCGCGGCGAGCGAAACATCTTTTTCGTGTCCTACTCCGCAAACAACCGGTATTTTTAAACTCGCTATTTCCCTGACCAGAGCTTCATTATTAAAAGCCTGCAAACTTTCCAAACTGCCGCCGCCTCTAACAATAACAACAACATCTAAATCTTTCATTTTCTTAAACTGCCGAACGGCTTGAATCAAATCAAAAACCGCTTGTTTGCCTTCTACGCTAGAATTAATAAATTTGATTTTAAATCCAAAGTTTCCTAAATTCATTCTGAAATCCCCTAGCGCCGCTCCTTGACTAGAAGTTATCAGTCCGATTGTTTGCGGCAAGTCTGGAATTGCTTTTTTTATTTCCGGAGAAAACAATCCTTCTTTTTCCAATTTTCTTTTCAATTCTTCATACGCTTTTTTAAGCGCGCCCTCGCCGGCAATCTCAATAACGCTTGCTTTTAAACTTAATTTCCCCATTGGCTTATATATCTCGGCGTAGCCATTAATAATAATCTCATTTCCAATTTCTAATTTAACACCGGATATTTCATATTGATAGCGGAAGATTAAACAATTTATAACACTTCCATCTTCTTTGTCTTTGAGACTAAAATAAACAACTCTTTCTCTTTCGTCAACACTCGTTACTTCTCCTTTTAATCTGACTTTTTCTCCAGTCAATTTTTCATTAAGATAATCCAGAAATTCACTAACCGCGTAAATTTTTTGTTTATCGCCAAATAAAGAATAATGCGGAATCACCGCATTATTCTTTACCCTGCTTTCATCTTCATCTTTGCCGTTTGCCATTTCCAAAATTTTCCTTCCGTATTTCTGAAATTTCTTTTCTTTAATTCCTTTAATGCTTATTAACTCTTCTTTATTCTTCGGCTCGGTTCTTGCGATTTCCTCAATTGTTTTGTTCGGCAAAATACGAAAAAGGTCTATTCCTTCTTTTTGGGCAATTGCGTTTCTCCATTCTCTTAATTTTCTAAACAGTTCCGGATTCATAATAACAAATGCTTTTCTTATTTAGTAAAAGTTGAAATCGGTTCCGGACTTCCCCACATTAGCGACGGAGTTGATTTTGCATCACTTAGAATTAAGCTATCCACGCTTTCCAAATCGTCCAGTTTATTTATCTTTAGATATTTTCCGGAAAACGTATATAAAATATCTTCTATATAAAGAGATCTTTTAACGCTATCTGCTCCGCCATATCCGCCTGAATAATTACCATCATTACTGCCATCCGAGTGATCAATTTTTCCTTGCAGTTTAAATCCTTGCTTATTTATATAAAAGACTGCGGCGCCTCGGAAATATTTACTGGGATTCGGCATTATTGTTTTTTTATCTTTAGCAGAATCTTCGTCAGTGTTATCTTGTATTGTTGTTTCTTCATAACTTGCCGGAATTACCAGCAAGTTTTTATCTTTAGAGAACAAGAACGCCTTGTGATCGTTTAGCGCAATTGAATTACTTCTCTTGCCTTCTAAAATGTAGGTGTCTATTTCTTCTGGATCGCCGACGCTGGAAACATCAAAGAGAGACAGTTTCAATTTAGCGTTCCAGTCGCCGGAGTCTTTGCCAAGTCCGATTAAAGTCGTTTCATCATAAGGATGCAAATAACTGGAATAACCGGGAATTTTTAATTCGCCAAGAACTTTTGGATTTGTCGGATTGCTTAAATCAATCACAAAAAGCGGATCAACCTGTTCAAATGTTACCAGATACGCTCTATTTTGCATAAACCTGACGGAATAAATTCTTTCGCCCATTGCCAGCTTTTCAACTTTTCCAACAACTTTCATTTTTGCGTCAAGGATATAAAGATTACTATAAGATTCTCGTTCCGACCAATCGTCAAAACTTGACCATATTCTGTTCTTTGTCGTCGCGATTCGGAAATAGCCGTTGTTTTCATCCATTGAAAATTGATTCAAAATAACTCCCGGCACTTCGCCCGCCGTTTTGTATTTCAGGGTTCCGCCGTCAATGCCAATTTTATGAATAATCGTTTTTTCCAGCTCTTTGGAAATGTCTTCATATTTTTGCTTCGCTTTTTCTTTCAATTCTTTTTCTAATCGCTTTTGCTCGTCTTCAGTTAATGATTCAGCGTATGCTGATATAATCATTCCTATTTTCATTATCTTTTCCTGCGGAGATAAAATGTAGTTTTCCGCTTTTTCAATCTCTTTTATTCTTTTTCTATTTTCCTCGCTCAATTTCGGCAGAATAATCTCTTTGACAGTATTCATCATCAGCTCTTCCTCGCTAATTCGTTTCACGAAAGTGATATAGATATTGTCCTTGGAAACAAACATATTATTCTGACTGCTGTCCAGCAAATAAATTTCATTGTTGATTTTTTTGCCGGAGTTGGAAATATCAATCGCTGAAACAGTCATAAAATTATAAGAATAATACGGAATGTCAAAATAATAAACATTCGGAAAAGCGCGTCCTGTGACGCTCTCGCCCCCGCTGACAATTTTGCCGTTTTCAAGAATAAACGGAATTGGCGATTCGTCATCATTATAATCAGGATAGTAACTATAGTTTGAAGTAACAAAATAAATGTAATCTCCAATCATTCTGGAATTTGTATAATCACCTTCAAACTCAATACTTCTTTCTTCTTTCGGATTGCTTTTATCGCTTAGATTATAAACTTTGAAAAAAGTAAATTGATTGTTTCTTTTTTTCGGCAAGATGTTTCTATAGTTTTCATAAGTATCATAATCTCGTCCGTAGACCGCCAGCTTATTTCCATTTAAATATATCCCGCTTATGATTGAGTTAAATTTAATCCTCGCTGTTATTTCAGAATTGTCAGCGGGATACGCTTTGGCGATTACGACATCGTTTCCCGAAACAGCGTAAATATATTCTCCGTCCGTTTTGACAATATCTCCCTCGTCAACGCCCGCGACCTGAACATTCGTTGTTGAATAATCATCGTCGCCGCCTCTCCCGTCCGGAACCGCTGATGGAGAAGCCTCTAAGCCCCATGTTTCTATCTCCCCGGATTTTGAAGCGTTGTTAAACATCATTCCTTGCCTGGAAATTCCGCCTAGCATAACCGAACCGTAAGCGGAATTAGCCGCGCCTTTTTCTAAAAATTCCTTCAGTTCATTAGAGCTGTTGAACTTCTTCATTTTTGCCTCGCCATAATAGCCGCCAAGTCCCGGAAAGCTGACCAAATGTCCATACTTTTCGCTAACCTTGGGAATTAGCGCCAAACACCCAAGAACAACAATGACGAAAAGAAGCAAAGAAACTACTAGCAAAGACATTACGCCTTCCTCGTCAAATTTTTTTGTTTTGTTTTTCATAGATTTTTTTAAATTAATAAATTTATTTTAAATATAAAACTTCCTTACTTTTTTATTATCCCTATTGTCATCCCGGAAAATTTCGGAGTTGTAGGGGCGGGTCGCGATCCGCCCCTACAACAAGGAAATCTATTTAATATTTTGAATTACGAAACTCAAAATTTCACTGTCATCCCGAAATTTTTTCTGGAGCGGTAGTTCCGTATTAAGTACGGAATAAACTCCAGAAAAAATGTCTGGGATCCAGTTTATCTCGCTTGATTATTCCCTGCAGGAACTGGTTTTTTAACCAGTTTCCAATGTTTTGAAAATACAATAATATTATTCGCTTGGGAAATATTGGAAACAAGTTACAAACTGGTTCCCGCAAAAAGATAAAAAGAGATAAACTTAAATATGCCTTAAAAAAATAATTTAGCTTGTTTTAACTAATCCTGCCTGGAAATCCCCCTAGCCCCCTTTTACAAAGGGGGAACAATTGGAGAAAATAAGCAGAGCCTAAATAATCTATTTCAAATAATCTTTTAGCGCTTCTTCCCATTTTCTCATTGGAGAAAGTTTTGTGTTAATCAACATAGAATAAGTCGGTCTTTTTGCCGGGGTCGGAAATTCCTCGGATTTTACAGGCTCCACGCGCGGTTTTAAATCAGCCAACTCAAAAATCTTTAAAGCGAAATCGTACCAATTGCAAGCGCCTGAATTTGTAAGATGATAAATTCCGGACGGTTTATGCAACTCTATCAATTCTTTTATTTTTTCCGCCAGATCTTTTGCGTAAGTCGGGCTTCCAAATTGATCGTTAACAATTTTCAAATCCTTCCCTTCTCTCGCAAGTCGTAGCATTGTTTCCACAAAATTTTTGCCATGCTTTCCGAAAAGCCAAGAGGTTCTGATTAAATAATATCTCGGTTCAATATCCAAAATCAGTTTTTCGCCTAACGCTTTTGATTTGCCATACATATTCAACGGCTGATAAGAACAATCTTCTTTATAGCCAAGCCGATTTTCTCCATTAAAAACATAATCTGTACTGAAATGAATAAAAAGCGCGTTTATTTCTTTGCAAACCATCGCTAAAAACCCAACTGCGTAACCGTTTACTTCATACGCTAAATCTCTGTTTGATTCCGCGTCGTCAACGGCGGTATATGCCGCCGCGTTTATCACTATGTCCGGTTTCAACTCGCCGACTTTTTCCATAACTTCTTCTTTTTTGGAAATATCAATTTGGTCCCGATCCCACAAAACAAGCTCGTTGCCTTTTTGAAAAACATAAACGAGTTCATGACCGAGCATTCCTTTGTATCCTAAAATTAAAATTTTCATACTTTTTCGCCTAAAAAAACTTTATTAAAACAATTTTCACTACTCGTAATAATCATTTCTGTTTTTTATTTTCTTGTAAATAGCAAAGGCTACAACTAAAAACACAATTAGTGCTATTATAAAAACAAAATAGAACAAAGGATTTGTTTCATCATCTGTTGGTCCCATTGTTAAGTCCTGAGGGTTCCACGGCAATGTCGCTGGTTTTAAATCTGGTTTCATTAAATCAAGAGCATTCGTTTCCGTCCCATCTTTCAAAACACAAACAGCGCATTTACTGGAATATCGGCATTGCTCGCCAGATACAGTTTTTATTTCATATCCATGTTTTTTGCAATAGCTATATTCCCGTCCTTCCTCTCCCGTAAAAAATTTCCAGCCGTCAACAGTTGATCCGTCCGGCAATTGGCAAAACCCCCGCTGTCCGTCAGCTGTTTCTTTTACAACATATTTGTATCCCAATTCATCGCAATAGACAGACGCCGGATTACTCATTCCCGAAACGCAATCAACAAAACCACAGCTAAATAGAATTATAACAGCAATTACAGCGCCGAACCATTGTCTATTTTGATAGTTTTTCTTATTATATTTCATTGTATTTTTATTATAGAATTTATTACTTATTTTTGAAAGTAAATTTTATGGATGAGTGATATTTTCAGCTGAAAAAATTATACCAGTGTCTATGCCACACTCCCCATATCTCACTTTAAAATATCCACCGTCAGTTTCCCAGCCGGCTCCCCAGCTATTTTTTACAATCCAATATCCTCCAAGATCATCATATCCAACAATAACAACGGTATGGTTTTCACTGGAAGATGTACACGACATTGCTCCAAAACTATAAGTGTCCATATTCATTGTTGTTAACACCGGACCGTTATTTACTAAATCTTCTTTTATTGAAGCCTGACTAATAGTCGGCGACATAAACCATGTTCCTATTCTTGATACCGGATCGCCGCACTTAACGGCGCAATTCTGATTAAACGCTACATACAAAAAACAGGGTTCATCAACAATTCCTATCTCTTTTATGTAATGCATCGCTACGCCAGGATTTCCTCCCGAACAACTACCAGAGGAACAGGATACCAAATCCTGCTCTGAAAAATCCACATCCAAAGTAAGATTGCTTTGCTGAATATTATACATCGCTTCTATATATCCCGCTGTCGCAAACGCCCAGCAAGCTCCGCATCCTTCTTGATCCTTAACAGAGGTCATCCAATCTCCGCCATTAGCTCTCCAGTCAAACGAAGCCGGCAAAGCGACACAGACGCGACTCACCACCGGACCACCAGCAACAGCCCCGCAAGTTTCCGTACAAACACGAGTTTGGACACCTGCCATGCAAGCCGACCAATTTCCACAGCTCCAATAACAAGCTGGCGCGGGAATAGTCACTTTTGTAAATATTCGAGATGATTGATTAATTACTATATAAGAAATCAAAACTATCACAATCCCAATCACCGCGTAAGTAACAACTTTTTTCGCTTTCGTTTGTCCGTCTGGACTTGCGCCGGAAATTATATAATACACTCCACCGAGAATAAGAATAAAAAGCACCAGCCCGCCGGCTATTTTCAAAAGAAATTCAGCTCCTTCCGTAAACACCAATTTAATGTCTTTGTTATATTTAAAATAATTGCCGTGACCGGTGCTATGCCCCATATCAGGGATGCCTCCGCCACCTCCACTAGAACTGGGAACAGGTCCGATAGGATCCTCGCAACTTCCCCCAACACAGCAAAAACTACTATCCGTAGCAGCCACAAAAGAACCGCCAGCGCAATTTTGCGCTGGTCCGCAAATTGCTCCGCCAAGCGTAGCACAAGTTAAAACAGCTGGCGCTTCTCCAGCACAACTGCAATCAGCTTGAAGCCTATCACTATCAGTGGTAGCGTCTCCGTCATCACAACTATTA
The DNA here is from genome assembly GCA_034659355.1 of Patescibacteria group bacterium. Classification (GTDB taxonomy): domain Bacteria; phylum Patescibacteriota; class Minisyncoccia; order JAHIHE01; family JAGLIN01; genus JAYEHC01. The sequence goes on along the minus strand of JAYEHC010000095.1, from coordinate 7,975 downwards.
CCTTCACACTCTCCTCCTAAACAGCAATTTTTATCAGTGGTCTCGTCAGTACCACTGCAACAATAAGCGACTGCGCCATTACAGCAAACATGATGAGTGGCGCCACATGTTTGGCATCCGCTTCCGCAATCAGCATTTGGGTAATCGCAAGTTGCCGTTGATATACATCTCCCGCTACTATTGCATCTCATTCCCACACCGCAACTATCATCTGTATCCTTTTCATCACAAGCGTCACTTACTCCGGCATTACAAGCAGTTTCAAACTTGCCACTTTCACTTCCGATTTTCGTACAATTAGCGCCATCAAAATATGTCCCGTTTTCTTCATTCGCGTCACCCATATCACCACATATTTCCGCCTCTCTCATTCCATTGCATGTTATACATTGTCCGCCTCCTTCCGATTGCGGTTTATAATCCCACACAGTACCAGAAGTCCTATTAGCGCAATTGTCTCTCCCTATTGTTGTTACAATGCAGCTTTTTCCGTTAGTGCCAGGATCATTCATTAAAGTTGCCGTTGTCCAATTTGAATCTCCATCGTAAGTGGCACATCTTCTTTCTGAACAATACTTATAACTGTTGCTTATTTGGCAAGTATCAGTACTCACGCAATCTCTTGTTCCTAAGAAATCTATCATACAAACAGATAAAGATTGCAATGCGCTACTCTCTCTTACACAGGCATTTCCGCTTATAGTAGTATCGCTACATGTGCTTCCTTCAGGGAAGAGTCCATTAGGATCAAAAGTTGAACATCCCACACTACAATTAACTCCATTCTTGCATCTACACGCTTCAGCATTATCCGCTCTCGCAAAAACACTTATGCCTATTATAAACAACGGAGCTAATAATAATAGTAGTTCTACTTTTTTTATTTTTACCATACAAAGATGAATAGATATTATTTCAATAAATTAAATTTAACAAGCTCTTTCGCTCCGACGGTTCCATATAATCCCTTCAGGGTTGTAGAACCGCATTTGCAAACCGCAATTTTATATTAACGACTTGCATTCAGAATTCCACAGGACTATCATCACTATTGAACCCTTAGATAAACTTTTTACGGCTGGACAAGAATTTGATCAATCACTGAGAGAATAACATAAGAAGTCAAAATTAGCGCAAGTCCCATAATTGCAGAAACTACCATTTTCTTCGCTTTTTTCTGCCCGTCCGGACTTGAACCGGAAACTGCATAATAAATACCGCCGAGAACAAGTGTCAGCAAAAAAATCCCGCCAGTAATTTTTAAAAGATAAAGCGTTAATTCGTTAACCCTGTCAACGATTGGTCTTCCCAGCCAAGTAAGCTCAGCGCTAGCGGGAAAAGCGAAAAGCGAAACTGAAGAAATAGAAATCAGCAAAAACAATTTTCTCTTAAATGAATTGCGCATAATGATAACGGCTTATTGCATATTTAGGCTCTGCTGATTTTCGTCTATTTTTTATAAAAAGAGATAAACTTAAATATGCCTTAAAAAAATAATTTAGCTTGTTTTAATTAATCTTGCCCAGAAATCCCCCTAACCCCCTTTTACAAAGGGGGAGCAATTGGAAAAAATCAGCAGAGTCTAAACATAACAGACTTCTTGCAAAAAATGAACGGCTTGCTAATCTGCCAACATTAAAAACTCTTTTAAATTTATTATATCACAAAGAAATGATATTCTCAAGAACACAATGCAGACCTGAAACTTAAACACTATTCTAAATTTTCCAAAAGCGGTTAATCACATCAAACCTCCCGATATTTTTCGTCCGTTAATAATTCGTAATACTTTCTAATAATCCTTCTAATTCCCACCGCCGACCAGAGCTGAACTTCGCTTCCTTCGTTTTTAGAGCCGGCCAATTCAAAAAATGGAACGGGTTTTCCTTCTTTGTCCGCGTACACTTCAGGAATTGAATCCATTATTTCTATAGCGTTCAAAGTGTCTTTTGCGATTTTAAGAATTGTTTTTTTAATTAACTTTTGCAGATCAGCAGGCCACTCTTCAATAATCGCTATTTTCAAATGCTTGCTTAATCCCAAAACAACAAAAGCGGTTTGCTTAATCCAAATAACCGTGCCGTGATATTCTGTAGAATTAAAAAAATATTTATTATTTTTGGCAACCAGCAAAGGTCCCGATTTTGTGTAAAAATATTGCGGATCAAGAAGTCTCTCGCAAAAGTTTTTAAGATCTTCTTTACTGCCTTTTCCATAAGCATAAAGATAAGACTCGTCAAGATGATCTGCTTTTAATTTACAACACTGATAATTACTAGCTTCCTTTTTTTTAATCCAATACAACGCCAGCGCGTAAACGCTTTTGCCGTTTTTATTTCTAAATTTATATTCCTTTTTTTTATCTTTCCATTTATTATAAATTGCGTCTATTCGCAAAAAGTCCTTTTTTTGAAAACCAAGTTTTTTATAATTTTCCCTAATTATAAACAACGCTCTTGGATAAAAAACGGCGTTAACATCAAAAGGAGCGATTATTTTGCTCATTCTTCTGAAAGCGTTTCCGCTATCCCGCCAATTTCCAGTGTCATTATTCTTTTTAAAAATTATATGTTTGTACTTGTCCGCCTGTTCTAAAACATACTTTGCGACAAGACGCATTTTTTCCCGATTTTCTTTTTTTAGCCAAAAACTCTGCGGGAGATATTCAACACCGATTAAATAATGCGGTTCAATATCTATCATATGCCGGTCAAAAATGTTTTTGCCGGACATTTCATACTCGTGTTTAAATTCTCCAACAACATCTTCGTGCCACCCCTTGCCTTTTCCGCTTATATTTTTTAAAGACTGTTCATACATATAGCTTTTGACTTCCGGCGTCAGATCGTGATATCCTAAATCCGCCGCTTCCATCCAATCTCTTGGAAATATCGTTCCAAAACGATCGCCCGAAGTTTTTTTCCACTCTAATAAATGCTTTATTTCAAATTCAGTCCTGTTCCAAATTTCTTTAATCAATTTTTCTTCTTTGCCAAAAACATTGAAATTAAAACCGTTTATATTGATTGCGCTAATTTTGTTTAATTTACACAAATTGATATCATTTGTTTTTGCTTTGATGCTAAACGAAATTTTTTTTGATTTTGTAAAAATTTTATATCCGGCAAAAGGGTGTTTTATTTTTTTAACCGCGACTTCATCACCAAATTCAAAAATTGTCTGGTAATATTTCTTGCCATACACTCTTTTAAATTTCAACAGCGTTTTTCCGTCTTTTTTGCTTTTTCTAACAATTTGCGGAACCATCCGATCGTAAATTTCTTCTCTGATATTTAAAAAAGTTTTTCTAATCGCCAAAACTCTCACTGTCCTCATATCATCCATCGCCGGATAATATAAATTAACGCTGTCAGAATTAAAAACAGCGTCAACTTGTAAAACATTGTCTTTGCTCTGAATGGAATTTATAGTTATCTTGTGGCGCGGAATATCAATCAATCCGCAATAAAGATGATTATTCGGACCGATAATTCTAAACTGCCCAAACGCGTCAAAGTCAACATAATACCCGCCTTCAATCCAAAGATTTTTATTTATTTTCATAATGTGTTTTTATTAGGACTTCCTTACTTCCGCCTCTATTTAGAGACTGCGACGAGGCGACAAAAATGAAGAAGTCCTATTTATATTTCTTTTTCGCTCAACCGGCAATTTAATTTAAATGAATTTTCCTGATTTTTTTTGATAAACAAAATGGACGCTTGCTGAAATATCTTTTCAGGTCCGGTTTGCGAATTGGCGACAGAATAAATCGGAACAATAAATACATCCGCTTCGCCAAAATCAAATCGCAAATAGATATTTTTAAAACGGTCGCTGATTTTCAGATAATTTATTTTTTTGAATACTCTTTTTCTTTTCAGATTTGCTTCCCCTTTCTCTGTATAAAATTTTACATCTTGCGGCGATTGAAAAAAGATATTATATTCCGCGCCAAAATTATATTTTTTGAAAAGATTATTCTTTTGAAAAATATACTCCGCTTTTATTTCCGCTTTTTTATTTAAAGCAATCTTTTTTGTAAATTCTAACCCTTCATTTTTATATTGATAATTTAATTTTAGGGAATTGTCTTTTCGCTCAACAGCTAATTTATAAATAGCGCTGGAAAGAGTTTTGAATTTCTGCTGTTTTTCAAAATTATTTAAAGTTATTTTTTTGTCTAATAAATGATCAATCAAACTCAATCTTTCATATTTATCATAGACAAGTTCTTTTCTGTTTTTGCCTTTAATTTTTTGATGATAAGATTCTTCTTGCCTGGTAATCGTATTTAAAAGATTAAAATTCTTGTTTTTATAACTTAATTCTAGCAATGTTCCACCTTGATTGGAAAAAACGCAAATGAGCCGCTTATTTTTAACAACCGTTTCCGGTAATCCGTCAAAATCAAAATCGGCTTTTTCTATGATTAAATCTTTTTTTAGATATTTTTTGTCCAGCTCTTTTTCCGCTTTGATTAAATTTTCGTAAATCGCTGTTCTGATATTTCCAAGATAAAATCCTCCAAACAAGCCATGCCAATATCCGCAGTTGCATTGGGCTTTGTATAAATTTTCGTAAATCGCTTGATCTTTTTTGATGGACGCTTTTTTGTGTATCTTCTGGCTTAAATAAAGCATTTTTTTGTGCATATAATTTGCGCGAGGATATTTAACAAAAAAGTTCCTGAAAAATCCCGCCCTTAGATAGTTTCTTAATTTTTTATAATCAGAATATTTTTTCAGACGGTCTTTTAATTCTTTGTAATATAAAAATTCTTTTGGCTTCATTGTCCATTCATCCATTTCTGGATACGCAGAAGTTGGAATATATATTAAATTTTTTGGTCTAAATTTTTTCATTGCCTCAGAGGCAGTAATAGTCTCAATAGTTTTATGATTTTTTAAAAGCAAAGTGAAAAATTTTCTCAGCCATCCTTTGGTATAAATCCAATCATATGTCCATGGCCATGAACCAAATTTTTCTCCGTCATCAAAGAGAGTGATTAAAACATCTTCTTTTTGTGAAAAACTTTTTATAAGAGCTACAGATTCTTCAACTCTTGAAAAAGGAATTTTGAAACGAAGAGTTTTATTAATTGGAAAGACTGCGATTGATTTAGCGTCATTTTCCGTTGTGTAATATCCAGTTAGCTCTTTATCGCAAATTCCAGCAGAACGAAAATGTACATCATCTAAAAAGGTATACTTTAAACTTGCCTTATTAATAATACTCGCTAGCTGCGGCTCCCAAATACGCTCCGCCAGCCACATCCCAGCAGGAGCTTTTCCAAACTCTTTTTTAATAAAATCATTCATCAAACGAATTTGAGCAAGCTTATCTTTATCAGAAATAATAGGGAGAATTGGCTCATAATACGCCCCACCCGCAATTTCAATCTGCCCCTTTTTAGACATTTCTTCAAGCGTTTCAATATATTCATAATGGTTAGTTAAAATCCAATCATAAAGCGGACCGCTAATATGGATATTGCATTTTATCTCTGGAAATTCTTTCAAAACATCAATAAACGGCTGATAACAATCTTCGAAGACCTTATTAAAAACAAACGGATCATTCCCGACCGGCTGATGATTATGTATCCCAAAAAGAAAATATACTTTTGACATAATTAGCTATTATTAATTATTTAACAAGGACAGTCCTTTCCTTCTTTTAAAATTATACATCAAAAGCATCTTCGGGAGTAATACATTGAGCTAATCTAATAAACTCTTCAAAGGACTGTCCTTTAAATCCATATTCTTCAACAAACTTGTGATCGCAAATTCCGTGAAAATCTTTTGCATATTCCAAATAACTGCTCCATTTATATTCTTTTGGAAATTTGCAGATATTATCTTTAACGGGATTTAAATGAACATAAGCAATTAAGTTTTTCATATAAAAATCATCTTCTATTATTTTCTGTTTATATCTTCCTTGAAAAAGATGTCCAACCAAATTATATTTTTTATTAAACATCATAGAATAACTTGTATGCAATGATGATATAAATTTTGACGGAGAAACATTTCCGTCCTGCCTAACAATCAAATGGATATGATTAGGCATTAGGCAGTATGAAAGCAATGTAAATTCATATTTTTTACGAGACTGCCTGAGTCTCTTTAAATAAAACTCATAATCACTATCATTTAAAAATATTTTTCTTTTTTGATTTCCTCTATTATATAAATGATAATATGTTCCAAGGGCTGATTGTTTGTATTTGGAATTGTTCATATGTAGATGATTCTTAAACAAGGACAGTCCTTGTAAGGACTGTCCTTAGCTACTGTATTTAAAACTCCTAATCACCTTCTCATAGACCTTCTCATACCTATCAACAATTTTTTCAACTGTAAAATATTTTTCAACACACTTGCGACATTTATTTCTATTAATTGTATCAATTTTTTTCAGCGCTTCAATCATTTCTTTGTCATCTTCAACAATGAACCCCGTCACTCCATTCTTTATCACCTCTAAAACCGAACCTTTATCAAATCCAATCACAGGAGTACCACACGCCATTGCTTCAATCATTACCAAACCAAATGGCTCTTCCCAGATCGTCGGAAATAAAACCGCTTTAGCATCTTTTAGTAATTTACTTTTTTCCTTCGGACCAACTTCGCCAATATATTTGATTTGCTTTCCGTCAATCATCGGCTTCACACTTTGAAAATATTCTTCATCCGTTTTACAAGTAATGTTGCCAGCAATAATCAGCTTTTCCTTGGCAATTTTGGCAACATTAACTGCATTCCATAGTCCTTTGCCATAGTGAATTCTGCCCAGCCAAACAAGATAGTTTTTTGGTTTTTTATTAAACGAAAAATCATTTAAATTAATACCGTTATAAATATTATCAACATAATTTAATCTTAAATCTGATTGTTTTCTTTGGTTTAGACTGATACTTACAAAATTGGTTTTTTTTGAAAAATATTTCATCATTATATATTCATCTGATTTTTTTTGTTCTGAACTAGGAAGAACATTATGAAGTGTTGTCAAAACTGGCGTTCTTGATATTTGTGAAAATAATAATCCATTGTCTCCTGCATGATTGTGAATTACATCAAATTTATCTGCCATTGAAAAAGCGTTTGCCGCATTAATTAAATTTTGCGAACGATGATACCAATCAACCTTTATTTCAAGAAGCGCTTTTGGGAAGACTGCTTTAAGAGTGGCTTTTGTTTTTGAATTTCCAGAAGCAAAAAGCGTCACACTATGACCTCTTCTAATAAGCTCATTTGTAATCTTATCTATCATAATTTCAATTCCGCCATATTTCTTCGGAGGAATAGCTTCCCATAACGGCGCAATTTGCGCAATTTTTAGTTTTTTCATTTTTTTATTTTACGCGTTCAAAATCCCGTGGATGATGGACAAAATTGCGTAGGAAAGAATAATAATCACAAGACCGGATCCTGTAGAGAAAAAAGCGTCTTTCGCAGATTTCATTTTTTCGGGATTGCCAGCGGAAATTATATATCTAACTCCGGCAATGACCATAAAAGTAAGCGTTATTATTCCCGCAACGGACAACAAATATAACGCGACAAGCGCGAGACTTTCGGCGATGCTATTGGTTTTGCTCGCAAGCGGATTGCAAAAAAGACTCAAATGAGTCCCGCACTGAGCGCCGGCAACGCGCGCGCTGAACGCAAAAACCGACAACAAAAAAAAGTATATCTTAGAAATATTTTTATGAAAATATTTTTTAAGCATTAGCATTATTGTGAATTATTAGGGAAATGAGAGAATCCGATAATTCTTAAAAATATTAAAGGTCAATAAAAGGAATTAAAACAACGGGGATAAAAAAACAATTTATCAATAAAATATAAATCATAATAAAAATCGTAGTAAGATCGTTTTGCTGTAAAGCATATTTTAACGGAGTCATAAATTTATGCCGGAATCCTTATGGGTTATCTTACCCGCTTTCACGCAGGTT
>JAYEHC010000094.1:24507-27005 GCA_034659355.1 Patescibacteria group bacterium | reverse complement strand
CTGCGGGGCGGATGAGAGTTGTGATGAGAAGGTTATGGGAAATGTCTGCAGTCCGCCAGCGGGAGGAAGGTGTAATGCTAATGGGATTTGCGAGGCGGCAGTGGCGGCGACTCATATGGCATGTTCGGCGGATGGGTGGTGTGTGAGCGTGACTGGGGCTGGGGCGGATGAGTGTGATCCTGATGATGCTGACGGTCATGATGAATGTGGATGTACTTGCTCAGACGGAACAATTTGTGAAAATTGTTCAACGGTAAATCTTGGTACCTATTGTAATAGTTCCAGAGAATTAGAAACTGATTGCAATGATCATGATTGCTGTCCTGCGGGCACCACTTGTAATTTAGATGGTTTTTGTATAACTCTTGGATGTGATAATATTAAAATTGATTTTGATAACGAAGATGGTTCTGACACTAAGTATGAGGTTGGCGATGATATAACAGTATACGGTTCTTGCGATATTGTCGGGGAGAATTTTGGGATGTCTTTATCTACCGGAGATTCGGATGGTTTTGTAGGATGTACTACAGATTTTTTAGAGATTGAATCAACTATTACTGGAACGGGAACAATAACGGCTACTGTTGATGTTATGCCTAGTGGTCTTATTTGCACGGCTTCTATTTATGCTGATGATCCGCCTACTCCACCTGCTCCTCCACCGCCTCCCGCTTGTAATAACGATGATCATAAAGACGCGACTGAGGTGTGCGATGGGACCGATTTAGATGGCAAAGACTGTACAGATTTTGGTTGCACTGGCGGTATCCTTGCTTGTGTAGATTGCGCTTTTGACACTTCTGGTTGTACTGGTTGCGGTGCCCCTCCGCCTCCACCTCCACCTCCACCTCCACCCGGTCCCACCGCCTGCGATCCGAATTCATGGTTTTTTTGCAACCCCCTGCGAACAAATGTAGAAACGCTTGCCGAGGGAGGGGAAAGAATCATTGGATACATTCTTGGATTGATCGGTTCCGTCTTTTTGCTTTTGATAGTAATCTCCGGAGCGATGTATATGACCTCTGCAGGAAACGAGGAAAGAATCGCCTCCTCAAAGAAAATTCTCACCGCGGCGGTCATCGGATTGGCAATAGCTCTCTTGGCGTATTCATTGCTTGCGGTTATAATGAAAGTGCTGGGGATGTAGATAAAGCTATTTGTTAATTTTTTAAAAACATAGAAATAAAAAATGAGATTAGCAAATTAGCCGAAATAATACAGAGGGAATTTGGAGTGGTAAGAAATGAGATAGGCGAATTGAAAAGTGAAATGAATAGTTTGGAAAACAGAATAGATAGTAAAATAGATAATAAGATTGGTGGTTTGGAAAACAGAATGAACGGGAAGTTTAATTTGGTTTTGAATAGCCAGGATGAAGTTTTAAAAAGACTGGAAGACTTGGAAACGGACAATACAATAGGTGTGGGAGCTTCTCGGTGGCAGGAGGATAAGCTGGAAAACCATGAAGGAAGGATTGTTATTGTGGAGGAAAAACTGGGAGTTGGCAGGACGGTTTAAAAATTCTAACTGCGGGATTCTTTCTGCGGGAACTGGTTTGCAACTGGTTTCATAAGTTTCCCAAGCAAATAAAAAATATTCAAATATCTTGCCTTTGTTAAAGTTGCAAAACGATAAAGTAGAAACTGTTGAGCCTTAAAAACAAAGGGAACGGGTTGCAAACCCGTTCCTGCGCGGAAGTAGCGGTTACAAACCAGTTCTTACAAGGAGTGTGTTTAAAATTAAAAATAAAAATATGAAGATGAAAAAAATCGGATTTCTGTTACTGATTTTATTAAGCGCGGTTTTTGCTATGCCGAAAAATGCCAGTTGTGACCAATGTGGCTCGTATAATGAAAGTAGTTGTTTCTATGCGACTGATGATTGCGCGATATATTTTGCCGGCGATTATGGAGGTCATTATTCCGACGGGGAAAGAGCTTCATGCAGAGGAGGAACAGATAGAGCTGCATTAGATGTTAAGATTTGCCTCTATATAAACGATGCGCTTAGGGATAGTGAATGTTATACTAGTTTTGGCGGATGCAGAGAAACAGATGAAGATACAGTTCATGTCGGTGATAGGGTTCATTGTATGATAATGGATGGCGATAGCGGTGGAATATGTTCATTGGGTTGCCCACTTGTTCCTGGATGCACCATACCTGGAGTTTCGTGTCATCTAATGTCAGTAGAAATTGTTGGCGCTTGCGTTTCTACGGAAACTCCCGAATCTACTTGCAATGATGGCAAGGATAACGATTGTGATGGAGATACTGACTGCGATGACAGCGATTGTGCTGCTGATCCCGCTTGCGCCGCCGGTCCAGGACCAGAAACTATCTGTAATGATGGAGCTGATAATGATGGCGATGGAGATACTGACTGCGATGACAGCGATTGTGCTGCTGATCCCGCTTGCGCCGCCGGTCCAGGACCAGAAACTATCTGTAATGATGGAGCTGATAATGATGGCGATGGAGATACTGACTGCGATG
>JAYEHC010000094.1:0-24407 GCA_034659355.1 Patescibacteria group bacterium | reverse complement strand
ATCCCGCTTGCGCCGCCGGTCCAGGACCAGAAACTATCTGTAATGATGGAGCTGATAATGATGGCGATGGAGATACTGACTGCGATGACAGCGATTGTGCTGCTGATCCCGCTTGCGCCGCCGGTCCGTCTCCAACTTGCATTGCCAACGGAAGCGCTTGTACTAAAAATGTGGAATGCTGTTACGGAATTTGCGATGTATATGGCGGGACAAATGTTTGTATTGATAGCAGTGGCGGAGCGCCGGTTTGCACGACTGGCGGGCTGATTCCATGCGGGAGAAATTGCGATGATTTGAATACTACCGGTTGGCGTGAAAATGATCCCTGCACGCTTTGTCATTTGGTTTTAATGGGACAGCTGATTATTGAATTCCTTGTCAAAATGGCGGCGATTTTCGCGATACTTGCTCTGGTTGGCGGAGGATTGGTTTATGTATTTTCCATCGGCAGCACTGGAACGATAGAAAAAGCGAAAACAGTAATAAAATACGCCCTGCTCGGTTTTATAGTTATCTTCATCGCCTGGGCGGTAATCGGTACCATTTTAGCGACAATGGGATATATAGATCCTCTTGGTGGAGACTGGCATATGATAGATTGCTAGGTTTATAGTTTCCTTGCTCTAAAAAATTTTTGTCATTCCACTTGTTCATACCACACTTCGTTCCAGTCGGAATGATAAATGTTAAGTAATTCGCTGATAAAAATATATCATTCTAAAAAATTTGTCATTCTGAACTTGTTTCAGAATCTTCGTTCTATTAGGTTTTGACTTATACTATTTACACTATGCTTTCATTATACAGCGTAAATACAATTGTCTTTCTATAATAATACAATTATTGCATTTTCAACTTATTCAAAGATTTAGTGATTTATAGATTCGGTTAGATATAAAAGAGGATAGATTCTGAAACAAGTTCAGAATGACAGGTTAATTTAATACAATTGTTGCATTTTCAACTTATTCAAAGGTTCAGTGATTTATAGGTTTAGTTAGATGTAAAAGAGAGTAGATTCCAAACCAAGTTCAGAATGATAGTATTTGGATAAAACCTTTGCTGGTTCCATAGTCCCGTTAAGGTTGTGGAATCTTAATGCAAATCAAAATTATTCCGCACTCAGGTTCCACAGGGTTATCGCTACTATGGAGCCAGCAAATAATATTCTTAGATTTCTCACTCCGCTCTGCTCCGCCTTGTTTCGCTCCGTATCAAAATGATAGGGTAGATTGGAGAATTTAGAATAATACTATAGATAGTTTAATTTTCTTAATACAAACCTATGAATTGTCCAAAATGCGGTACTAAATTAAAACAAACTAAAATCGTCAATGTGAAAGTTGATCATTGCGATAACTGCGGGGGAATTTGGTTTGACAAGGACGAGCTTAAACTGGTTCGCGACGAGCGGGATAAAAATTTGAGCTGGCTGGATTTTGATTTATGGAATGACAAAGACAAACTGTCCGTTAGCGGAAAATCAATTGATTGTCCGCGTGACGGAAAACCGCTCTTTAAAATTAAATGCGGAGATACGGATATAATGGTTGATGTTTGTTTAGAGTGCCACGGGATTTGGCTGGATAAAAATGAACTTGATAAAATAATTTCAGAATTAAAAGAAAAAATTAACGCGGAAACAATACCGGAATACATTAATGATTTAGGCGCGGAAATTGGAAAACTGATTATCCATCAGGGAAAGGCGGGAATTGAAGCGAGACATATTATGATTATAATGAAGTTAATAGAATATAGATTTATGTCTCAGCATCCTGATTTGGCAAAAGCCATTTCCAAATTACCAAAATAAATAACAAACACAAATTATGAGAGTGCTTATGTTCGGCTGGGAGTTTCCGCCGTTTAATAGCGGCGGGCTTGGAACTGCCTGCTATGGAATAACTAAAGCGTTGAGCAAAAAAGGAGTTGAAATAAATTTTGTCCTACCGAAAAATCTTGGAATCACGGAAAATTTTTTAAATGTGATTTCCACTAATTTGCCAAAAATAAAAATAAAAGAGATTGATTCTTTGCTAGTCTCTTATGGAACTTCCTACGATTATAAAAGGAAGTTTTTGTCAGTTAATAAAGAGAATAAAAATAATGATTATTGCGGAGATTTAATTGAAGAGGTCTATAGATACTCACTGCTGGCAAAAGATATTGCTTCTCAAGTTAAACATGATATAATCCATACGCACGATTGGATGACATTTCCCTCTGGCATTGAAGCAAAAAAAGTCTCCGGAAAACCATTTGTAGCGCATATTCACTCAACAGAGTTTGACCGATGCGGGGGGCATTGCGTTAATCCCGCTATTTTTAAAATAGAAAAAGAAGGAATCCGGAAAGCGGATAGAGTGATTACGGTAAGCGATTTTACAAAAAATAGAGTTTTAGACAACTGCCAGGTTGATAAAAATAAAATAGATATTGTTTATAACGCTATCAACAAAAGCGAGTTTGAAAATATTTCTGATGACAAAAATTTTTTTAATTTGAACGGCAAAAAAATAGTTTTATTTCTTGGGAGAATAACACTACACAAAGGACCTGATTACTTTTTGCGCGTGGCAAAAAAAGTTTTGAATAGAAATAAAAATGTTGTTTTTGTAGTTTCCGGATCAGGCGATATGGAATACCAAATTATAGAACAAGCGTCGCAATCAGGTATCGCCGACAATGTTTTATTCACTGGATTTCTTCGCGGCGAGCGGCTAAAAAAGATTTATAAAATGGCCAATCTTTACATAATGCCGTCCGTCTCAGAGCCGTTTGGAATTACTCCTTTGGAATCGCTTGCAAGCGGAACGCCAGTTATAATTTCTAAACAGTCCGGAGTCAGCGAGATTTTAAACAATTGTCTTAAAGTTGATTTTTGGGACACCAATGAAATGGCGAATAAGATTCTAGCCGTTTTGGAAAATGAAGAATTGGAAGAATGTCTGGCAGAGAATGGATTTGCGGAAATTGACAGGTTTAACTGGGATGATGTCGCGGAAAGGATTATTGAAGTATACGAAAGGATGATTTGGAGATTAAGAAAGGTATCATAGTTTTATTTAGGCTCTGCCGATTTTCATCTATTTTTTATAAGAAGAGATAAATTTAGAAATACTTTAAAAAATAACTTAGCTTATTTTAATCAATCCTGCCCGGAAATCACCCTAGCCTCTAGGGTAATTCACTCTTGACAAAATAAACCTGTCATTCCGACCGGAGCGAGCGAGGCACGAGCGAGCGGAGTGGAGGAATCTGTAAGCGCAATTATGTTTTGCTTAATTTAAGCTATTTTAGCAAATTACAATTTATCCGCTCACAGATCCCTCGGCTCCTATTGTCGCTCGGGATGACAAAAATAAGAAGATTTTAGGAGAAGTGAATTACCCTGCCTTAACCCCCTTTTACAAAGGGGGAACAATCGGAGAAAATCAACAGAATCTAAATAAGCATTAAAAAAATAATTGGTATATTATATAGGATTAATTCATACATTGTGTGGATCTTTTCGCTGTGGAAAATATAATGTTATTCGTTCTAGTTTTTTGATTTTTAATTTTTAATTTTAACAAAAAAATGAAGAAAAGTATAATTATAATTTTATTCCTCGCTGTTGTTTTAGCGTTTTTAATAATTGGCATTAGCGCAAGGCAAAATATAGGACAGACTGATATTGCTGTTCGGGACAACTTATCAGAAAATTATTTATTTTATGGCAATGGCTGTCTGCATTGCGCCAAAGTGAGTAAATATTTTCAGGAAAACGGCATTCTGGAAAAGTACGGCATTGAAGAAAAAAATATCAGCGGTAATGCCAAATATGCCTCGGAATTTAACAGGATTTGTCAATATGACGGTATTCTTCTTGACGAACGCGGTATTCCGATGCTTTATTTTGAAGGGCAATGCCTGATGGGCGATCAGCCAATTATTAATTTCTTTGAAAATGGAGAATTTCAAAATCCGGGAAACAGAGAAAATAATAATTCAGAAAGAGACCAGATGGCTATCACCATCCCTGTTGTTATCAGTGGCGCTTTGGTGGATGCCATCAATCCCTGCGAGTTCGCTGTTTTAATTCTTCTGTTAACCACTATTTTGGCTACTGGCGATCGCAAAAGATCGCTCCATGCGGGACTGGCGTTTTCAACTTCAATGTTTATTTCTTACTATCTGATGGGACTGGGACTTTACGGTGTTGTTGCCACTGTCGGTCTCTCAACCACTTTTATGAAAATCATCGGCGCGCTGGCGATAGCAGTCGGACTGTTCAATTTGAAAGATTATTTCTGGTACGGCAAAGGTTTTATAATGGAAGTCCCGATGAGCTGGCGGCCAAGAATGAAAAAACTAATTAAATCCATTACTTCCCCTGTCGGTGCGTTCTTCACTGGTTTTCTGGTTAGTTTATTTTTACTTCCCTGTACCTCCGGTCCGTACATTGTTGTTATGGGAATGCTTGGCAGTACTGCCACTTTCTATACTGCCCTTTGGATGCTTCTGCTCTATAATTTGATTTTCATCTCTCCGATGATTCTAATTACTTTGGGGGTTTATAAGGGGCTTGATCCCAAAAAACTTGAAAAAGTCAGAAAAGGGAAATTAAAACTGCTTCATTTAACTGCCGGGTTAATTATGCTGGGGATGGGAATAATAATTTTATCCGGAGTTGTCTAAAAATTTATGCCTAATCTAAAATTTCCAAAAAACTTTCTTTGGGGCGCGGCGGTTTCTTCGTATCAAGTTGAGGGCGGGATTGAAAATTGCGATTGGTCAAAAAATTTTCCGGCGGGGCGAGCGTGCGATTATTATAACCAATACGAAAAATATTTTGATCTGGCAAAAGAATTAAATCAAAATATCCATCGCTTTTCTTTAGAGTGGTCGCGAATTGAGCCGGAAGAAGGAAAGTTTAACAGAAAAGAAATTGAACACTATCGGAAAATACTTTTGGCATTGAGAGCGAGAAATATAAAAGCAATGGTAACGCTTTGGCATTTTACTTCGCCGATTTGGTTTGCTGAAAAAGGCGGATGGCAAAACAGAAGATCCGCGGAGTATTTTGAAAATTACGCAAGATTTATTGTAAAGGAACTTGGTGACCTGGTTGATTTTTGGGTGACTATAAACGAGCCGATGATCTATTTATCGCAAGCGTATATTATAGGAAGATTTCCGCCAAGAAAAAAGAATATTCTGCTAGCGCTGATTGTTTTTAGAAATTTTCTTAGCGCTCACAAAAAAGCGTATCAAGCTATTCATCATCTCGACGCAAACGCAAAAGTCGGTCTTGCGCGGAATTATTCTTTCGTTGAGTCATATAATAAAAACTCTTTTCTAAATCGCGCGGCGGCGAATATTTTTAATTTTATACGGAACAGATTATTTTTAGTTTTTGTTGAAGATAAGCAAGATTTTTTGGGCGTTAATTATTATTTTCACGACCGCGTAAAAATTGTGTCTAAGTTTCCATTTTTTAAAATAGAAAATAAAAATAAGAAAGTTTCTGATCTCGGCTGGGAGATATTTCCCAAAGGGATTTATGAGGCGCTAAAAAATTTGCAAGAATATAATCTGCCGATTTATATCACAGAAAACGGGTTGGCGGATAAAAAAGATAAAAATCGCGCGGAGTTTATTAGGGAACATTTGAAATATGTTCACAAAGCGATAAGCGAAGGTGTAAATGTAAAAGGATATTTACATTGGTCGCTTCTTGATAACTTTGAATGGGCGGATGGATTTAAACCAAGATTTGGATTAGTGGAAATGGACTATGAAAAAATGGAGGTGAAGATTAGAGAGAGCGCGAGAGAGTACGCGGAAATATGCGGGAAGAATAATATTTAGATAATTTATAGAGCGAGGAAGTCAAGCTCTAGTTTATTAAGCCATAATTTATATCTATGAAAGATCCATTTACAAACGCGACTAAGCAATTGGAAAATGCGGCGAGGTTGCTAAATTTAAATAAGAGCGTTTTGGAAATACTTAAAAATCCCAAAAGAATTTTAGAAGTGTCTATTCCGGTAGAAATGGATTCGGGAGAAATAAAAGTTTTTAAGGGATATCGTTCGCAATACAACGATGCGTTGGGACCTTTTAAGGGCGGAATAAGATTTCATCCCAAAGTGAATTTAGCGGAAGTAAAAGCGCTTTCTGCGTGGATGACTTGGAAATGCGCGGTGGTTGGATTACCTTTGGGGGGCGGGAAAGGCGGAGTGACAGTTGATCCGAAAAAAATGTCTAAGAAGGAAATAGAAAAATTATCAAGAGGATATGTCCAGGCGTTGAAAGATTTTATCGGACCGGAAAAAGATATTCCCGCGCCGGATGTTTATACAAATCCGCAAATTATGGCGTGGATGATGGATGAATTCAGCAAACTGAAAGGATACAATATTCCCGGAGTTGTGACGGGAAAACCGCTGGAGGTTGGCGGAGCAAGGGGGAGAAGTTTTTCAACGGCGCAAGGCGGAATTTATGTTCTGGAAAAAGCGGTTAAAAAAATAAAACTAAATTCTAAAAAAACAACTGTTGCTATCCAAGGATTTGGAAACGCGGGATCTTTTATGGCGAAAATTTTAAGCGCGCTAGGGTATAACATCGTCGCTATCTCGGATTCTAAAGGCGGAGTAAAATTAAGTCAAAAGGATGGCTCTTTAAATGTCAAAGAAATTATTAAGTTTAAAAAAGAGACGAAATCTGTAATAGGATTTCCGGGGACTAAAACAATAACCAATGAACAATTGCTAAAACTTAATGTTGATGTTTTAGTGCCAGCGGCATTAGAGAATGTGATTACAGAAAAAAACGCGGGGCAGATAAAAGCAAAATTAATTGTTGAACTTGCTAATGGTCCGGTTGCTCCCGAAGCGGATATTAAACTAGAGAAAAAAGGAATTATTGTTGTCCCTGACATTTTAGCGAATGCTGGCGGAGTAATCGTTAGTTATTTTGAATTGACGCAGAATTTACAAAATTATTATTGGAGCGAAAGAGAAAATATCAGCAAATTAAAGACAATAATTGAAAAGTCGTTTGACGAAGTTTGGGCGAAGAAAAAAGACTTGAGGATTAGTATGCGGTTAGCGGCTTATATTTTAGCGGTAGAAAAAGTGGCAAAAGCGGAAGAATTAAGAAGAGGGTTGTAGTCAGTCCTTCCCAAAATTAAACTTTTGAGTTAGAATTAAAGCAGGAGGCATTAGAATTAGGAATTTCTTTATTTCTCGTCGCGGGGCTAAGTTGCCGCGACAGCGGAAATATATCTTCCGTCGCCGTGGGGCTTAGTCCCTCGGCGGAAGTCTCCCCGCATTTTCTTCTCCGCGGGAACTGGTTTATAACCAGTTTCCAATATTTCCCAAGCAAACAAAACTTGTAAGTCTTAAAAACAAAGGAAACGGGTTACAAACCCGTTCCCGCATTGAAAGCGGACTGAAGACTTTAATAATAACTTGCAAATATATGCGAATAGGAATTGACGCTCAAACAATTTTAAATCCGGAAATGGGGGATGCCGCTGGCTTGGGCCATTATACATATCAGCTAATCAGGCATCTTTTAATGACCGACAAAGAAAATGAATATGTTCTGTTTTTTAATTATCGGGTGAGACAGAAAGATATTGAAAAAATTGAAAAATTCGGAAATCCAAATATCAAAATAAAACGATTTCCTTTTTCGTGTTATAAAAAGTTTTTGCCTTTGGTCTACTCAGAAATGCTGGCAAATTCGTTCTTTTTAAAACACAAGTTAGACGCGCTTCATATTCCCGGAGGAAGAGCTCCCTTGGCTTATAAGAAAAAAATAGTTGTTACCGCGCACAATTTGGCGATTAAGAAATTCCCGGAATTATTTTCAAAGAAAGAACTTTTAAAATTTAAAATAAAACCGCCAGCATACAATAGAGCGGATATAATAATAGCGACTTCCGGATCAGCAAAAAAAGATTTGATAAATAATTTCGGTATTGAGGAAAATAAAATAAGGGTTATTTATAACGCTTTTGATGAAAAGTTTTTTAATGATGCGAGTATAACTGAAATACAGGAGGTAAAAAATAAATATAAAATTGACGGGGAATATATTTTATTTATGAATACGATTAAACCGCTCAATAATCTTTCTCGGCTGATTGAAGCGTTTTCAAAATCACGGTTAATTTTGAAAGGGAAAAAACCGAATTCAAATTATAAATTGGTATTGGCGGGAAAAAGCGGCTGGCTGGCAGATGAAATAAAACAAATCGCCAAAGATTTCGGTTTGAAAAAAGAAGTTATTTTTCCGGGCTATATAGATCCTCAAGATTTAAACGCGCTTTTTGCGGGAGCGGATATTTTTGTCTCTGTTCCTATTTATGAAGAATTCGGTTCGCCCGTTCTGGAGGCGATGGCTTGCGGAACGCCGGTAATTTGCTCTGATGTTTCTTCGCTTCCTGAAATAACAAACGGCGGAGCGCAAACAGTAAATCCTTATGACATAGATGGCATTAAGAATGCAATTCTAAAAGTTCTTGACAATGATAAATTAAGAGAAGAAATGAAGAAAAAGGGGCTGGAACAAGCGAAAAAATTTCACTGGAAGAAAACAGCGGAAGAGACGGTGAGGGTTTATAAAGAAGTGGTTGGGAAATAATGTTTATTAAGTTTAACTGTATGTTATTCCAGAAAAGAAAACTTCTTTATGAGCAAAGCGAATAAAGAGAAGTTTTTCTTATCTGGAATCTTGGATTGTAAAATGTTATCGTATTTTAAACTAAGATTCTGGATATTTTTTCTGGAGTTTATTCCGTACTTGATACGGGACTATCGCTTCAGAAAAAATATCCGGGATGACATATAGGAATAATGAAAAAATGGGGAAGCTCTAAAATTGGAATAATAAATAACTAAAAATCTATGCCAGAAAGCAATGAAAATATACAACTTGATGAAATAAAGGAACTAGAAAAAAAATTAGCGGAAAGAAAAGCGGCTTTTGAAAAAGAAGTTCCGCAGGTTGAAAACAGAGAAGCGGAAATTACCAAGGAGAATTTGCAAGAAGTTTTTCCACAGCAGGCTTTTCCAACTCAAGGGCAAACAACGATAACGGATGATAACAGTAAAGACGAAACAGAAAGTGTTAAAAAAGATTTTAGAAAAATAAAAAATCTTGACACAGCAAGACAGGTGGAAGTCCTTTTAGCTTTAGCGTTTGAAAAGGGGATTAATCACAGTGTTATCATCGCCAGAAATCTCAAGGACGCTTATTTACTGGATGAGCTTCACGATAAACTTGTCGGGGAGTTGCATGAGGAACTGGTAAAGAAAGGGAAGTTGAAGGAGATATAGAATTTGCTATTGCTATTCTGAAGTCGTTTTGTCATTCTAAACTTATTTCAGAATCTTTGTTATACTCCGCGGGAACTGGTTTGTAACCAGTTTCCAATATTTCCCAAGCAAATAAAACTTGTAAGTCTTAAAAACAAAGGAAACGGGTTACAAACCCGTTCCCGCATTGTAATTTATCCTTTAGGATTTCATTTTGCGCTTGCGACGGTTTTGAAACCCTGAAGGGTAAATTCCGAGTTTAGTAAAAAGATTTAGTGATTTATAGGTTCGGTTAGATGTAAAAGAGAGTAGATTCTGAAGCAAGTTCAGAATGGCAGATTAAGCTTTAATTAAAATAATTCTATGGAAATCCAAATATCAAATTACATAATTGAATTAGACCTTATAAGCGTTATAATTTTCGTGTTGCTTCTTGTCGCGGTGGCGCTTATTTATCTTAAGATGAAAATCGCTAATGTGGGGAAAATTACCAGATCGCTCAATATGATTGTTTTGCAAGTTTCGGTTCCCAAAAAAATAGATAAGCAGGCGCAGGATAGCAGTGAGAATCAGAAACAATATATTTCCATTATGGAACAGCTTTTCGCGAGTTTGAGCAACATTAGAGAAGATATGCTAAAAAGAATTATTTACGGACCTTTCTATTTATCTTTTGAAATTGCTACGCCGATTAACAGTAATGAGATATTTTTTTATGTTTCGGTTCCCAAGAAATTCCAATCAATAATTGAAAAACAAATCAACAGTTTTTATCAAGACGCGGAAATAAAAAGAATTGAAGACTATAACATATTTGTTCCGGATGGCGGTTCGGCCGCTTCCTATATGACGCTGAATCGGCGACATATTTTTCCGATTAAAACTTATCGTTATCTTGAAGACGATCCGCTGTTAAATATCACCGGAGCGTTTAGCAAAATTCCGGTTGGCGAAGGAGCCGCTTTGCAAATTGTGATGAAACCGATTGGAAATGTTTGGCAAAAAGAAAGCAGGGAAATAATAAAAACGATGCAAAAAGGAAAAGGGTTTGAAGGAAATTACAAAGAGTCGCCATTGATTATAAGAGCGATTAAGGGATTTATGAGTATTACTTCAGCGGGAAGCAAAACAAGTGAACAGCAGAAACAGGAAGAAATAAAAGTCCAATTGACGCCGGCGCAGGAAGAGATTATAAAATCAGTGGAAGAGAAATCGTCTAAAATCGGTTTTGAGACAAATATACGATTGGTGGCTTCCGCTCCGACAAGAGAAAAAGCGCAAACGCTTTTGAAAGAATTGGAAAATTCATTTACGCAGTTTAATTCTCCCGATCTCAATTCGTTTAAAATTACGGAAACATTTTTTGATAAAGCGAAATTTTTAAATAGAACGATTTACAATTTCATTTTTAGAAATCTGGAAAAAAAGAGAAAAATAGTTTTAAACACGGAAGAGCTGGCAAGCGTTTTCCATTTTCCAATAGCGACAACGGGAACCCCGCAGGTAAAATGGTTGCGCGCGAAACAAGCCGCCGCTCCTTATAATGTTTTAAACGAAGGATTGATATTGGGACATAACACTTATCGCGGAGACGATACAGTGATAAAAATAGGACGCGAAGACAGAAGAAGGCATCTCTATACAATCGGACAAACCGGAACCGGTAAATCCGCGTTTTTGGGAGAGCTGATAAAACAAGATATAAAAAACGGCGAAGGAGTCTGCGTGATTGATCCTCACGGCGATTTGGTTGAAGACGCTCTCGCTTGTGTTCCAAGAGAAAGAGCGGAAGATGTAATTCTGTTTGATCCTTCAAATATGCAAAAACCGATTGGCTTGAATCTGCTTGAATATGATCCGAACTATCCGGAACAAAAAACTTTCGTAATCAATGAGATGATTAAAATCTTTGATAAATTATACGATTTAAAAGCGACTGGCGGTCCGATGTTTGAACATTATATCAGAAACGCAATGCTTTTAATTATGGAGGATCCGGAATCTGGGTCAACTCTGATTGAAATATCAAAAGTTTTGGCGGATGCTGATTTTAGAGGATATAAACTGTCAAAATGTAACAACTATATTGTCAGAAATTTTTGGAAGAAAGAAGCAGAGAAAGCGGGGGGAGAAGCGGCGCTTGCCAATATGGTTCCTTATATCACTAGCAAGCTGAATCAATTTGTTTCTAATGACATAATGCGTCCAATTATCGGGCAACAAAAAAGTTCCATTAATTTTAGGAAAGCTATGGATAGCAAAAAGATATTGCTGGTGAATTTGTCTAAAGGCAGGATTGGTGAAATGAACGCTTATTTGCTTGGGCTGGTTATTGTCGGAAAGATTTTAATTTCCTCTTTAAGTAGAACGGATATTCCGCAAGAAGAAAGAAAAGATTTCTATTTATACATTGACGAGTTCCAAAATTTTACGACAGACAGTATTTCTACGATACTTTCCGAAGCTAGAAAATATCGTTTGATTCTTAGTATAGCTCATCAATTTCTTGGACAGCTTCCGGAAGAAATCCAAAAATCGGTTTTTGGAAATGTCGGAACGATGGCTTCTTTCCGAATCGGACCGGAAGACGCTGAATTTATAGCTAAACAATTCGCGCCAGTGTTTGATGAGCAAGACTTGATAAATATTGATAATTATAACGCTTATATCAAGCTGATGATCAATGGAGCGATCAGTCAGGGGTTTAATATGACAACTTATCCGCCAATTAAAGGAAATCTGGAAATGGCGGAAAATATCAAACAACTCTCTATGTTGAAATATGGAAAAGAAAGAGAAATCGTAGAAAAAGATATAATGGAAAGATCGGAAATAAAACCAGCGGTGTCAATGAGAAGAATCTGAATTCAAACCCCGAAGCCTCTTTTAAGGAGTGAGTGGAATTCTTCTTGGGATTGGCGCGTCTGAGATGTTTAATTTTAGAATAAATAAATTATCCGGTTCACTGGGGGAAAATGAAGTTGATTTATTCTACATCCCGGTTGAGTTTATGCTGATGATTCTTATTTTTTCAACGACAGTCGGGCTTCTAACCGGTTTCTATCCCGCTCGTCGCGCGGCGAAGTTAAATCCGCTGGACGCGTTAAGGTATAAATAGTTTCTTTAAATTTTGTATATATTCTATTCGGAATTTATCCTTTAGGATTTCATTTTGCGCTTGCAACGGTTTTGAAACCCTGAAGGGTAAATTCCAAGTTTAGTAAAAACATTTAGTGATTTATAGGTCCGGTTATATGGAATAGAATAAAGATTCTGAAACAAGTTCAGAATGACAAAATAACTCAAACTTCAACTCCTTAAATAATTAAAACAAAAAAAATGAAAAAAAATATCAAACCAAAAGCGGAGATGGCGTTTGAAATTTCTTGGGAAGTTTGCAATAAAGTTGGAGGAATTTTTACTGTCTTGAGTTCCAAAGCGAGACAAATGCAGGAATATTACGGAGATGATTATTGCTTGGTGGGACCTTATTTTCTTGAAGCGGCTAAAGGTGTTTTTAAAGAAAAGTCAATCCCGGAAGAATACAGGGATTTTTATAGTGAGCTTGAGAAAATTGGAATTATTTGTCATTTTGGAGAATGGCTTATTAAAGGCGAACCAAAAGTAATCTTGCTTGATTTTAAAAATTATTGGCCGCAAGTTGATAGTATAAAAAAAGAGATTTGGGACAGTTTTCAAGTTGATTCTTTGGACGCTCCCGGTGATTTCAATGAGCCTGTTTTGTGGAGCTGGGCTGTGGGAGTTTTAATGGAAAAAATAGCCGAAATCCATAAGAATAAAAAAATTATTGCTCACGCGCACGAGTGGCTTTCCGGGGGAACAATATTATATTTGAAAAAAAATAAGATAAAAATAGCAACGGTATTTACAACTCATGCGACAACTTTAGGAAGAACATTGGCGGGACATGGGAAAGATTTGTATTCTATTTTGGATAAAATAAATCCGGAAGAAGAAGCGTATAAATATGGCGTGCAAGCAAAACACAATATAGAAAAAGCCGCCGCGCATTCAGCTGACGCTTTTACAACTGTAAGTCAAGTGACGGGAATGGAAACAGAATATCTTTTAGAGAAAAAAGCCGATCTTATTCTTCCAAACGGATTAGATATGTCAAAATTTCCGAGTTTCGAAGAAACGGCTTTAAAGCATAAGTTTTTCAGAAATAGATTGCGTAAATTTGTACTCTATTATTTTTTCCCATATTATAATATTGACTTAAAAAATACTTTATTCTTTTTTACCGCCAGCCGATACGAATTTCACAACAAAGGATTAGATATAATGATAGAATCACTAGGAAGGCTTAATGAGAAAATGAAAAAACAAAAAAGCAAGAAAACTGTAGTTACATTTTTTTGGGTTCCGACCGGAGTAGATTGCATTAAGCCGGAAATCATTAAAGCTAGAGAAGAGTTTCAGGATATTGAAGATTTACTGGAAGAAAACAAGGAAAACATCAGAGAAAATTTACTTTACACTATTATGTCTGAAAAAGAAATTGACAAGGAATCAATTTTTGATGAGGAATTTATTCTTCAGGCAAAAAGAAAACTTTTACAATTAAAATCCAAAAGCGGAAACGCTCCGCTCTCAACGCATAATATATCAAATAATGAAAATGATCCCATTCTAAAAGCGTTGAAAGAAGCGGGGCTGGAAAATAGGAAAGAAGACAAAGTTAAAGTTATCTTTTACCCAATTTATTTAACTGGCGCTGACGGATTGGGCGACCTTGATTATTATCAAAGTCTTCAGGCGTGCCATCTTGGAATTTTTCCTTCATATTATGAACCGTGGGGATATACTCCTTTGGAAACGGCAGCTCTTGGCGTGTCTTCGCTAACAAGCAATTTATCCGGATTTGGAAAATATTTTTACGATACGCTTAACGGCAAAAAGGTTTCGGGAATTAAAATTTTAGACATAGAGAGCGAAGAGAAAAAAGATGTTATTGGTGATTTTGTGGATATTCTCTATAAATTTACTTTGTTTTCAAAGAAAGAAAGAATTGACAATAAAATTAAAGCGCGTGAAGTCGCTTTTATGGCTGATTGGGAAGAGTTTGTGAAATATTATATTGAAGCGCATAATCAGGCGATAGCGGTAAATAGTAAATAGTAAATAGACAATAGTAAAATGAAAAAAGAGAAAGAAAAAGAGATTAAACACTTTACAGATTTGAATGCTTGGAAGGTAAATCATGAATTAGTTTTAATAGTTTATAAAATTACAGAGAAATTTCCTAAAGATGAAAAGTTCGGAATGATTAGCCAACTGAGAAGAGCGGCAAGTTCAATAACTGCGAATATTGCTGAAGGATGGGGAAGGTATCATTTTGCTGATAAAAATAGATTTTATTATCAAGCGAGAGGTTCAAGCGCGGAAGTACAGAGCTTTGTAATTTTAGCAATTGATTTAAATTATATTGATCCAGATAATTGCAAACAATTAAAAATAAAATCATTTGAAGGATTTAAATTAATAAACGGACTTATTCATTCTACAAATAAACAAAAATAATTACTAATTACTATTGTCTGTTTACTTTTTACATTAAATATTATGATTCAATTACGCAAAGACTATATTCTCAATCGCTGGAGCTATATTGCTATTGAACGCGGGAAGAGACCGAAGCAGTTTGAGGAAAATAAAACTGAAAACAAAAAAAAGAGCGTTTGCTATTTTTGCCCTGGTAACGAGCATTTAACTCCGCCGGAAATTGGCAGGATTGGCGATGAAAAAAAATGGAAAATAAGATGGTTTCCCAATAAGTTTCCCGTGGTTAAGGAAGATTTAAAAAAAGAAATTGTAACCAGCGAAGAATATTACAATGGCGGAGAAGCGTTTGGGTTTCACGAAATTATTGCTGAAACGCCAGATCACAAAAAACAATTAGCGGATTTAAGTGTGGAAGAATTAGAAAAGATATTGAAAGTGTACTCAGCAAGAATGGCAGATTTAAGTATGAAAGACGGAATAAAATATGTCCAGATTTTCAAAAACAGCGGAGCGGAAGGGGGAGCGTCGCTTGCTCATTCGCATAGCCAAATTGTCGCTACGAATATTATTCCAAGTTTAGTTCAGGAAAAAGTTGATGCTGTTAAAAAATACAAAAATTGTCCATATTGTGATATAATAAAAAAGGAGGAAAAAAGCGAGCGATTTATTTGCGCTAATCAAAGTTTTGTCTGCTTCGCTTCCTACGCGCCGAGGTTTAATTATGAAGTGTTGATTTTCCCAAAGAAGCATTATCAGAATATAACCGAAATAAAAGAAAGTGAATTCAAAAATTTGGCGGAAGTGTTTCAAGTAATTCTGTCAAAACTTGGCGGAATAAACGCGCCATATAACTTCTATCTTCATTACGCGCCAGTTGGAGAAGATTTGCATTTCCATTTTGTCATCGTCCCGCGGATGAATATCTGGGCGGGCTTTGAGCTGGCAACAGACGCTTTCGTCGTTAAAACCTCTCCCGAAGACGCGGCGAAGTTTTATCGGGAAGATTAATTTAATTTTTTCTAATTTAAAAAAGACGATGAATATATATCAAACACTTTTACAAGCAAAACTTGAAGAGTTAAAGCCTGTTCTTACAGATGAGTTTGGGAGATTAGGACTGAGAGAGGAACAGAAAAAAGACTCGTATACTTTTCTTATTTTTTCAATGATGTCAATTTGTGATATCGGATTAAACGAAGCAATCTTATGTTCTACCGAGGGTGGCGACGACTTGAAAATAGATGGTCTTTATGTCGATACATCGAAAAGTGGAGATTTGCAGGTTTATATTTTTCAGTCAAAGTATAGAACAAACTTAAGCAGGGGTATTGGAAAAAATGAGATAGACGCAACCATCAATTCAATAAAAAAAATTCTTAGTGGAGAAATACCTAAGAATAGAATTAATAAAAAAATTCAGGCAAAGATAGAAGATCTTCAAGACGCAATAAAAGAATTTGGTGTAATTCCATATATTAATGTTTATTTTGTTACAAATGGACAACTTCCGGAAGAAAGAGATAAAGAAGAAATAGAAATTTTTACAGAGAAAGAGAACAGAAAGGTATATTTTTATTCCACGGAAGAAATTTTAAGGTATGTAGAGAAAATACAAAAAAAGGATTGTAAAGTAAGCATAGTAGCAAAAGGTGATATTGCGACTCAAGATTTAAAAAAGGTAAAAAGTTTTGTAGCTACTATCTCTGCCAGCGAACTTTTAAAAATTTATAACGAAGCGGGAAGGGATAATGTTTTAGAGAAAAATATTCGTTATTATTTTGGAGATAATAAGATCAATAAAGAAATTAAAGCAACTGCCGAATCGAAAGAAGATGCTCCTTATTTTTGGTTTTTTAATAACGGTGTTTCTATTATTTGTGATTATTTAGAAGCCGAAGGCGATGCCTCTGGAAATCAAGTTATACTTTTGGAAAATCCAACTATTGTGAATGGCGGTCAAACTACAAAAACACTTTTTGAACTTAGTAAAAAAAATTCTCTTTTTCAGGATACAATTGAAAAAGTATTTCTTTTAGCGCGGATTTATCAAACAAAAAATGAAGAACTTATTAAAAAAATTACAGAAGGAACAAACAGGCAAAATCCTATTTATGTTCGTGATATTAAAGCAAACGATAAGGTTCAGGGCGCGGTAAAAGAATATTTTAAAGTTAAAGGAATATATTTGGAAACTAAAAGAAATGAGTATAAAGAAAATATATCGCCTGATAAAATTGTGAAGAATGATACTATTATGCAAGCGTATCTTTCTTTATATAAAAATATTCCGCATCAAGCCAAATCAAGTAAAAATGGTGTTTTCGAAAAGTATTTTAATAATATCTTTATTCAAGAAAATACAGATTTGCCAAAAGAATTTTTTAGAAGTTATGAGTTATTAAAATTTACGCAAACAAAAGAGATGCAAGCTGATCTTGCAGGCCAAAATGCTTTTTTGCCTCATGCGTCTTTTGCTATTATTTATACAATGGGAAGAGTTAATCGAGAAATAAAAAATGTCTCTGGCGATATTTCTCAAAATAGCTTGGAAAGCGCATACGCCAAAGCGATAGAAATTATAAATAAATCCATAGAAGACGAAAGGGCTATTTTAGATGACGCTTATTCCCATAATAAATTTTTTAAAGGACAAAATTTAATAAGTTTAATAAATAAGCATTTACGAAAATCTTAAGTTTTAATCTAAAATTATATTATGCAAAATAAAATAACCAAACCAGAACCAACAATTTCTTTTTCAAATTTGCCAAGCATTATAGCTGTTGTCATTTTTATTGTCGGGATTGGCGCTGTCTTTGGACTGTTGGGATATCTGGTTTCCGGGATTAAGGAAAATATAACTCCCGTTGCGCAGAAGCCGCCTGTGAAAATTACAGACAAGACCGCGGATAATTATTTTGGAAATGATTTTATCCAAGTTAAATCGCCTCAAAAAAACGCAACGATAAAGAATCCGGTTTTAATTTCCGGGAAAGCGAATGTTGACGAAGCGAATGTCAGAGTAAAGATAACAGACGACAATGAAAATATTTTAGCCGACACTTTTATAACCGCTGATGGCTGGATGGACAAGTTGTATCCTTTTGAAAAAGAAATAAACTACGAAATACCGCAGACTGAAAACGGCTTGATAGAAATTTTTGAAGAAAGCGCGAAAGATGGAAGCGAGATTTATAAAATTAAAGTGCCAGTGGTTTTTGAAGAATACGAAGACGCTTTTAAATTCATAGAAAAATAGAAAAATTGAAACTTGCGCGTTTTAATATCATCTTGGAGTGTAGAGTGTAGCGATAGCGGAGCTCTACCTGAAAGTGGGAATTAGATGATATTTCAAGTTGAACTCCGCTATCGTTGCGTTCAACACTCCAAATTATGTGAAATTTAAAATACAACAAAATGAAAATAACGCATCAATACAAAAATACAAAAGTGCAAAAAGAAATTGATAATGGCATCGGTTTGGTTTTAGGGAATAATCTGGGAAACTATTTTTATCTAACCGATGAAGAAGAAACACGCTATCAGGGATTTTTTTACGCGGATGGGGAGAATTATAAAAGCGAATTAGCCGTTTATAAAATAATTGATCGGATAAATATTTTAAATAGTTCTGAATTAATAGAAATTAAAAACAGTTTTTTTGAGGTTGAAAGAAAATATAAAAACAGGTTAAGTGAAAAATATTTTATGCCCAGTGGTTATAATTCACTTTGTTTAAAAACGAGCAGAAAAGTTAAAGCGGAAATTATTTTAGATGTCCGCCATCCTTACGACTCAAGGCAGATGGGACGATTTTACGATCTTAAAATAAAAAAAGATTGCGCGCTGGTAAAATTTACGAAACGGCGCGACTGGCAAGAAGACGGATTGGGAGATAAAAAGGAATTTACTTTATATCTTGCCATTAAAACCGATCAAGATGGTTATCAAAAAATAGAGGAATTCTTTTCAAAGTATTATAAAAAAGATGATTTAAGAAATTCGTATCCTTGCGACAGATTTGTTTATAAAGCGCTGGAAATTGATTTTAAAACCGCGGTGTTTTCTGTTTCTAAAACTGTGGAAGGAGCGATAAAAGAAGTTAAAAAAGTTTTTCGAGATTTTGAAAAAATGCGAAAGAAAGAAAAGAAAAATATAAATAAAAAACTTCAACCGTTCAAAATAAACGACAAGGAAATAAAAATGTCCTGTCTCTGCGCTCAAAATTCTGTTTGCGCGATGATGGTTGAAAATAATAATAAAAAAGGCGTTTACGCGGGACTCCCTTGGTTCTTTCAGTTTTGGAGCAGAGACGAAGCAATTTCACTTTTACAAATTTGCAAATTAGACAAAAAGTTAGCGGAAGAAATAATTTTGTCGCAAATGGATACTGTTTTAGATAGCGGACAAGTTTCAAAACAAAGATTTTGTAATTTAAGCAATAACGATTTACAAAGCGCCGACGCGCTTAGCTGGCTGGTTAATAGAACCTGGAAAATATTTAATACCTGCGAAATTTCAAAAAGCCTGAAAGAAAAAATTGCGGGTGAAATTATGGAAAAACTTGAAAAAACAGTTTCAGCTCTTGTCCAAAAAAGAACGGTTGACGATCTCATAATCAGCTATAAAAATGAAACTTGGATGGATAGCTTGGAAAGAGACGGGGCGAGAATTGAAATTCAAGCTGGCGTTTTGCAGGCATATGATTTTTTGTATAAATTTACTAAAAACGACCAATATAAAATTCTAAGAGACGATTTAAAAAAGAAAGTTCGCGAGAAATTTTATGATGGTGAAATTTTATTTGATAGTCCGCAAGACAAAACCATCAGACCAAATATCTTTCTTGCCGCCTATTTGTATCCAGAACTTTTGAGCAAAGAAGAATGGGAAAGATGCTTTGATAAGATATTGCCAAGACTTTATCTTGAATGGGGGGGAATATCGTCAATAGATAAAACGAGTGAGCAATTTATTAAGCAAGACACGGGAGAAAACAGCGCGAGTTATCACAATGGAAACAGTTGGTATTGGGTAAATAATTTAACGGCGCTGGTATTATATCGTTTCAACGCGTCTAAATATCTGGATTATATTAATACGATAATGGAGGCAAGCACAAACGAGATTTTATATGGCGGAATTTGCGGACACCACAGCGAGGTAAGCTCGGCAGAAAAGCAAACTTCTTCCGGATGTGGAGCGCAACTTTGGAGTAACGCGATGTATTTGGAGGTGTTTGACGAGGTGATGGGAGAATAAATATATTAACAGGTTGCAAACAAATTTATTTCTATAATAATAAAAAATTAATTATTTAAAATTATTTTTATGTCAAAAATTCAGAAAAACAAAATATCAATATTATTTTTTTCTGTCATATTTTGCCTTTTTAATTTTAGTCTAGTTAAAGCTGATGGCATCTTTATTCCTTTTGAGTCGGAAGATTTATATGAGCCGTATCAAACAGCGTTAATTGTTTTTGACAATAACAATGAAGAGTTATATTTAAATGTCGGGTATCAAGGTGATGCAAGTAAATTTGTTTGGATTGTGCCAACTCCGAATTTGCCAAAAGTAACCAAAGCGCCAGCAGATTTATTTATAGAACTGCATGAGATCACTAAGCCAAAAATAAAATATGAATCCGGCTATAAAAATCATTGGGGTTCAACAGACTTATTTTCCGATGAAGAAAAAGTCACAGTTCATTCAAAAGAAAAGATAGGATCTTATGAAGTATCTGTTCTGTCGGCGGAAGGTTCGGAAAGTTTGTATAAATGGCTTAGGGCTAATCAATATCAGGCGCCAGAAGAAGCCAAAGAATTGCTTGATTGGTATATAAATAAAAATTGGTTTTTTACAGCTATGAGAATTAGCGAAGACGAAAATAAAGGATTACATCCGATAAAACTTAGCTTTAAGACAGATAAGATTATATATCCTTTAAAAATAACTCAATTTTCCACTTTGGACGCAGGTGATTATATCTCAAAAATTATTTCTATTCGTCCGGAATTAGAAAAGTACAAAAATAATATTTCTGTGTTTTTTGATCACTGGCTTGATATTTGCGCGGAAGAAGTCTGGTTGGATATAAAAAACGGCAATAGCTATAATGAAAATTTATTATACAATCAACCTTTTAATGAAATAACTTATTCTAAAAATCAATATGATTTTTATGAAAACAGGTGGTGGAAAAAAAATAATACTTCCCAGTGGTTTGAGAATGAGGCTCGAGGAATGATTAAAAAAGGCGGCGAAGAGGCATTAATGGAATTTTATGATTGCGGAGTATTTGAAGGTTATGAATTTGACAGACAGAATATTGTAGAGGATTTTGTTAATCAGGTTATCACAGATTTTCAGAATAGAACTGAGTATCCAGATTATATAAAAAATATGACACATTATGGAGGTCAGATTCCTCGTGGAAAAATTAACGAAACGAGATATCATAAGGTTATGTGGGAATTAGAAAAATCTTTTCCCTATTATACCGAAGATGGAATTAAACATGATATTAAGGATAATTTAAGGGGGTATTTTCCTAAGACATTAAGAAAAATAATAGAAAAGAATAATAAAACTAATGAATTATTGCTTTATGTTTTAACTAAGAATAAAGTAAAAGCTCCTGGATTTCGTTTGGAGTATGCCAATTGGGTTGACCCCAAATTGATACTTGAGAAAGAGAGCAGCATTACGCAATACAGGATTGATAATTTAAATAATCTGAAAAGCATTGTTAATAAAAAATACTTTTTGACCAAACTCAGGCGCGCTTTTGCAAAAGAAGAAATGGATGATGATTTATATGTTATTGCTGATAATTATAATTTTCCTTATCATTTAACAATTTCTAGGAATTATGATAGTTCTAGTTTATACAACCAAGAGATAAGACCATTATCCTTGGATTATAAAAATAAATATTATAAAACGATAATTTATAAAGAAAAACTTGAAATAAAAGATATAACCGTGTATTTAAAATACTTTTTTGCTGTTCTGCCTTTGTTATTAGTTATTGCAATTGTTGCTTCAATTTATTATAAATTACGCTCTAAGTCATAACTTAAATATTTGTCGCCCCGTCGCAGTCTCCCGATAGGGGACTGCGACGAGAAAACACGCAATCCGCCGCAGTCCTCTATTGAGAGACTGCAGCGAGGCGGAATATATATGATGAATATTTTTCTGATAAAATTGTTGATGAAGATTGAAATTGGTTGTGGTTTGTATTGAGTTTAAAAAATGTTAAATCTAACGCCTTAACAAAAAATAAAAATATGTTTTGCGATATAAGTTTTTTTATAATGATAATTTTGTTTATGTTTCTAACGCTGATTTTATGGATTATTTCTCCTGTAGGAATTTTGTTCTTTCTGGCGTCAAAAGCATTGTTTTCAAAAGAATCCTCCGCGCTGAAAAGAAAAATCGCTTGGACTGTTCAAGGCATCGCATTTTTAACTTGGACATCTTTAATGACAATAATGCTGATTATTTATCTTGATGCTTTGTCTTATAATATCTTAAATTTTAGAAGCGCGATTTTAGATTTTGCGATTACATCCGGATTTGCGTTTTTATTTATTATGCTTGCAGTGTGTGTTATAGAAAAAAGAGTAATCGTAAATAACAAGGAAGAAAAGGCAAGCGCTGAAAAGAAAAATTTTAGGAAAAATAAAAAAACAGATCAAAGTGTAAAAATCGCAAGTGTTAAAACAGGCGGTAGTATAAAAACAAAAATTAGAAGAAAAATAAAAAAAGATTTGAAGGAAATTGTTAATGATGAAATTGATAAGAGGCTGTAAATAATATTTAACCAATGTCCAAAAAACCGACAAATATTCTAATAATCCTTGATGGCTGGGGAGTTGCTCCAAAGTCAGAAGGCAATGCGGTAGAGCTGGCTCAGAAACCGTTTTTTGATATGCTGACAAAAAAATATCCTTGTACAACTCTTAATGCGACTGGATTAGCGGTGGGACTTAGCGAAGATGAAAGAAGCGGGAGCGAAGCGGGACATTTGAATATTGGAGCAGGCAGAATAATCAAACAAGAGACGAGAATTATAAGCGAAGATGTTGAATCAGGAAAATTTTATAAAAATCAAAAAATATCGCGAACTGTAAATCATGCTTTGAAAGAAAAAACCAATTTGCATTTTATCGGGCTTTTATCTGACAATGACAGTTCGCATAGTGATCCGGCGCATCTTTACGCTCTTCTAAAGTTTGCCAAGATAAAAAAGATTAAGCAAGTTTATTTGCATCTTTTTACTGATGGAAGAGACACTCGCAAAGAAACGGCGCTTATTTTCCTAGAGGATTTAAATAATAAAATAAAGGAAATCGGTATTGGAAAAATTGCTACGATTGGCGGGAGGTATTATGGAATGGACAGGGTAAAACACTGGGATCGATTACAAAGAGCCTATGACTCTATGGTTTTAGGAGAGGGCGCTAAAAGTTATTCTGCGGAAGCGGCCGTGAAAAACTCGTATAAGAATGGGTTGACTGACGAATTTATCATTCCAACGGTTATTATTAATAAGAAAAATGATAAACCGGTAATGAAAATAAAAGATAATGATTCGGTGATATTTTTTAACACTCGCGGCGATAGAGCAAGGCAGTTCGCGAAATTATTTGTTTTTGATAATATAGTCGGTTATGAGAATAGGCAAAACAAATTAAATAACATTTTTGCTTGCACCTTAACTGATTTTGGTCCGGATTTGCCGGTGCAAGTCGCCTATTATTCTAAGACAGTTAAAAATTCTCTGCCAGCAATTATGAAAGATTTTAAACAGCTTTATATCGCAGAAGCGGAAAAATATCCGCATATCACATATTTTTTAAACGGAGGGCACAAAGATTCCACGAGCGGTGAAATGAGAAAAAGAATTGCTTCTCCGAATGTTTTTTCTTACGATCAAAAGCCGGAAATGTCAGCTGGCGAGATTACAGAAGTTATAACTTCAAACATAAAATACAGCGTTTATGATTTCATGGCCGTAAATTACGCAAACGCTGATATGGTTGGACATACCGGCAATTTAAAAGCGGCTATAATAGCAATAGAATTTTTAGATAAATGTCTGAAGCGGGTAGTTGAAATGGTTTTAGATAGCGGGGGAGTGGCAATAATTACCGCTGATCATGGCAATGCCGATGAAATGATTGATTTAAAAACAGGAAAAGAATTGACGATGCACAGTAAAAATCCAATTCCATTTATCATAGTAAAAAATGGTTTAAACAAAAATAATTGCCAATTAAAAGCTAATGGCGTTTTAGGAAATGTTACTCCAACTTTGTTGGATGTTTTAGATATTAAAAAACCAAAGGAGATGGTTTTAGGGAGTTTGATTAAGAAGTAGTTATGACAGGTTGTTATTAAGATTTTTTCATTTAATGTCATTCTGTGTTATTCTGAACTTGTTTCAGAATCTACTCTCTTTTACATCTAACCAAACCTATAAATCACTAAATCTTTGAATAAGTTGAAAATGCAATAATTGTATTATTAACTTTGCTGGTTCCAAGTTGTACTTGG
>JAYEHC010000093.1:14687-27466 GCA_034659355.1 Patescibacteria group bacterium | reverse complement strand
GATTCTGGGGAAGTGAAACTTTTCCATCCTCGCAATCTTGCTCTCCACGCTAAATCCACATCTTCGCAAAAAGCAAAAAAATCATTGTCAAAATAATTGTTGTTATCCATAACAATATCTTCTAGCATCTTTCTTTTATACAAACAAGAACATCCTGTTGTTCCAAAAACTTCTTCAATATTATCATATTGTTTTTTGTCTTTTTCATTTGCGCCAATATTTACGCCTCCTCCATTAAAACGAATTTTTATTCCAATACTATCAATCTCGTCCCTCCTCCAATGTTTTAATATCTTCGGAGCAACCGAGCCAATTTTATCGTCTTGCCTGATTATTCTCACCATTTCAGAAAGCCAACTTCTTTCTGTCATCGCGTCATTATTAAGCAGAGCAATATATTCCACTTCCGAATCTTCAAACGCCTTATGTATTCCTATATTATTGCCTTTCGCAAAACCAGTATTCTTATCCAAACTTATAATTTCTATTTTTGGAAATTTCTCCTTAACAAACTCAACCGATCCATCTTCAGATCCGTTGTCAACAAAAACAATTTTATAATTATTATAATCCTGATTTTCAACAGAATTTAAACATTCTTCCAATAAATATTTGCCATTCCAATTTATTATAATAACAGCTACTTTGGGTTGATTCATTTTTTCAAATTAAATTATTTTTTTATTATTTAGTCTTGCTTTTTCTTACACACAGCAACAACAAAATCACTCTGGATGTCTTTGCTTTGCAACAAAATATCCTCAGTGTCAAAACAGATATCTAAAAATTTTTTAGCTTCATTATTTTTAGACAAAAAATTATGAGCGATTTCACTGAACAACATCATTAAAATAGTTCCTCCGTATTCCTTAACTTCCTTTATCTCAAATGTTTTTCTCAGTAAAAAAAGTATATTTGATGATTCAATGGCTTCTGAAGGATCATTCAAAATCATACTTAATCGGCTTGGTTTAAAAACTTTTCTTTTTATACTGCCATTTGTTTTTGTTTTATATTGAGTTGGTAAAATTGACAATAAACCATTGATTATTTCTAATTGCCTGTCAGTCCATTGAAATCGTGTTGGTCCGACAAATTCATTGACAATAAAAAACCCGTCCGCTTTAAGAAAACTATTTATTTGAAGTAATAAATCTTTTAACGGTGAAAAATGATGCAACGAATGCTCCACTAAAACAATATCATAATAATTATTACGCTCTTTTATTTTATAAACATCGGCAATGCGGTAATTAATAGTATCGCTGTATCCCTTTTTTACCGCTTCCTTTTTTGCAAATTCTATCCTTGTTTTTGAAAGATCATAGGCGTCAATATTTTTAAACGCGCCAAATTTTGCCCATTCCAATTCATTGTGTCCGGTTCCGCAACCGAGAGACAACGCTTTTAGATTTTTTTTGTTTGGAAAATACTTGTGAAAAATATATTCATAATAATCAATTCTAGCATCTCCGGAAATTAAATGATTCCAACGCCATTTTACTTCGGGAATATTATACCAATTAACAGGCAGTTTTTTTGTATGCTCCCACGATTTTTCTACTTTTCCTTGCTTACTGCTTGTGAGTTTAGACAGAATTAAATTTAA
Organism: Patescibacteria group bacterium; assembly: GCA_034659355.1. Lineage (GTDB taxonomy): Bacteria > Patescibacteriota > Minisyncoccia > JAHIHE01 > JAGLIN01 > JAYEHC01. The sequence goes on along the minus strand of JAYEHC010000093.1, from coordinate 25,857 downwards.
TTTACCTTCTTTTGCCGTTTTGTATAATATAGAAAAATCGTGGATATTTATAAAATTTTCAAACATACTGCTAAAATATTCTAATTATTAAATCACGCAAGATTTTACAATTACTTGATATGCTCACTATATGTAACTTTTTTTAAATCTACTTCGTATTTTTTTATAATCTTTTTTATTTCCTTATTTGAAATTTTTTTGTTTTTTTGAATATAAAATCTCTTTTTTATCATTCTTGGAGCATACTTTAAAACATCAATCCATCCTTTAATAACTATTTTTATAATTTCAGAAAAGCCAGATTTTTCTACTAGGCGTGCGCTTGATCCACTGTCCTTTTTTATGCTTTTAATTGAATAAAAATAACGATAAAATAAATAAAAAATAGCTTTTGGCAATAAAAATAATGAATAATTTTTTATAATAACAAAATACCTATTCCTATTTACATAAAACGCCTTCAGAGGAGAATATAGCTTGGTCGTTTCTGAATGCTTGTGATAAACAATGGCATTAGGAATTACAAAACACTTCCACCCTTTTAATCTTGCCCTCCAATTTAAATCTACATCTTCAAGATAAAGAAAAAAATCGCTGTCAAAAAAATCGCTGTCAACCTGAATATCTTCAAGCATTTTTCTAGAATATAAACAGGAACAACCGCTAATGCCAAACACCTCGGCAATTTTATTATAATGTTCATTATTAACTTCATTCGCGCGATTACTGATACCTGTCCCGTCAAGATGAATCATATCTCCCATACTGTCAATAATATCTCTCCTAAAATACTTTAATATCTTTGGAGCAACCGAACCAATTTTATTATCTTGTTTAATTACTTCTACCATTTCTGAAAGCCAGCTTTTTTCTGTCATCGCGTCATTATTAAGTAAAGCAACATATTCTATTTCTGGATCTTCAAACGCTTTATGTATTCCCACATTATTAGCTTTAGCAAAACCAGTATTTTTGCCTAAACTTATAACTTCTATTTCTGGAAATTTTTCTTTGACAAATTCCACTGATTTATCTTTAGATCCGTTATCAACAAAGATAATTTTATAATTACTATAATCTTGATTTTCAGCAGAACTTAAACATTCTTCTAATAAATGCTTGCCATTCCAGTTTATTATAATTATCGCTACTTTGGGTTGTTTCATAATGATAGGTTGGTTCATAACAATAAATTTTTAATCAAATCATAATATCTCTCCGCCGAAACATCCCAAATAAACTTTTCCTTCACAAACTCATATCCATCCTCCGCTAATTTTTTTCTTTTATCTTCATCTTCAATCAACTCAATAATTCTATCTGCAAATAATTTCGTATTTTTCACATCCACCTGAATTCCAGTTTCTTCATTTTTTATTATATCAGAAATCGTTTTTAAATCAGAAGTGATAACGCAGCATTTGCATAATAACGCTTCTACAAAAATCAAACCAAATCCTTCAATAACGCTCGGACCTAAAAATATATCGGCGGTGGCGTAATATTTTGGCAGTTCGTGATTGGGAACGCCTCCGGCAAAAATTATATTGTTTTTTAAATTTAATTTTTTAACTTGCTGTTTTAAGTCATTTTCCGAAGGACCCTCGCCGACAATTATAAATTTCGCGTCAGGATATTTTTTCAAAACCGCAGGCATTACCGAAATAGCATACTTCACTCCTTTTTTTTCAACTAACCGCCCTACAAATAATAAAAACGGATCTGTTATATTATACTTCTTTTTTATATTTTTGTCATATTTATCCGGATTAAAAATATTCTCATCAACCCCCATTGGCGCTATTTTATAATTTGTAAAAATCCCCCTAGCCCCCTTTTCCAAAGGGGGAACTTCTGATGGCTTTCTTATTTTCTCCACCTCCTCTTTAACCTCTTCGCTAACAACCGTAATCTCATCTACATTATTTAAAACCCATTTTTTTATTTTTGTCATCAGCCATCCCCTTAAACTAAAAATATCTCCGCCATGAACAGTACAAATTATTTTTATTTTTTTCTTGCTAAATAACTTTTTATAAAAAACAGCTAAAAATCCCTGCGGGATAATCCAATGCGCGTGAATAATATCTATTTTTTCCTTTTTAACCAGCTTTACTAAATTTAAAAAAGAAAACAACAAAAAAAGCGGGACTTGAAAAATAAGCAGTTTATTTTTTTTAATATTCGGTAGAATCGCCCCGTCGCGAAGAGCGGTAAAACCATATTTGTAGCGATATATTTTTAGATTATCTTTCTCTTCGTATTCTCTGGAATTTTTAAGATGGGGCGTGGAAACAATTATTTTTAAATTGTCTTTTTCCGCCAATCTTTTTGACAACTCATAAACAAAAGGCGGAGTGGCATCATTTTTTAAAAAACTGGGAAAAGTGGTTGTTGTTACTAAAATCCTTTTTTTAGAATTCCTGTTCAACGGATAATCTTTTTCATAAGTTCCAAAATAACAGATTTTCATTTTTTTGTCACCTCCCAACAGCCACCCTTGTCAGGACCAATTCTTTTAAGCAGACCTTTTTGTTTTAGTTTGGCAATATTTTTTTCTACAGCTCTTGGTGAAATAACTATTACATTTGCAATTTCTTGCGCGCTTATTTCAGGTCTATTTTTTATTATTTCTAATATTTTCTCCGAACTTTTCTCCGAACTTTTCTCCGAACTTTTCTCCGAACTTTTCTCCACAGTTTTTTGTTCAAATTCCTTGCTATAAGCTACCACATCAAATCCCCCCGCAACTTCTTCAAAGCTTGGCTCTTTCAGTCCATAATTTTTAAATTGTTCAATCACCTTCTTGACTCCGCTCCCATATCTCTCAATCAGTCCGCAATCTCTGAAAACTTCCGCGATTAATTTATTTCTTGGATAAGATTTTTTGGTTCCTTTTTTAATATCTTCCAAACTTAAATCGTAAGGCAGTTTGCCAATATTCCAAAAAACCAATTTGTCATAATAAACTCTGAACTGCGAATGAACACCCTCGCGATAATCTCGATGAACAATGGCGTTAATCACAATTTCTCTCAAAGCGGTAATCGGATATTGCCACCTTTCTTCTCTTCTGGGTTTGCCCGTAAAAATATATTCTCGCAAAATATAGCTTTCAATGAAATCCATTATTTCCTCAACCTCGGAGATTAAATCATTTGTAATAACTTTGCTTTTTTTAATTATACTGTCAGTTTGAAAAAGTCCTATTTGAATATCCGTTTGCGCCATTGACTCTTTAGAAAATAACAACTTGCTAGCAAAAGTAGGATATTCATTTCCCTCCTCTTCAACAATCAAGGAATATTTTCTTAAAAAACTCAAAGTATCGCCTAAATTAATTTTTAAGTTTTCTTCAATTAATTTCTTAACCCTGGAAATCTTGTCTTGGTCTAATTTATTTAAATCAGAATCTTTATCCGGATAAAAATCCCAGCTAGAATTTTTAGTTCTTAAATACATTTCCGCTGTTTCCTGCAAAGATAAAATATGATTGCTGTTATTTTTTCTGATGTAATAACGATTTTTAAAAGATACCGGCTTTAAAGGAAACTCTAAAACTTCCAAAACAACGATCATTTTATTTTTGATAATAACTTTATAGGCATTGATATTTAGATATGGCTGAGTTTTGTTTTTTATTTCATTTGCCCATTTTTGCAAACTTTCTTTGCTAATTTTAACGCCTTTAATTTTACCGTGATTATTAACACCAAGTAAAATTTCCCCGCCCCTAAAATTAGCCATTGCCACTAAACTGGCAATTACTTCATCGGCAAAATTTTCTTTAAATTCCACTCTTTCGTTCTCGCCTTGTTCTATGATTTTTAAAATTTCTTCTTTCATATTAAGCGTTTGTAAATAAATAACCTTTCTAATTTCATCTCATCTTCACACCATCTTGACTTGAAAAAACTTTCAGCATATAGTAATATCCCTCAACTTTTTTCAAACCAATCTGGCATAAAGCTGAGCGAACTTAGAAAATGTTATTTCTTTATAAGTACTAAGAGGTTACTGATTTTTATCTGTTTTTATAGAAAGAGCTAAATTCAAATATGCCTTAAAATTTAGATTTTATCTAAATTATCCTCTTAATCTTACTTCCATCTTCTTCTTTTCCTGAAATTTTCACAAACATTTCTCCGATTAATCCCAAAGAAACAAGTTGAACTCCCACCATTATAAGCAAGATTCCGGCGATTAGCAAGGGCAGTCTGTTTTGAATGCTTCCGGAGGAAACCTTTAAAAAGGTAATATACAACCCGATAAGAGAACCGGTTCCCAGAGCCATAAATCCAAAAGCGCCGAAGAAATGGGCGGGTCTTTTGAAATATCTGGTTAAAATTATCACAGTTAGTAAATCTAAAAATCCATTTAGAAATCGAACCGGTCCGTATTTTGATTTGCCATATTTTCTTTTGCGGTGATGGATAGGAATTTCAGTTACTCTATATCCCTGATTGCCGATCATTACGGGAATATATCTGTGCAATTGTCCGTACAAATCAAGATCTTTGGCAATCTCGCTTCGATACGCTTTAAATCCGCAATTAAAATCGTGCAGTTTTATTTTGGAAAAGAGCGAGGTTGTAAAATTATAGAATTTTGAGCTGTTGTTTTTTATAAATGAATCTTTCCTATCTTGCTTCCATCCCGAAACAAGATCGTAGCCCTCGTTTATTTTTGCGATAAATCTCGGAATCTCTTTTGGGTCATCCTGTAAATCGGCGTCCATCGTAATAATAATTTTTCCGCGCGCCTGTCCAAATCCGACTTTCAGCGCAGTCGCCTTGCCAAAATTTACTTTCAAGCAAACTCCTCCTATGTGTTCTCTATCGCTATTATATAAATTCTCTATTACTTTCTGCGTTTCGTCTCTGCTTCCATCATCAATAATTATTATTTCATAATTATCCGTAATATCTTTCATCACTTCGCTTATTTCATCGCGCAAAACAGGCAAACTCTCCGCTTCATTTAAAGCGGGAATTACTATTGATATTTCCTTTTGATCATTATTCATTTGTAATTTCTCTAACTTATTTATAGTTTTTTCATCTCTTCCCAATTATCCCCTGTTTTCAAATCAACTTTAATCGGTATTGGAAAATCAACTTTTTTGCCATCAATTTCTAAGTCTCTATTCTCCATAACCTCTTTCACACTTAACGACACCTCGTCAATCTTCTCTTTCTGAACAGAAAAAAGTAATTCATCGTGTACTTGAAGAAGCAGTCGGACAGCGTCTTTATTCTTATTATTATAATTTTTCATCCATTTGTCAATTTTAATCATCGCGATTTTCATAATATCAGCCGCTGTTCCCTGAATAGGCATATTGATTGCCATCCGTTCAGCCGAATTTTTAATCATCGCGTTTGAAGAATTAAGCTCCGGCAAATATCTTCGGCGGCCAAACAGCGTTTCCGCGCAGCCTTTTTCTTTCGCGTCCCTTTTTGATTTTTCAATATACTCCGCCACTCCTGAAAACTTTTCCATATAATTTTCTATAAACTCTTTGGCTTTGTCTTTTTCAATTCCCGCTGATCGCGCAAATCCAAAAACGCTCATTCCATAAATCACTCCAAAATTTAACGCTTTTGCCGCGCGACGCATTTCAGCGGTTACTTTTTCAATGGAAACTTGATTTACTTCGCTAGCTGTTGCAATATGGATATCTAAATCTTCGTTAAAGATTTCTTTCATTTTTTTATCGTCCGCAATCATCGCTATAATCCGCAATTCAATCTGCGAATAATCGGCTGACAAAAGTTTTCTTCCCGATTCAGCAATAAACGCTTTTCTAATTTCTCTGCCAATTTCTGTCCTGATAGGAATATTCTGCAAATTTGGATTGGATGAAGAAAGCCTTCCTGTAGCCGTTATCGCCTGATGAAATGTTGTGTGTAGCCGTCCGGTTTTTTTACTAACAAGTTTTGGCAAAACATCAACATAGGTATTTTTCAATTTCACAAATTCTTTATATTCGGAAATAAAGGTCACAATAATATGCTGGTCTTTTAATTTATCCAACTCTGGCGCCGCGACTGAATATCCGGTTTGAGTTCTTTTTATATTCTCCGCCGGCAATCTCATTTTTTCAAACAAGACGCGCGAAAGTTGTTGGGAAGAATTTATATTGAAATTATTGTCACCGGCAAGTTTGTATATTTTTTCGCCAAGTTTCAAAATTTTTATTTTAAGTTTGGAAGAAAGGATTTTAAGAAATTCAACATCCAGCTTCACTCCGTTTTTTTCCATCTCGGCTAAAATTTTGATCAACGGCATTTCAATTTTATAAAACAAATTTTCCATTTTCACTTTTTTTAAATCTTCCTTCAGTTTTTCTCGCAGTTCAAAAAAGCGACTAAATCTCACAACTTTATCAGAAATCTCCCTAGCCTCCTTTTCCAATTTGTTATCACTGTGCCCTAAATAATCAAAAATGATTTTGTCCTCGCTATAATCTCTTTTTCCCGGATTTAATAAATACGCGGCAATCAATATATCAAAATCCAATCCTTTTATATTTATGCCATTGTCTTGAAGCGCCCTAATATCGTGTTTAAAAAAATATCCTGTTTTTTTATAATTTTCATCTTCTAAAATCGGTTTTATTTTTTCAAGAACCCCCCTTGATAAGGGAGGTTGGGGGGTTAGATTAAATAAACTCTGTCTCCTCTCCTCAAAAACAATCGGGATATAATACACAAATCCTTTTTCAAATGAAAACAGCAGTCCCTTTAAGCCATCTCCTTTTTCAGCGCTTATTGTCCGAAAAACAAATTGCTTCTGTTTTTCTATTTTTGCCAAAAACTTATCCGTTTTTTCAACGCTGTCCAAAACAACACACCGAACATATTTTTTATTATTTTCCTGATTTATAATTCCTGATTTATAATTCACATTACCATTCGCTTCTTCAACTCTGCTTATCAAACTATAAAATTCCAGCTCCCTAAATAACCCATTCAATCTCTCCTTATTATAATCCCCCCAGACGCATTTTTCCAAATCCAGTTTTATATCCATATCGCGTTTGATAGTCGCAAGCTCTTTGCTCATCAACGCCTGACTTTTCTCCGCAATCAGTTTTTCTTTTGTTCTCGGTTTTATTAAGTCCCCTGTTTTATTTTTTTCAATCGCTTCGTATAATTTTTTAATTGAACCGAAATTTTGCAAAAGTTCAGACGCGCCTTTTTCCCCAATTCCTTTCACTCCCGGAATGTTGTCCGACGGATCGCCCCGCAAACCTTTAAAATCAATGATTTGCTCCGGCTTTAATCCATATCTTTCTTCAACGGCTTTTTCATCATAAATCACAGTGTCTTTTATTCCCTTCCGCAAAGTATAAACTTCGGTATTTTTATCAACTAACTGCAACGCGTCCATGTCGCCTGTGACAATTATAGTCTGTAGTTTGCAATTTACTATTCGCAATTTACCATTTGCCTGCTCGGCAAGCGTGCCAATCACATCATCCGCCTCAAATCCTTTTCGCTCTATTATCGGAATATTCAACGCTTCAACCACTTCTTTTATTTTCGGAATCTGATCATAAAATTCCTGATCTGGCTTCGCTCTGCCAGCTTTATAGTCATCGTAAATTTTGTCCCGAAAAGTTCCGCCCGCGACATCAAAAGCGCAAATTATATAATCCGGCCGCAAATCCTTAACCACTTTTAAAAGCACGGAAGTAAATCCGTAAACGGCATTGACATTTTCGCCCTTTTTTGTCACTAGCGGTGGCAACGCGTGATAAGCCCGATGCATCAGCGCGTTTGCGTCAACAAGAATTAGTTTTTTAGTTTGCTTATTCTCTTTCATTTTGCTTCGCGATATAATTTTCTATAAGATCCCTGTTCTCGCTTATTTTTTCTTCCAATAATTTAATACTATTTTTTAATTCCGCGATGTCAGCTTCCATTTTATGGAGCGTTTTATTGTCTTTCGTCTCAATTCTTCTCTCCAATCTTTCTTCCAAGCTTCTCAACTTTCCGTCAAGATATGTTTTTGTAATCATATTGTTGTTTTAAAGTTATAATATTTTATTTTCCTTGTTTTTTCATTCACAAATTTAAATTTTATATTTATTCTTTCTTTTGGCAAAATTTTTCTAATTTTCTCTGACCATTCAATGGCAATAATATTATTTTTTCCGGAAATTATTTCCTCAAATCCAAGATCTAAAATTTCTTGGCAATCAGAAATGCGATAGCAATCAAAATGATAGAGAGTATATTTCTGCGCGCGTTTCCGGAACTCGGCTCCGATGCTTCGGAGCCGAGCTCCGGAAACGCTATATTTTTTCATAATCAAAAAAGTTGGGCTGTTCACCGTTTCTTTAATTCCCAACCCTTCCGCCAATCCCTGCGCAAAAGTCGTCTTCCCTCCGCCCAAATTTCCTTCCAGACAAATAACCAAATTTTTATCTTTACCTGCGTTTAATTCCAGCCATTCCTTAATTAATTTCTTGGCAATATCTTTTGTTTCATTGGAACTTTTTGTTGTGATTTGTTCTTTTTTCATAACACGGTATAGCATAATAAAACTTTAGTCCATGATACTAATAAATTATTTTTAAAACAGCCGATTTATTTTTGTATTCTCCGGAAAAAATAACATTCCTTATATTTTCCCTTTTATAATAGCTGCCCGTATAAATTATTTCCTCCGCGACAAAACCGGTTTTCTCGCAAATTTCATCCGCTAAAATTTTATATTCTTTTTTATTCATTTTTCAAATTCATTTACCAGTCTAATTTACCTTCATTATACGCCTGTTTGCTAAAATAATCAAAAAGCGTTATAATAATTAAGTTGAAAAAGTTTTTTAATGTTTTAAGCAAACGAATGGAAAATTCAAAAAGTTTAAAGAAAGGAATGGAAATAGAAGTTAGAGAAATTGTTTTTTCTAATGACGAAGAAGGGAGATCATTCTGCGATATTTTTGTTTATGAGCCAGAAAATATTGACGAGCAAATACTTGGAAATTTATATATCATTGGAGAGATTACCAATGTTTCAGAAAATTCTTCTTACCTTGTTAATTTACTTGCCTCTATCATAAAAAAGGAGTTTTATTCAAATACAAAAAGAACGGCGATTGAAAGTCTGGAGACGGGTCTGCATAGGGCAAACGGAACTCTTTCAGATATTGCGGAACAAGGCAATATTGATTGGGTAGGCAATTTAAATATGATTTGCGCCGTATATTCCGGAGACGAACTTCATTTAAGCCAAGCTGGAAATTGCAAAACGCTGCTTATTAGAAACGGACAAATTACTAACATTGGAAAGAATGTAATTGAAAAAGAAAAAACTCATCCGTTTAGAACCTTCGCCAATATCGCCAGCGGAGAATTAGAAATTGAAGACATTGCTTTGTTTGCTACTCCCGGATTTTTTAATATCTTTTCATTGGAAAAATTAAGAAAATTATCGTCATCACCTAACCTTGATGAATTTGTGGAAAAATTACAGAACTCAATTGAACAAGAGAAAAATTTAGACACCGTCGGATCGCTAATTATGAAAATCAAGAACAGTGAACAAAAAGAAAACAAATTATCTCATCTTAAAATAGAACCGCCTACTGAAGAAGCTTGCGAGGACGAGAAAGAAACTGCTCCGATTTTTCAAGAAAGAAGCGAGGAAACCAATAAAAAAATAAAAGAATGGGCAGAGAAAAAACCTAGCGAGGAAAACGATGATATTTTCAAAGAAGAAACAAGCGTGAATGATCAAAAGATAAGCCTTAAAAATATCATTGAAGAATATGAGAGAAAGGAAGAAAAAACAGATCCTGATACGGCAAAAATTGTTAGTGAAGAACAAAAGAAAGAAAAAGGCGTAAGCCTAGACGATCTTATAGAAAAAAACAGTTATCCTGAAGAAGAAATTAAAAAAGAAGAAATTAAAAAAGAAGAACCTAAAAAGAACATTTTCATTAAATCGCTAAAATCTTTAAACAGTATTTTAGTCAAGTTTATTGCGTCTCTTTTAAGTCGCGCCAAAAAAACGAACAGCGATATTTCAGAAAAAACCTCGCCTGAGACAGAGTTAAAACCTTCTCAGCGCGCAAAATTAATTCCGGTAAAAAATAAATATTTGTTAATCGTTTTTATGCTTGTTGCCACTATCTTAGTTTGGAGTATAGTCTCCACAAATTATCAAAAAGAAGAAGACGGCAAGTTTGAAAAATATACCAATGTTTTATCTCAAGCGGAAAACGAAATTAGCAAAATAGAAAGTATTGTAATTTACGGCGATTTTGAAGAAGCAAGAAATCTTTTGGCTGATATAAAAAATTCTGTGCTTGAAGTCAGAAATGAATACGATAAATTAGATGGCGAAGCTGGTGTTTTATTAGAGAAAATCCAAGTTCAATTTGACAAAGTTGATCTTGTTAACAGAATAACTGCTCCAAAAATTATGATTGACTTGAGCCAAGCGGGAGAATTAAAAAACGCTGGCGAGATAATAAAAATTGGCAAAGAATATTATGTCTCCGATTTATCCAATAATTCTTTGTTCCAAATTGATTTTGAAAACAACAAGGCAGACCGCGCGCAAACAGAAACTAGCGCTGATCCGGGACAATTCAAATTTTCAACCGCTATGACAAAAACAAATGAAATTATTTTCTTGACTGATTCAAATAAAATAGCCGTCTTTAATACTAGCGAAAGAGAATTGCTCGCCAAAAATATAGAATTTTCAAATGATATTTCAAACGCCAAAGACATCGCCTCTTATAGTTCTTACCTCTATCTGCTTAAATCTGATTCAAACCAAATTTATAAACATACCAGATCAACAAGCGGGTTTAGCAAAGGTCAAATTTGGATTAAAGACCCTGAAGCGGATATTAGAAATGCTATCTCGTTGGCAATTGATGGATCAATTTACATCTTAATGTCCGATGGCAGCGTTGATAAATATTTAAGAGGCAACAAATTTAAAGCAAGCGACCAGAGTGATTTTTCAATTGACGAACTAGGCGATCCGATTTCCAGTCCAACGGAAATTTACACCAGGTCGGGTTTAGAATATCTTTATATTCTTGAACCGCAAAAAAATAGAATTGTGTTATTTGATAAAATTAGCGGCAAATTATTCAGGCAATATACTAGCGAAAGTTTTAATGATTTAAAAAATATCGTTG
>JAYEHC010000093.1:0-14587 GCA_034659355.1 Patescibacteria group bacterium | reverse complement strand
TGTAGCGAGGCGGAAAATTTAGATAGATTAAAGTAAGAAAATCTTACAATTATAAAAAAACAGGAAATCAAACTTCCTGTTTTTTTATATTTCTCAGTGAGAGAAAACTTTTTATTTCAAGTCCACAGTCGCACCAGTTTCTTCTATTTTTTTCTTTAGTTCTTCCGCTTCCGCTTTTGGAACTTTTTCCTTGATAACTTTCGGAGCCGCGTCAACAATATCTTTCGCTTCTTTTAATCCTTTTCCTGTTATCTCTCTAACAATCTTAATAGCCGCAATTTTTGCGTCGCCTGGCGCTACGAGCTCAACATCAAACTCTGTTTTTTCTTCTTCAGCTGATTCTCCTTCCGCGCCAGCTTGAGAAGCCGCTGCCATCATAGCTGGAGCCGATGCGGAAACTCCGAACTTCTCTTCAAGAACTTTAACAAGTTCTGAAAGTTCAAGAACGCTAAGTTCTTCAATTTGTTTCACTAAGTCTTGAAACTTTTTGGGAACTTCCACTTCCTTTTTATCTTCGGTTACTTTTTCTTCAGTAGAAGTTTCTTTTTTTTCTTCTGCTTTCTTTTCTTCTGCCATATTTTTTCTTTTTTAATTAATTAAATTATTGTAAAACTTGTCTATTTTTCTTTATTTTCTCCAATCGCTTTTAAAGTATTAACTAATCCGCGCATACTGCCAGCCAAAACATTCACAAATCCCGAAACTGGCGCGTTAATAGTTCCAACCAATTGCGCTCTTAATTGTTCTTTGCCTGGTAAAAGCGCTAACTCTTTTATTTCAACAGCATCCAAATACTTCATTTCTATAAAACCTCCTAAAAGTTTCAGCTTCTTATTTTCTTTCGCATATTCGTTTGCTAGCCTTGCTGGAGCAACTTCATCATCGTAGCCAATAGCAACAGCGACAGGACCGTCTAAATTTAATTCTTTGGAATTTTCAAACTTTGCTTCTTCAAGCCCTTTCTTAAGCAATGTTTTTTTAGCCACCTTATACTCAACCTCTTCGTTTCTCAACTTTCTTCTTAGGCTAATATTGTCCATAGCGGTTAATCCTTGAAATCCCAAAAAAACAATCGCTTTGGATTTTGAAAACCGACCGCTCAAATCATCTATTATTTCTCTTTTTTGTTCTTTTGTAATTGACATAAAATTTGCGTTATTAAAAAAATAAAAACTGCGAATTTCACAAACCGCAGTAAAATTTGCTTCAAGACATTTCAATCTGCGCCGAAATGAAAACAAGCAATCCTCAATGGGGCTTACATTTTGCGACTGCCCATCATCTGCGGATACTAAACTTATAAATTCATTATATCCGAAATAATAAATCTGTCAATAGCAGTGTCCTACATTTGCTGGCGCTACCTTAAATTTTTATTTTATCATACAGATTTTTCTGAAAAGCAAAGAATATTGAGCGAATACTATCCACACTTCCAAGCGATTGTTCCGCGTTTGCGATGGCGTGATATTTCAAATTGAGCAATACCGGTAATTTTTCTTCGTCAAGTTCTTCAACTCCTTTTTCTTCGTATTTAGACAACACAAAATCCAAAAACTCTTTTTGCCTTTCATCCAGTTCTCTAAAAATTTTGTCTTTTGATTGTTCTACTCTTTGCGTTCTGGAAATTGGCTGAGTCAAAAATGATACATAAGTCAAAACATCAAAGAGATCGCTTTGCTCGGCATCAATCATCTCTTGCAGTGTTTCCAATTCGTCTTTACCAAAACCTTTTTCCGCGACACTGTCTAAAAATGCTTTTCTGGTCGTTGGATTTGACAAAATTTTTCGGAGTTCTTCTTCGCTCTTACTTCGTATAAAAGGCACTCTTCTACAGTCTAAAATGTATTTGCAAATCTAATTTATTTTTTTGCCAAATTAAGTTTTATTGTGACTTGCGTGCCGACATTTTTCATACTTTCAAGGTAAATTTTTCCATTCATAAGTTCAATAATTTGTTTTGTGATCCAAAGCCCTAATCCTGTTCCAATTATCTTGGCTGTTTTTTCATTTTGCACTCTATGGAATTTTTCAAAAAGATGTTTTTGTTCTTCTGCTGACATTCCGATTCCAGTATCTGCTATTTTAATTTCTAGTTTACTATCTTTAATCTCTGTTGTAATTTCCACATTTCCTTTCTCTGTATATTTAATAGAATTTCCAATCAAATTTATTAGCGCTTGTTTTAATCGTTCTGGATCTGCCGAAATAAGCGGTAGACTTTCTTTTGGCTTTTTGTATTTTAATAGCAATTTTTTTTCATCTGCTGGAATTTTTAATTGAGAAACAACTTCTTGTATAATTGGTTCCAGTTTAACCTTTTCGTTTTTTACATCTAAGCGTTTTTGTTCTATGCGGGAAACGTTAAGAAGATCTTCAACAAGCGTTTCTAATCTTTTAGAGGCAATTATTGCTCTCTCTATTCCTTTTTTCATCTCTTTGCTTTTTATTTTGCCATAAGCCCCTTCAAGAATTAAAGAAAGATAGCCTTTAATAGCTGTAAGAGGGGTTCTAAGTTCGTGAGAGGCAATAGAAATAAACTCATCTTTCATTTGATCAACTTCTTTTATTTTTTTATATAAAAGAGCATAGTCCCATAATCTAATAGCTATTGATAAGAATAAAATAATAATTAAAACCGTAATAGCTAATAAATAGATTGAAGCATCGCGATTATCATCTGTTAAATCATCAACTATTTTTGATGAAATTTTCATTGAAAGAAGAGCTTGTTTTTTCCCAGAAGAATCATTCATTGGCATTGCAACGAGCCAAAATCTATCTTCATGTGAAAAAGCTCCAACTATCTGTTTGCCTTCTTCGGTGGTTGCTAGTTTCATAGAATCGGTTGCTAAACCATCGCCATCTGGTTGTGACCATGCTAGTTGATAATAGTAGAAGTTTAAGGTTTCGCCTAAATTTTTTTCTTCTGAAGAAGCTATAATTCTAAAGTTTTCATTTTCTGGAATTAATATTGATAATTCTAGGAAATCAGAGTTTTTATTTGATAATTCTTTAATTTTTTTCTGGATAGCTTCTTCGTTATTTAAGTCGTCTTTTATCAAAATATAGATTGAACGTCCAGTAGTTAAGGCTTGACGCTGCAGAGCAACTTCTATGCTTTCATTATATTTTCCTATGATAGAAATTGTGTTATAGGCAATTAATATAGGAATTAGAATAACAAGAACAACTCCATATATTAATTGTAGAGTTTCTCTGTTATTGATAAAAAATTCTCGTAATTTCATAGCACTTTTTATTTACAGGTATTTTTTTCAATGTGCTTATTATTGCAAAGGCTGATTTTTCTTTTTATTGATAATTACAGCAACAAAAAGCGAAATGCCAATTATTGTCATAAACAATGTAATAAGTATGTAATAATAAATTGAAGTTTCTGATTCTCTGGGTTCTTTAGGAGATGCTTTCGCTATAGAAACAAAATCTTTTACTGAAACAGCTGAAGCTTCTTTAATAAAAAAGTTTAACGGTTTACTTTTTTTTACAACTTTTCCAGTGTTATCATTTATTGTTACATAAACTTCATGTTCTCCTTCGGTAAGTGATTCACTAAGTTCGTATTCCCAATTTCCATATTTGTCAGTTTTGGTTGTAATAACTAGAGGAAGATCAGAATAAATATATAAAGCAATGGTACTGTTTGGTTCTGATTTTCCTGATAGGGTATATCCTTTTGTATCACCTGTTTGTTCATTCACTGTGTTTGTAATGTTTTTTATGACAAGATCTTTTGTTTCTTCTCCTTCTGTTTTAGGGTGACCTAGAGATTTGTTTTGTAAAATAGCTTCATCAATTGGCGATAGTTCATTTTTCAAATTTCCATCGCCAAAAGGATTATATCCATTTTTTACTTCTTCGCCATCTTTATATCCATCGTTATCAGTGTTTGCTTTGTTTGGATCAGTTCCAATTCTTTTTTCTAAGTCGTCAGGTAAGCCGTCTTCGTCGCTGTCAATCATAAATGCTATAGGTGCTGTTTGTATCAAGCTATCTTTTTCGTTTAAAACTATACTTTCGCTTGTCGCTATAATTTTTATTCCTAAATCTTTTTTAATAATGGGAATTATTTTAACTTCATCTGAAATTTCTGTTTCGAAATATTTTATTTGCATAGACTTTCCGACTATTTTGCTTTTTCTTTCATTTATTTTGTTATATATATTTTGTTTAGCTGTAAGATCTCCAAGATGTCTTTCTATGATAGAATTTTTACACTGCCAGTTTTCAGTATTAGCGCAGTTTATTTTTGGAGCATATTTGTTAAATATAAATTCTTCGCACTCTCTTTCATTTTCTATGCCAGCTATTTTACATTCTGGATGACCAAATTTTTTAAACATTACTTCATCACATTCTTGTCTATTTTTAGCGCCTGCTTCAAGACACTCTTTTGACATATATTTTTGTTGGAGATATGTTTCGCATTCCTGTTCACTCTCTAGTCCTTCGTTAAGACACTCTTTTGGCATATATATTTTTTGCATAACTTTTTCACATTCTTCAATTGTTTTTACATTTACCTCAATACATTCTATAGGAAACTTTTCAGCGGGTATATTCCCTTCCTCACCATATTTTTCAAACATATATTTTTTACATGCTTCTGGATTTAAGATTCCCACTTTTTGGCAATCGTCTGGCGCGTATTTTTCAAACATATATTTTTCACATTCCTCGGAATTGAAAATTTGTGCCTGTTTACATTCTTCCGGAGCATACTTTCTAAACATTATTTGTTTACACTCATCAGGGTCGGTTACGTTTACTTGCCTGCATTCTTCCGGCATACTTATAAGTATCATATATTTTTCACATTCTTCGAAAGATGTTATTTCCTGTTCCTTACATTCGTTTGTAAGTTCTTTTTCTGTTTGTATAGTGAAGGACGGTGCAACTTCTATTGCAGAGAAGTTCTCAGAGCTAGCATATGTACTTCTTAATAAATAATCGCATTCTTCTTTTGTTGTTATTCCTGCTTCCTTGCATTCAGAAGGCATAAAGCTTTCTGTCATATATTTTTTACATTCTTCTGAGTTAAGGATATTTTGTTCTTTGCATTCAAACGGAATACTCATATATTTTTGGCATTCTTCAAGAGTTAATAAGCTTCTTTCTCTGCATTCTAAGGGTAATTCAATAATAAATGTTTCAGGATGAGTGGAGGCATCATATGTTGCTGGAGAAGCAGTCTCGTCTGCAGGTTTAGTCTCGTTTACAGGTTTAGTCTCGGTTATAGGATAAGTTTCTGTTATTGGTTGAGACTCAATTGTTGAAGGTTCTATTGTCGGCTGAGCTATTGTTGTTATTAGATTTTCTATTTTTATATCTAATCTAACATCAACCATTTCAATATCGTTTTTAGCAGTGGCTTTTATTGTATAATTACCATTTGGAAAATTTTTGGTGTGTAGAATAATGTGATATTTTGTTGGGCTGTCTTTGATCATTAAAAATCGTTCAAGTCTAGAACCAAATGTGCTTAAAACACAACTATTAATCTCTTGGTTTGAAGAAATAGAAATTTGTTGATCTCCAGAAAGAGGGGACTCAAAACGTTCAACAAAAGTTAAAACAAGAGGTTCTCGTAATGTATTGTCTTCTATTGTTGGCTCAATATTTTGTGCTGGAATAAGAATGTCGTTAATACTTCTATAAGAAGTTTCTTCATAAGAACCTGTTGCATAAAAATTATAATCAACATTATTTATTAGACTATTATCAGCTAAATTAAGTGACCAGCTTGTTAGATTTGTTGTGTTTGTTGGAATACCAGAAAGTTGAAGAGAAGAAGTGGAATCGTTTAGATTGTCAAAATAAAACATTATGTTTTCTAAAGGTATATTACTTACTGCTTGAAAGTCTTTTCTATTACCGTTTTCTGATACTGTAATTTCGATTGATGAATTAGTAGTGATACTATTGCTACTGTTACTATCACTGTTGGTGCTTTCACTACTATTATCAAGAGTATTATTGTAATTGTCTATAGTTATAAAAATATTATTTTGGCTGACATATAAAATATCATTGTAAAGTCCTTCGGCATAAAAATTATATTCACCATCAGGTAAGATAGAGGTATCTTGAGTAGCTGACCAATTACTTAGATCAGGGGAAACCCCGCCGTGAAAAGAATGATCGCCAAGGTGAAAGATAAGATCATTTAAAGAATGTCCAGTACTAATATCAGCATAGAAATGTTCTGTGCCCTGTAGAACTGTTTGATTATCTTCTGTGCGTATCGTAATTTCAGGAGTTATTTCATTGTCGCTGTTTATCGGGATAAGAATGTCGTTAATACTTCTATAAGAAGTTCCTTCATAATAACCTGTTGCATAAAAATTATAATCAACATTATTTATTAGACTATTATCAGCTAAATTAAGTGACCAGCTTGTTAGATTTGTTGTGTTTGTTGGAATACCAGAAAGTTGAAGAGAAGAAGTGGAATCGTTTAGATTGTCAAAATAAAACATTATGTTTTCTAAAGGCATATTACTTACTGCTTGAAAGTCTTTTCTATTACCGTTTTCTGATACTGTAATTTCGATATCTTCTGAACCTGTTTGTGCTAATAAAAAATTGGCGCTAATTGCCAATAAAACAGATACTTGAATAAAAATAAGTCCTAAAAACACGCGCAAAAGCGTTTTTTTGTTTAAATTCTCCATATATTTATTTTAATTTTTAATTATTGTAATCTTTTGATTTACTATGTTTGTTAGCAGACAAGTTTTGAAGTAACATTATAGCCACTTTTCATATTTGAAAAATATAAATGAAATTGAGGTTATTATAAACATTAAATAGAGCACAATCCAAAACCCAAGTGACGAATTTACAAATGGCATACCATTTGTAATATTCATTCCAAAAGCATTCGCGATTAATGATAGAGGAAGAACGATTACAGAAAAAGCTGTTAGAACTCTCATTGTATTACCAAGTTTATAAGAAAGTAAAGATTCATTTGTGTGTTCTAGCGCCTCAATCATTTCTTTGTGATTTTCAAGAGTGTTCCAGACTTTTATATTTGAACCAATAACTTCAGAGGAATATTTTAAAAAGTTCTCATTATTTATTTTTGGGATTAGTCTGATCATACTTTCTAAAACCATTCTTTGTGGTTTTACTATTCTTCTAAAGCTAATGATATCGTGTATTACTTTACAAGAGGATATTGTCTTAAGACAGAACATGACGCTTAAGAGCCATAATTAGCAAAATTCCTGTTCAAGGCTCGGAGACAGGGAGTCGAACCCCGATTGACAGGACCAGAACCTGTTGTCCTACCATTAGACGATCTCCGAGCTTTAAACGGGAATTTATCTGCCAGATATCTAGGCTCTGCTGATTTTCCCCTATTTTTTATAAAAAGAGATGAATTTAAATATGCCTTAAAAAAATAATTTAACTTGTTTTAAATAATCCTGCCCGGAAATCCCCCTAGCCCTCTTTTACAAAGGGGAAACAATTGGAAAAAATCAGCAGAGCCTAATTAAAAAACAACCCTTAATTTATATCAAACAATTTATAACATAAAAAAATTATTCTGACAATAAAATTATGGGTTAGATTTTTAAATATCTTCTAATCGCGATTAAACTGCTAATTACTCCTAAAGCCATTCCGGAAATAAGAAGCACGCCGGCAATTCTTGGAAAATCGTTCATAAAATAATTCTGCAAATCAAAACCGGGCAAAAATTGCGACACTTTTGGCGAGATATACATAACGACTGGAAAGATAAACGCAAATGTTATCGCGCATCCAATAATTCCAAAAATCGCTCCTTCAACAATAAACGGCATCTTTATAAACCAGTTGCTTGCTCCAACAAGTCGCATAATTTCAATCTCCATTTTATGCGTATACATTGCCAAACGAATTGTGTTAAAAGCAATCATAATACTTATCAGAATAAAAAGCGCTGTCAACCCAAATATCCCATCTTTGACTGTTTTTAAAATACCAGAAAAATTATTTATCGCTCTTTCGTTTTCTTTGAAATTCACGCTTTCAATAATATCTTGATAATTTTCATTATTATTGATGTAATCGTCAATTGCCCCGTATTGCTCAAGCGATTTCGCTTTTACATTCAAAACCGCAAACAACGGATTTTCGCCTAGCTCTTCCAAGGACTGGTCTATGTATTCATTATTTTTGTGCGCTTCCTTAAAATTAATAAGCGCCTGTTCTTTTGAAATATATTCCACAATTCTTACCTCTTCTAAATCTTCCAAATCCTCTTTAAGCTCCAAAATCTTTTCTTCGCTAGCGTCATCCTTAAATTGAATAGAGATATCAATTTTTTCTTGAAGCGTGTTGAGCGCGTAACCGCCGATTTTATCAACCGCAAGCATAGTTGTTATCGTAAAAAGCGCGATAACAATTATAATAATCGTCACCATATTTAGCCAGATATTTCTTGACAAATCCTTAAACGCCGTGGTTATTATTCTTTTTGTTTTGTTTATAAGCATTTTCGCATTTTAGCGTATAAATATTTTAATATTTCTAAATAGGCTCTACTGATTTTCATCTATTTTTTATAAAAAGAGATAAACTTAAATATGCCTTAAAAAATAATTTAGCTTGTTTTAACTAATCCTGCCCGGAAATCCCCCTAGCCCCCTTATCCAAAGGGAGGAATAATTGGAGAAAATCAGCAGAGCCTAAATAAGATATTTTCCTTTATTTGCTTGATCTCTCGAGATTCTTCCCTTGTCTATTGTGACAACTCTTTTATTAATCAAGTTCACTATTTCCCGATCGTGGGTCGCCAAAATAATTGTTGTGCCGTATTGATTTATTTTTATCAAAAGCTGAATTACATCCCAAGTATTTATAAAATCAAGATTGCCAGTCGGCTCATCGGCAATTATTATATCTGGACGATGAACCAGCGCGCGCGCGATTGAAACTCTTTGTTTTTCTCCGCCAGAAAGTTCATTCGCGTAATTATCTTTCTTACCATCAAGTCCGACTATTTCTAAAACTTGCGGAACATCTTCTTTTATTTCCGCTTTTGATTTTCCCACAACTTCCATTGTAAAAGCAACATTTTCAAAAACAGTTCTATTGGCTAATAACTTAAAATCCTGAAAAATAACACCGACATGACGCCTTAAAACAGGCATTTTACTGCTTTTAATTTTGCTGATATTTTTCCCTTTCACAAAGATATTTCCAATGGTTGGTTTTTCCTCGGCAAAAATCAATCTTAGCAATGTTGATTTTCCAGCGCCGCTTTGTCCAACAATTGAAACAAATTCGCCTTTTTCAACTCCAAAATTTATATCCTCCAATGCGGGAATGCTATTATAAATCTTTGAAACATTCTCAAAAAGTATCATTTGGGTCATCTTAATATTTTATGTTATTTCACTTTATAAACTTTCCTTTCTTTGTATTCCGATACTTTCCCTTTATTCCACTGCTGAACCGGACGCAAATATCCAACCACTCGCGAATAAACCTCGCAAGGCTGATCTATTAAACATTTTGGGCAAGTGAAATGCTCTCCGGATAAATATCCGTGAACGGGACAAACGCTAAATGTCGGCGTAATGGAAAGATACGGCATTTTGGATTTTTCAAAGACCTTCTTGATAATCATTTTCGCTTCTTTCCCGCTCGGCAACCGTTCTCCTAAAAATGCGTGCATTACTGTCCCGCCTGTATATTTGGTCTGCATTGGTTCCTGCAACTCCACCGCCTCAAATAAATCATCCGTGCATCCGACCGGTAGCTGCGATGAGTTTGTGTAAAAAGGATCTTTTGGAAGATTCCCTTTTGCCTCTTTTTTAACTTTCTCTTTTGTTGTTTTTGTCATGGTATTTTAAAGTTAGTTATTAATTTAAAATTTTTGTTAGTTATTTATCTAATTGCCAATTGTAAATCCTCCTTCTCCTGAAACAATTAGCTTCTCTATTTTATCACAATTATTTAAAACTACTAAATAGACATCATCACCTAAACTGGAAAATTCAGCTATTTTCTTTTTGTTATCAGCATAATTAGCTATGAATGATACTACGAAACAATCTCCCGCTGTAGAGACCTTCACTTTCATTTCTAACTTTCCATCTACGCATTTCTCGTCCATTATCTCCAGAAAACCTTTGCATCTATCTTTTATTTCTCTAATTTTTTCATAATCAGGAGCAGGATTACCGCCTTTTAAAGTATAGAGGCAGATACCATTTTCTATCACGCAATCTTCATCTTCTAAGTTTTCCAGCCGGGCTGTTAAAGAATAGACGAAACCGTCAGATTTGTAAGTGTAATAAAATTCCGGATCAAGAGGATCAAACAAGAACCAATCTACCTGTGTCTCTGACAAATAATCTGGCACAAGTGCTTTGTAAAAATTACTACTCTCATTATTAACTTTTTCTAAATTTACAGATACGGGATATTGAGCATAGTCGCTATAATATACATTCAAAGTCAAAGGAAGACTTCTTAAATTTGATTTTCGTCTTTCGTCCCTCGCTTTCACTTGAGCTTTAGAAATTTCTTCTTCCGTTGTAGGATATCCTATTTGTTTTAGATAATCATTAACTGTTATTGATTCAGCTGGAGCTTCTATTTTTATATCACTGTCAAAATTGGAATAGGTAATTTCGGTATTATATTTAAAAATTTCCGGTTCCCATGACAGCTTATTTTCTTCCTTCGATTCATCCGGATAATAAATAGAAGAAGAAATTTCCGTTGTATAATTTTCTTTATAAACCAAAGAGTTCTCCGCTCCAATCCAAATTTCACCTTCAATTGCCCAAGTACTTAATTTATAACACCAAGAAGAAGGATCATCTTTCCATCCCATCCAATCCACAGATTTATACATAACAGGAATAATTAGTTTTTCAGAAAGAGGAATTAAAATTTCTTTATTATCTGAGGCGCATTTAATATTGTTCCCTATCTGTTCTAGTATAATTTTTCCTTTAAAGTCAGGGGGTAAATGGGAATCAGGAGGTAAATATCCTTTATCAGGAGAAAGACCTAAAACATATTCAAGGAAATATTTTTGATATCTGTTTAAATTCTCATGATTGTAAGGAGAAATTTTCTCTATTTTTACTTTATAACGATGACATTTTACTCCATTTATTTCCTCTATCCCTAAATATTCTTCTATTTTTTCAAGGTTTCTAGTAAAATCCCATCCTTTTGGATAAACACTCAAATCAAAATTTAAATTATCTCCCGAAGTATCCGGAACAGGAAGAGGCATTGACTGTCCGTCTACTCCATGAAGCCATCCCGATGCAAATGGAAATTTATCCACAGGAAAATCTTTATTTTTTTCTTTTTCTTCTTTAAGGGCATGCGCTATCCATGGAAACTCTATGTAGATATCATTTCCCAGAACAATTGTTTTTCCCTCATATGCTCCTCCCGCAAAATTTTCTCTTAATCTCAAGCTAAAAGGCAAATCAACAGTTGAGATTAATTTTTTGTCGGGAAAAACAAAATTAATTTTACCTTCGCCTTCCTCAATATCAGAATCATAATCACCTATTTTACCTCCGTCACTACCCTTAACTTCCGCCCTCACACTCTCCACCTCATCCAAATTATCTTTCACTCTCCTTAAAATCTCGTCAAAATTTTTCTCGTCCGACATATCCAAAACCTCAGAACGATGAAGAATTTTATTGATAATTTTATCAAAATTTCCTGTCACATAAAAAACACTAACGATACCTATAACAATAAAAATAATTAAAGTGATAACAATAAATAATTTTTTCATAGTATTTTAGCCAAAATTTGAACTAATTTAAACAGATATTTAAATCCCTTTTAACCTCGCCTCTATAAACAAATCCAAATCCCCATCCAAAACTTTTTCCGCGTCAGCAGTTTCCACATTTGTCCGATGATCTTTGACCAATTTATACGGATGCAGAACATATGACCTAATCTGATTTCCCCATTCCGCGGAGGCGTAATTTCCACGAAGCTTTTTTTTCTCCGCTTCTTCTTTTTCTTCTTGTAGTTTATATAATTTAGACTTCAAAACTTTCATCGCTTGTTCTTTGTTCTGCGCTTGGCTCCTTTCATTTTGGCAAGCGACAACCGTCTTGGTTGGAAGGTGTGTAATTCTTACCGCCGAATCTGTTTTATTTACGGATTGTCCGCCTGCACCGCTTGATCGGAATGTGTCTATTTTTAAATCATCGTCTTTTATTTCTATTTCGTCATCCGAAGTAATTTCCGGCAAAACTTCCACCAAAGCAAATGAGGTCTGCCGCAAATTATCTGAGTTAAACGGCGAAAGCCTCACTAGACGATGAACGCCCGCTTCATTTTTTAAATGCCCGTAAGCAAACGATCCGGTAGCGATAAAAGTCACGCTTTTAATCCCCGCTTCCTCTCCTCTGGATTCATGGATAATCTTTGTTTTATATTTATGTTTTTCGCAATACCTCAAATACATTCGTAAAAGCATTTCCGACCAATCCTGCGCGTCAACTCCCCCCGCACCGCTATGAATTGCGATAATCGCGTCCGCCTCGTCATACTTTCCACCCAAGAGCGCTTGAAATTCGTATTGTAAAAATTCTTCTTCCAGTTTCTTTAACCTCTCTTTTGTTTCTTTTAAAATATCCCTGTCTTTTTTTTCGTCAATAAGCTTTGTAATTTCATCAAGATCGTTTATTCTATTTTCTAAATTTTCCCAAACGCCGACAATCTCTTTCAGGCTGTCAATTCTCTTCATTACTTCTTTAGCTTTCTTGTTATCATCCCAAAAACCAGCCCCGCTTATCTTGCTTTCCAGCTCCTCAAGCTCTGTTTTTTTCTTCCCAAAGTCAAAGACAGTCCTTCACAAGAAGGATCCTTTTTTTTAAATCTTTAATTTTTTCCAATGCTTCTTTCATAAAATCATTATAGCAGATATTTTTAAAACTGTGAAATTGAAAGAGCTGTCATTCTGAATTTATTTCAGAATCTTTCGCACATTACATCTAATCAAATCTACAAATCACAAAACTTTTGAATAGATTGAAAATGCAATGATTATGTTAAATAAAAAATACTTGTGTTCACATCGTAGATGAAAGCATAGCGAAAATAGTACAAGTCAAAACCTAAAATAACAAAGATTCTGAAACAAGTTCAGAATGACAAGTTTTAAATCTTGTTTTATATGATTATATGTTTATATGATTCTGAGCCCACTGTCAGATTCGAACTGACGACCTACGCATTACGGGTGCGTTGCTCTGGCCAACTGAGCTAAGTGGGCGTTTAAAAAACTTGACAAGATTTCATTATGGGTATATATTCATAATAGAGTTAATAAAATGAAAATTTAGGGGTTGTAAAGAAATAACATCCCAAAGTTCGCTCAGCTTTACGCCAGATTGGTTTGAAAAAAGTTGAAGGATATTATTATATGCTGAAAGTTTTTTCAAGCTAAGATGGTATGAAGATGAAATGAAATTAGAAAGGTTATTTCTTTACAAGCGCTTAGTCTCAATGAGCAATATTTCTCGTATAGTTTTATAAAATGAGATAAAGCGAATCCCGGATATTTTTTCCGGAGTTTATTCCGTACTTGATACGGGACTATCGCTCCGGGAAAAATTCCGGAATGACAATGGTAAAAAACCTTATGCTAAAATTCTTAAATAGGCTCTGCTGATTTTCATCTATTTTTTTATAAGAAGAGATAGATTTAGAAATACTTTAAAAAAATAATTTAGCTTATTTTAATTAATCCTGCCCGGAAATCTCCCTAGCCCCCCCCTTACAAAGGGGGAATAATTGGAAAAAATAGCAGAGCCTAGATAATAATACATAATATGCGACCAAAAAAAACAAGATTTATAAATTTCAACCCGCAAACGACTTATTTTAAACCGCAAGGAATTCCCCTGTCTTCTCTTGAAGAAAATATTTTAACTGTGGATGAGCTTGAAGCCCTGCGTCTTAAAAATTATAAAGGTCTGGAACAAACTGCCTGCGCGAAAAAAATGAAAATATCGCAAAGCACTTTTCAGAGAATTTTGTGCGTGGCTAACCGGAAAATTGCTGACGCGTTAATTAACGGAAAAGCGATTAGAATCAACGGCGGCGCAGTTAAAATCAATCAGAAAAAATTATTAATTTCTAAAAATAAAAAATGAGAAAGTTTAAATGTGAAAAATGCCAACACGAATGGGAAGAAGAATTCGGAACCAGAAAAAGAGGCGCCGATTTATCTTGTCCAAAATGCGGATCAAATGAAATTCACAGAACCGATCAAAGCGGACATGGATTTGGCAAACAGCCGTGGGGATTTAAAGAAAAGAAATAAGAGCGGGTAACGGGAGTCGGACCCGTTTCTTATCCTTGGGAAGGATACATAATACCGGTATACTATACCCGCGAAAAATTGAATTATGAATCAGGAATTATGAATAATGCACTTAGCGCTTACAAGGAAATAACATTTTCTAAGTTCGCTCAGCTTTATGCCAGATTGATTTGAAAAAAGTTGAGGGATATTATTATATGCTGAAAGTTTTTTCAAGACAAGATGGTGTGAAGATGAGATGAA
>JAYEHC010000092.1:0-27789 GCA_034659355.1 Patescibacteria group bacterium | reverse complement strand
GTCAACCCAGAATATGCGACAAAATAAAATTTATTCCGCATTCAGGGCAGACACATGGGTCTGCCCTTACGATGATTGTGATGATATTTGTAAAAATTTTTCCCACATCAAATAAAACCTGCTATAATTGAAGCAGGTTTTAAGTTTATTTCCGGACACCAAGTATCCTTAAAGACATCGGGCGTCAAGTGTGTATGCGTTGATAATTAATTAGAATCAACAAAATTTTTATCTTATGAAATTTAAAAACATCAAAAAAAGAAAATTTAAAAAAATGCTGTTAACCTCAGCTTTTCTAATTTCTTTAACAGTCTTGATTTGGTATAGCTTTATTTTTGAACCAAATAATATCCAGATTGAAAAAATAAATATAGAAATAGAAAATTTGCCGGAGTCGTTTAATAATACAAAAATAGTCCACCTGACCGATTTCCATTCTTATAATTTCGGCGAAAGAGAAAAGAAGGTTTTGGAAATTTTAGAAGACATAAATCCTGATTTTGTTTTTATTACCGGTGATTTTATTGATCATAAAACTAAAGATATAAGCTCCTGTCAAGAATTTTGGAGTGAGTTGGGAAATAGATATCAAGGAAAGGTATATAGTGTTTTAGGAAATCATGAATATTGGATTGATCATATTGATGCTAATTCTATAAAAAGATTATTAGAAAAAAGCGGGATTGTAGTTTTGAGTAACGAAAATGAAAAGATATTTCAAGACAATGAATATATTTATTTGCTTGGTGTTAATGATCCGCATACTGGAAATGATGATTTAGGGGTAGCGGCGGCTGATACGGAAAAAGATATTCCTAAAATATTATTAGCCCATTCGCCGGATATTGTTAATGATTTGGAAAATTTGGAAAAAGAAAAGATTGATTTGATTTTGGCCGGACATACGCACGGCGGACAATTTGTAATTCCTTTTATACAGCCGTATTGGACACCGACAAAAAACCACGGTAAATACGCCAGCGGACTATTTAAAATTGGCAATGCTTATCTATATGTAAATCGCGGTATAGGAATGGCTGTCCTGCCTATAAGATTTAATTGCCCGCCGGAGATTGCCGTGATAGAATTAAGAGGAAGATAAATGAATAATTTATTATTAACAAAAAACTATGACAAAAACAGATATCTTAATCATCGGCGGAGGTCCAGCGGGATTGATTGCTGCCGTCTCGGCAAGAAAAAATAATCCCGAGAAAAAAATTACTCTGGTTAGAGAAACTGAGAAATGCGTTGTGCCTTGCGGACTGCCTTATATTTTTAATCGGTTGCCGGCGGTAGAAAAAGATATGATGCCGGATGAAGCGTATAAAGCGAACGAAATAAATTTAATTATCGGCGAGGCGGTAAAAGTTGAAACGAGCAATAAAAAAACAATTCTTAAAAACGGCGAGGAAATAAACTACGACAAATTAGTTATCGCTACTGGCTCAAACCCGGCGATGATTCCAATTAAAGGAGTAGAATTAAATGGCGTTTATCAAATTAGAAAAGATATAAAATATTTAGAAGATTTAAGGAAAGCGATTGTTGAAGCGAAAAATATCGTTATTGTTGGCGGAGGATTTATCGGCGTGGAACTGGCGGAAGAATTGAGCGCGATGGAAAACAAAAATATCAGCGTTGTGGAAATTTTAGACCATTGTCTAATTGCTAATTTTGACAAAGAGTTCGCGCTAGCTGGCGAAGAAAAAATAAAGAAAAAAGGAGTAAAACTTTATCTTGAAACAGCAATGGAAAAAATAATCGGAGAGAATAAAGCGGAAAAAGTAAAACTTAACAACGGTGAAGAAATTCCAGCGGATTTGGTAATTATGGCAGTTGGCGCGCGACCGAGCGTTAAACTGGCAGAAGACGCGGGAATTAAAATAATAGAGAAAGGCGGAATTTGGGTAGATAAATTTATGCAAACGAATACTTCTGATATTTTCGCTATCGGCGATTGCGCGGAAACTATGAACTTCTTTACAAAAAAACCTAACCTGATAATGCTTGCCTCCGTTGCCTGTTATGAAGCGCGAATCGCTGGCGCGAATTTATATCGCGACAAAAAAGATTTGATAAAAAATGACGGAACAGTCGCTGCTTTCTCTACTTGCCTTGGCGGTTTGGTTTTGGGATCAGTGGGATTAAATAAAACAGGAGCAAATAAAGAAAACATAGAAATAATTATCGGGCAAAGCGAAGCGCCTAATCATCATCCGGGAACTTTGCCAAACACTGGAATAGTTAAAGTAAAACTTGTTTTTGAAAAATCGTCTAAAATACTACTGGGCGGACAAATCGCTGGTCCGGAAAACACAGCCGAAATGATAAATTTAATCGCCGTTGCCGTCCAGCAAAAAATGACCGCGCAAGAATTGGCAAACCTGCAAATCGCCACTCATCCGCTGATTACCGCCCCGCCAACAGCTTACCCGATTATCAAAGCGGCAGAGATGGTTTTGTGAGTATGAAATTTACAAAATTTGTCATTCTGAACTTGTTTCAGAATCTTCGTTTTATTACATTTTGACTTATCCTATTTTCACTACGCTTTCGTCTGCGACGCAAACACAATTATCTTTCTATAATAATACAATTATTGCATTTTCAACTTATTCAAAGGTTTAGTGATTTATGGGTTTGGTTAGATGTAATAGAGAGTAGATTCTGAAACAAGTTCAGAATGATAGGTTTATTTCTCAGAATTTTGTTAAAATATTTATATATTAAAATGTTAAAATAACTCTATGCTAGTTGATGAAGTAAAAATTAAAATAAACGGAGGAAAGGGCGGAGACGGCTGTGTTGCTTTTAATAAAAATAAACACGAAAAAGGACCGACTGGCGGAGATGGCGGGAATGGCGGAAGTGTTTATTTGGAAGGAACTTCAAATTTGACCGCTCTGAACAAATTTCGTTTTAAAAAAGAATTTTCAGCCGAAGACGGCATTGACGGAAAAAATAAAATTCTTATCGGCAGAAAAGGGAAAGATCTGGTTTTAAAAGTTCCCACTGGAACAGTCGCTCATAATCTTAGTAATAGCAGAGATTTAGAAGTCACGGAAGTTAATGAAAAAGTTCTTTTGGCAAGAGGCGGAAAAAGAGGAAGGGGAAATTATTTTTTCAGATCGTCAACAAACACAACACCGAGAGAATGTGAAAAAGGGCTAGCCGGACAGCAGTTTGATTTTCTTCTGGAGCTTCGTTTGATTGCCGATGTTGGATTTATCGGTCTTCCCAGCGCAGGAAAATCAAGTTTGCTAAACGCGCTTACTAAAGCAAACGCCAAAGTCGCTTCATATCATTTCACAACCCTTGAACCAAATCTCGGAGATTTTTACG
Organism: Patescibacteria group bacterium; assembly: GCA_034659355.1. GTDB lineage: Bacteria > Patescibacteriota > Minisyncoccia > JAHIHE01 > JAGLIN01 > JAYEHC01. The sequence goes on along the minus strand of JAYEHC010000092.1, from coordinate 24,444 downwards.
GATTGATTATCGCCGACATTCCCGGTTTAATTGAAGGCGCGTCAGTTGGAAAAGGACTTGGCGTAAAATTTTTGCGGCATATCAAAAGAACCAAAACTCTCATTCACTGCCTTTCTTCGGAATCTGAAAATTTGTTAAATGATTACAAAATTATTAGGAAAGAGCTTGAAAAATATAGCAAAGATTTAATAAAAAAGAAAGAGTATATTTTCTTAACTAAAACAGATTTGATCAGCGAAAAAGAAGTTAAAGAAAAAATAAAAGAACTAAAAAAAATCGGCGCAAATGTTTTGCCCGTTTCAATTTATGACGAAGATAGTATTGAAGAAGTTAAAAAGTTGCTGAATGAAATTAAAAATAAAAAGTAAAGTTACACATACTTCACTAACAACTCCCCCGCTTTCTCCGGTTCTGCCATAATTTCTTTAACGATATTTTCCATTTGCATCGCTCTTGATCCTTTAACTAAAACGGCATCAGTTGATTTGATGGTGTTTTTTAATAACTCGCTTAAATCATCAAGATTATCAAAATGAAAAATTTGATTTTTTTTCATCCCGCTTTTTTTCGCTTGCTCGGAAATAAATTTACTTCTTTTTCCATAAGTAAAAAGAAGATCAGCTGACTTTGCAACAAGTTTTCCTATTTTCCGATGTCCCACTTCGCAATATTCCCCAAGCTCAAGCATATCGCTAAAAACCGCTATCCTTCTCATCGTGTCAAGTTTTTGCAAAGTTTCCAAAGCCACTGTTGCTGAAACAGGATTAGAATTAAAAGTATCATCAACTATCAGCGAGTTGTTCACTCCCTCAATAAGATTCATTCTTCCCGGAAGTGGTTTATAATTAGAAAGTATTTCAGATATTTCAACCAGATTATATCCAAAATGAATCCCGACGGAAACAGCCGAAAGAACCGCGTAAATATGTCCCCTGCCCAAAGAAAAAGGAAGTCGAAACGGGACTGTTGTTCCTTGATAAGAAATTTTAAAACTCATTCCAATCAAACCGCTTTTTATTTTCCACTTTCTGTCTCCCAAAAATATCTCTTCCGCTTTTATGACAGCGTCTTTGTCAAATCCATACATTATTGTTTTTGCTCTCGTATTCTCTGACAAACTTTTCACAGCTTCATCATCACAATTTAAAATCGCAACATCCTTCTTTCTAAGAAATTTAATGAGCATACTTTTTTCCCTTAATATATGTTTCGCGTTTTTGAAATATTTTAAATGAGAAGGAAATTCGCCAATACTGGTTAATACCCCGATATTTGGCTTCACAACTTCAAGCATCTTTTCCATATCACACGGCCTATCAACACCCATTTCCAAAATTAACACTTTTGGATATTCTGTTCTTTTAATTATTATTTCTATGGCATAAAAAATAATTTTCAGCCATTTGCTGACTGATCTTCCTCCACTCTCAGCGCCAATAATCGCTAAAGGAATTCCAATATCCATCCTATAGCAACTTTTATTGTACGCTATTCTATATTTATTTTTCAGTACTTCACAAATCGCTCTTTTGGAACTACTTTTTCCAACACTTCCCGTAACGCCAATAACTACTGGTTTATATTTAGCCAGTATTTTTTTTGATAAGATGTTTAGAATTTTTACAACTACAAATCGCATAAATAAACTGCTAAGGTTAACAACTTAACTTCTTTTTGTAAATCAAAACTATCGCCAAAAAAACACCAAAACTATCTATTAAAACATCTCCCAAATTTCCCCCTCTGCCAAAAACAAAAAGCTGATGGTATTCATCGGTTAGAGCATAAGTTATTGAGAAAAGAGCGGAGTACGAAACAGCTCTTCTAAAATTTAAATTTTTGGAAGAAGCGCGAAAAAACAGAAAGGTCAAAACAGCATATTCTGTGATGTGCGCGATTTTTCTAAAGACAAAATCCCATTGATTCGGCAAATCGGATTTCAGATTCGAAATTGAGGAAAGATAATAAATAACCGCGCACCAGAAAAGAACGGGAAGCCAGAGAATAATGAAGTTTTTTATTTTTAACTTAGACATAAATTTGTTTTAATATTGGGACTTCCTTATTTTAATTTCTATAAACCACTTGATAAACAATTCCCAAAACAAAAATTAGAACCATTAAAGCGGAAATAATTTTGGGAACGCTTATTTTATAAGCCGGTTTTAAATCACCGGTTTTCTTCGCTTTATAAAAAATGATAATAATTAAAATTCCAACAAAACCGCCAGCGACGCCTCCCGTGAAATTAATCACGGCGATAAAATCACGAAATCCCAAAACAAAAATTAGAACTGGAATAAAACACGCCAGCGCCCAAGATTTATTTTTGCTGAAATGAAAATCGTACCAAAATATCTCCTTGAGATTAATGCCAATTATTAAATAGGAAGTCGCCGCCGCAAAAACGCCAAAGATTAAACCGAGTGTTATAACACCATCTCCCATAAATTGACTTAAGCCAAAAAATGTTTCCGGCGAAGTATCTGATCCGGTAATTCCAACCACCACCGCCATAAACAAAGCGTAAATAATCATTATTGCGATACCGCTTGTAATAATAGCACTTTTAATTTTCTTTTGGCGTTTTTTCATCATATGCTCAAGCTGAGGAACAGCCGAAACAAAACTTAGTGAAAAAAGTATCACCCCAAAAGGCAGGAAAAATTGGGAAGAATCGCTAGTCAATAAATTACTCGTTTCAACGGAAATAATTCCCTTCGCAAAAATTCCAAATATTGCCATCAAAAGAAATACCACCATTAATAATTCTACAATGCTGACGGTTTTTAAATTGATATAAATTCCAATTGAGATTAGCGCAAACATCGCCAATCCGTAAATAAATTCATTTCCGCCAAAGTAACCGGAAAGCAAAGCGTTAAGAAATATGCCACTGATAATTATATAGGCTAAGACATTAGCGTACAAAGAAAAAAGGGTTATTAGCGTCGCCATTCTTTTTCCGTTTTTCCCGATATATTTCCCGCAATAACCGACAAGCCGTCCTTTATTAAGGGTTCTTAAAGTTATCTCTCCATACATCAACGCTAACAAAATCATTGTCGCGCCTAAAATTATCAAAAGAATTAAAGCAGGGAAAAATCCCGCTTGAGCTGTAACATAGGGCAACCCAAAAATTCCCGCGCCTACCGCGGTGCCAATAAGAGTTGAAACGGCGTAAATGTAATTTTTAGTTAGCATAATTGACAAATTATTTATCAATACATTAACGAATTAATAAATAATCTATTCGCTAACATAAATTCGTTCTATTACATCCCCCTGTTCAACACTCCTTACCACATCCATCCCCTCAATCACTTTTCCAAAAACGGTATGCTTGCCATCAAGATGCGATTGATAGCTTTCCGTAACGATAAAAAACTGACTTCCGTTTGTATCCGGTCCGGAGTTTGCCATTGCCAAAACTCCAACTTCCATTTTATGCGAATTCAAATTGTAATCATATTCATAGCCTTCTTTTTCATATTTTTGTATTGTATATTCATCCAGTCCTAAAGATATTGGATTCATTTCATCTTTAAATTGATAGCCTGGTCCGCCAGTTCCGGCTATCGGCAAGCTACCGGGATTTTCTTTTGGATCATAAACAAAATCTTCCCCCAAAACGCCTTTTGAAATTGGATCGCCTCCTTGAATCATAAAACTGGAAATCACTCTATGAAATTTTGTTCCATCGTAAAAATTCTCTCCCGCTAATTTTACAAAATTTTCCACCGTTTTCGGCGCATCGTTCGTAAATAATTCCAGTTTTATATCGCCTTTGTTTGTTTCAAACATCACAATTTTATTAGCTTCATAATCCTGAACATCCGCAGGATCGTTTTGTGTATCTGTCGATTCCGCATTTTGCGCGGAATCATTTTGGGAATTATTGTCATTGTTATTGTCCACTTTAACAATCTCGTTATCCTTAATATCTTTATTTTTATTCATTGCAATATTTATTTGATAAGCCGCAAAAACAAACAGTACTAAGAAAATAATACTAATCACTGTTTTTTTCTTATTTTCTTGTTTGTTAATTAGTTCCCTCTTTCTCTCTAATTTTCTCTGTAATTTTAGTAATTTTTTTCTACCCATAGTTTTTGTTAAAATTTAAATTAATTAATTAAAAATTCAATTAGCATCTACTGTAAAAAAAGTTTTATCCATTTTTTCTTAAACCATTTGTAGTTAAGAAAAAATGCCGTCATTTTAAGACCAAGATTTGGCGAAAGATTATTCAAAAAATTAGACAGCACGGAAGAACCTTCTTGATTTTTCTTGATTTTTAAAATTTTAGAAACTCTCAAACAGTTATACCGCGGATCAATAATTTTCTTAGCCACTTCTCTTCCGGAAATCATCGCAAAATAAATTCCCTCTCCCGTTAATCCCGAAGCAAATCCCCCCGCGTCTCCGATTAAAAATTTATTGCCAAACTGGTATCCCTGATAATCAAAATTAATCGGAAAACTTTCTAGCTTAAGACCGTCTGTTTTAATTTGTTGATTTTTTAGCCACTCTTTAAAATGCTTTTTAAGATCTATCCGCTTCCTCTTCAAAAATTTCGGGTAATAACCGCAACCAACAATAGCACAATCTTGATGGGGAAAAATCCAGAAATAACCGCCTGGTAATTTTGAATCAAAAAAACACTCCATCTCTTCAAACTTCTGCGTATTTTGCGGAATAGTGTATTGCAAAGTCACAAACAATTTTTTGGTTTTCAGCCCTAAAAATTTTCTTACCAGCGAATTGCTTCCATCCGCTCCAATAAGATAATTATATTTTATTTCTTGCCCGTTGGCAACCACAGAATCATCTTTAATTTCTTTCACCTCCGTCCCCGTTTTCACTTCCGCCCCGTTTCTAACCGCTTTTTCCAGCATTATTTTTCCCAACTTGCCACGATTAATAGTCGCCACAAAAGAATCAGAACTATTAAGTTTTCTACAGATATTAGAAAAATAAAGTTTAATTGAACAGAAAGTTTTGTCAACATTTTGCAAAGATAAAAGTCCTTCCTCTTTTACTTTTACTGTTATTCCGCCAGCGCAAATTTTAGGTCCGACTTCACTGTTTTTTTCCAGAACCAAAACGGACTTGCCGCCTTTCGCCAAAACTTCCGCGCAACTTAATCCCGCGGGACCGGCGCCGACGATAATTACATCATATTTATCTTTCATTTTTTACCGGGATTAAAATTGATTAAAATCAGAATTAGAAAACTCAAAAACCACAGTACCATACACCGCACTATGATACTAACAAATCAAATCAAATCATTCTTCCCTCTTTTTTCTTCTCTCTTCTTTAATTTCTTTAACCATTATTTTGATTGCTTTAATCGGTAGCCAAATTGGCATCAATAAATTCAAAAAAATCTCAACTATCCCCTCCGTTTCTTTTTTTAATCTTACCATAAAATTATATTAGGCTGTTATCTGTTTGTTTGTCAGTTGCTCTGCTAATCGAATTTTTTTAAAATTAAAAACCAGCTTTATTATTCGTTTTCTTATAAAAAATACTTGATTAATTGAAAATCGGCATAAATTATTTTTAGAAAAGTTTTAAGTTTTTGCATTGAAAATACAACCTACTAGCCTACTGACCCAACAATCCTATAAATCCCCCTCTTTAATTCTAAACACATCTCCTCTTTTAATTTCCCCTTTCAAAAACTTAGTAGCGATTAGATTTTCTATCTTTTCCTGAATAGTTCTTTGTAGAAATCTCGCGCCGTATTCCGCGCTGTAGCCAAGATTGGCTATTTTTTCCAACGCTTTTGGAGAAATTTCTATCTTGATTCCCTGCGCTTTATCCAGCCTCTTCGCCAAATTATTTATTTGCAAGATCGCAATCGCTATCACATCTTGTTTTGAAAGCGATCTAAAAACAATTCTCGCCGTGAAACGATTTAGAAATTCCGGCGCGAAACTTTTCAGAAGATACGGCTCCAGCATTTGTAAAATTCTTTCGTTGCTGCTATTTTCCTCTTTAACAATTATTTTACTGATTACTCCTGAACCAGCGTTAGAAGTAGCGATTATAATCGTGTTCGTAAAATCAACTGTACGACCAAAATTATCCGTCAACCGTCCATCGTCAAAAACTTGCAAAAATAAGTTTAACACATTTCTATTCGCCTTTTCAAGCTCATCAAGCAAAAGGAGCGAAAACGGTCTTCTCTTAATCGCCTCCGTTAAAATTCCTCCCGAACCTCCTTCGGATGAACCAACAGAGGATCCGATCAACTTTTCCACGCTGGAAATCGTTTGGTACTCGCTCATATCAAGACGAACCATCGCATTTTCATCCCCATAATACGCTTCCGCCAGCGCTTTGGCAAGTTCTGTTTTCCCAACTCCCGTCGGACCTAAAAACAAAAATGTTCCAATCGGTCTGTCTTTGTGTTTCATTCCAACTCGCACTCTTCTGATAGCGGAAGAGATTGCTACTATCGCATCGTGCTGTCCGATAACTCTGTCATGTAATTTATCTTCTAAGTTAAGAAGCTTCTCCGCTTCATTAGCGTTTATATCAACAAGCGGAATTCCCGTCTTTTCTGTAATCACCTTCATAATATCTTTGTCGCGCAAAACCTCGCCAGCTCCCCGCCGTCTCACTTCTACCGCTGTCTCGCTCAAAAGATCAATCGCTTTTCCCGGCAAAAGACGGTCCGGAATATATCTTTTGGAAAGCTCTGTCGCCGTTTTAATCGCGCCATAGGTCATCACGATTCCCTCTCTCGCCTCAATGAATTTTGAATGCACCGCTAAAACCTCTTTTGTTTTTTCTTCATCAAGCTCTTCTACTTTCACTTGATCAAAATTATTCGCAAAATCAGATCGCGGTTCAACATATTTATGGTAATTCCGATAATCTGTTGATCCAATAATTTGAAATATTCCTTGTGAAAGAATCGGCGAAAGAATTTTTGAAGCGTCAAATCCTTCTCCGCTTCCCGCCGCCGCCATATTATGAATATCCGGAATATACAAAATTATATTACCGCTCTTTCCCATATCTTCCAAAAGTTGCCTAATCCGCAATTCTAAATCCCCGCCCGCTCTCGCTCCTGAAACAAGCGCGCCAATATCCAAAACCACCAATCGTTTGTCCTGCAAAGACGGAAAAACTTGATCTTTTATCATTCTATTAGCAAGTTCTTTTACTATCGTTGTTTTCCCCACTCCTTCCTCACCGATTAAAAGAGCATTATTCTTGCTTGTTCTTTCCAGAATTCTCATTAAATTATCAAGTTCATTTTTTCGATCAACAGTGTGTCCGGTTAATCCTGACCTCGCTTGGTCTGTCATATCATAACTAAATCTGTCAAGTTCTGGCGTTACTCTTGCTGTCCAAGCTCTGTTCATTACGGTATGTTGAATTTTTCTCGGTCTTTTCAATCGCACTCTTACATTAGACCAGCTCTTAACCCAAATGACCGTGCTTCTCGCATCGCTTATTTTTATATTTCTATCCTTGAAATATTTTTTAAATGACTTGTCGCGAATAAGCGCTAAAAATAAACTTTCGGGACAAACTTTGTCCAATCCAACAATTAAAGTTTCTTGAAACGCCAAAATAATTATTGCCTCTAATTCCGGACTTAGAATCGTTCCCTGCAAAATTCCATCTTGATTATAGTAATTATTCTTCGGCAAATTATCTATCATCTTCTCAACATCGTTTGAAAATTGTTTGGCGTTGATTTCAAGTCGCTTCAGCAAAATACTTGTTTTGCTATCACTGGCAATTATTTTTGCCAAGTGAGATGGGGACGGCGCTTGCCTTTTGCTATGCGCCAAATCTAAAGCTGACAATAAAACGGTTTTTGCGGAAGGAGAAGTGTAATTGGCGATATTAACTGATTTTTCTGACTCTTTCGCTTTATTGTTATAGAAAATTTCAAATTTTGGAGATGTCGAGCTAATTTTTTTCTCTGATTTATCTTTCATCCTATAATGGTAACAAGCGTAAATCATTCCGGAAATTGCCGTCCAAAACATCAAAGGTCCGATTCCTCTTTCCTTAATTAAAACGGATATCGCTTCTAAAAATCTATAAATGAATCTGAAAATCATAAAGAACCAAGTTTCCATTATTGATTCAGCCGCTACATATTCAACATCCTCTCTAAGCAATTCCAGAAAATCAGGATTATTCACAATGACAAAATAAATTCCGTATCCGAGAGTGACAAAAATTAAAAGATACAGAAAAAGAATTATCGCTTTGGGCAAGATTTCAAAAAGAGATCTCAGCGTCGGCGAAACTCCAGAAAGTCTTTCTTTCCAATAATATATCCCGTTTTTCCCCACGCGCAAAAAAACGCCCAACCCTTGGCAAATAGAACATTCCGTCCCATTTTCAAGAACCCCCTCTCCGCGACACTGGGAACAAGTTATTAATTCTACTGAGATTTTCTTTTTTTCTTTTTTCTTTTTTGGCATTTGAATATTGAGTATACAGTATTTAGTATTTAGTATTTAGTATTTTTACAATATTTAATCAATCCACCTATAAGTTTATTGGCTTTTATAGACTGATTAGCTATATTATCAAAATTCTCTTTATTTAAATATTTTAAATCTTTAGCAACTAAAAGCTGGCTTTGAATTTCCACATTTGAGCCTTTGGCTATAAAATAAAATTGTATTTTTTCTTTTGAACCCTTGCGCGTAAATCCTTCCGCTATATTTGAAACTATTGAAATAGCAGCTCTTCGCAGTTGACTTACAAGAGCAAACATTTCATCTCTGGGGAATTCATTTGTTACCTCATAAATCATCAAGACGAGCTTATGACTTTCTTTCCACGCCTCTAAATCGGTAAAGGATTTTATTTTTTGCTTATCCATAATTTACTTTAAATACTTTATACTAAATACTAAATACTAAATACTCTACACTATAACACATAAACCAAATTTAAAAACACCATTAAAAAAGCGAGCGGTGGCAAAATTATCCAGATTAGATAAATTAAAATAACGATAAATATTGAGGCAAGCATAATTAGGAATCCGATTAAAACCCGACCCAATCTGAGAATCGGACCGATAACTCTGCCCATATAAGAATAATCGCCGAAAATCGGTTGGAAAATAAGTTTTAAATTTATGATCACGCCAAGATCTTTTTCAATCTGCTTTAAAAAAGAAATTTCTTTATTCCAAAAATCTTTTGAACTCTGCGCGTACCAAAAATAGAAGAACTTAATTATTCCTTTTATTATTCTCACCGGTAAATTGACAAAATATTCCGCAATCATTTGATTTGATTAAATTAATTTTAAATTTGCCATAAACAACTCCTTTATGTTATTTTTATTATAGCATATTTTAAAATAATATCCATTTATGATCAACCAATACATCATCAACCAGCTTTATAAAAAAATCCCTTTAAAAAGACGGGATGAATATTTTTTGAAATTAAAAAGAAAGGCTTCAAAAAGATTCGGGCTGCCAAATCCAACAAATGTGGAAATTTTGAAAACTTATCGGAAAATGGTAAAAAACAAAAAGGTTAAACCAAATAAAAATATTGAAAATCTTTTGATAACAAAAAATATTCGTACTTTGTCTGGCGTGGCGGTTATCGCCGTTTTAACAAAACCGTACACTTGTCCGGGATCTTGCGTTTACTGCCCGACGGAAAAAGATATGCCGAAAAGTTATTTATCAAACGAGCCAGCGGTGATGCGCGCGATTTTGACAGACTTTCATCCCTATCGGCAAGTGAAAGCAAGATTAAAATCGCTGGAAGCGACTGGGCATAAAACAGACAAAATTGAACTTATCGTTATGGGCGGAACTTTTTCCTATTTTCCAAAACAATATCAAACTTGGTTTATAAAAGAATGTTTTCGGGCATGTAATGCATACAGTGTAAGGGCAGATCGCGATCTGTCCCTACTGCAAAAACTAAACGAAAAATCCAAACATAGGATTATCGGACTTACTCTTGAGACTCGCCCGGATTATATTGACGCGAAAGAAATCATCAGAATGAGAAAATTAGGAGCGACTAGGGTTGAGATTGGCGTCCAGAGTATTTATAACGATGTTTTGAAATTAAACAAACGCGGACATTCTGTCGCCACGACAATCAAAGCGACAAAATTATTAAAAGAAGCGGGATTTAAAATCAATTATCACATGATGCCGAATCTTCCCGGATCAAGTTGTAAAAGGGACTTGATAATGTTCAAAGAATTATTTTCCAATCCCGATTTTCAACCGGATATGCTAAAAATTTATCCGTGCGTTGTCGTCAAAGATTCGCCTATTTATAAATGGTGGAAAAATGGCAAGCATAAACCATATTCTGATAAAAAACTTCTTGAATTATTAGCGGAAATAAAAAAGATAATCCCCTATTATGTTCGGATTACGCGCCTTATCCGCGATATTCCTTCTACAAGCATTGTCGCCGGAAATAAAATTTCTAATCTGCGACAGGCTCTCAAGAAAAAATCAGAAGAGGAAAATTGGCAATGCAAATGTATCCGCTGTCGGGAGGTAAGAAATAAAAATCCCCTTATTTTTAAAAAACTTAGAAATAAAAATCCCCTCCTTTTGAAGGAGGGGCAAGGGGTGGTTGAAAATTTAAAATTATTCCGTCAAGATTACAACGCCTCAGATGGCAAAGAGATATTTTTGAGTTTTGAAGACAAAGAAAGAAAAAATCTTTACTCGCTTTTAAGATTAAGAATAAATTCTGGAGTTCTCTCTTTAGAGCGTAAGAGCATAATTTCAAATTCCGCTTACAGGTTAAAACCTGAACTCCAAGCTATCATCCGCGAGATTCACACTTACGGACAAATGATGCCAATAAAATATAAAAGCAAAAAATCACCCCAGCATATCGGACTGGGAAAAAAATTAATTCTTGAAGCGGAAAAGATCACGCGAGAAGAATTTGGCTTAAAAAAAATCGCCGTCATCAGCGGTATCGGTGTCAGAGATTATTATCGAAAATTGGGATATGAATTGGAAAATGAATATATGGTAAAAAATCTTTAACAAACCTGTCATTGCGAGAAATGAAGCGGAGCGATAGGAAACGGAACGACGAAGCAATCTCGTAACTGCGCGCAGATAGTTTAATCACGGAATTGCTAACTTGTTGGTTCAAGCCTCTGACTTGAACCTTTTATTTCTTCCGATTTTGCCTACAAGCAATAACATAAGTTTTTAAAATGATTTTAAGAAATATCCGGTTCAGGTCAGGAGACATTGAACCAACTTTTAGGAAATTCTAGTAATAACAAAAACGCAAAAAAAAACAGGCGCTATGACTGTCTCACAGCGCCTAAGCTGGTACTGGCGTTCGCGGGGGTCCTTCAATCAGAACAATCAGAATAGTAATTATCCTCTTTCGAATAGCTTCTATTCTATCCCGACTATTCTTCATTCTCCGAGTGTTTCTAATTATGTTCATTTTAATCCTCTCCGCTTTTATTTTACCACTTTCAAAAAATAACGCAATAAAAGTTATCCACAGGTAGTTACAAAACCAGATCTCTCTTTGAATTACAAAATACAATTTATTCCCCTCCTTGGATAAGGAGAGGCTAGGGACAGAACTGGCTTATTCTAATAAAACAAGTTTGTCATTCCGACCGGAGCGAGCGAGGCACGAGCGAGCGGAGTGGAGGAATCTGTAAACGCAATTATGTTTTGCTTAATTTAAACTATTTTAGCAAATTACAATTTATCCGCTCACAGATCCCTCGGCTCCTACCGTCGCTCGGGATGACAAGAATAATGAAAAATTAGTAGAACAAGCCAGCCGTGGGTTGGGGGTGGTTGGATACATATCAACCAATTTTTCAAACCCTTCCCAGTCTCCCCTTATCCAAGAGGAGGAGTTTCGTAATTCAAGGAAATTTAATTTTAACATGCCGAATCATCACCTTTTATAATTACAAAAAAAGTCTTGACTAGGATTATGAAGTCAAGAAAAAGCGACCAGTTTTCAATGTAATAAATATCCAGTTTTACCTCTCGGTTAAAATCCAGATCAGAGCTTCCGCTTACCTGTCCCAGCCCGGTCATTCCCGGCTTAATCGCAAATAATTTCCGCTGGCATTTTTCATAACGCGCGACTTCTTCCGGTTCGTGCGGACGCGGACCGACAAGACTCATCTCGCCTTTTAAAACATTAATAAGTTGCGGGAATTCATCCAGCCGTGTTTTTCTAATAATTTTCCCGACTCTTGTTACGCGCGGATCGCCTCTGGTTTTAAAAAGAGGACCTTTTTTTCGTTGATTTAATTTGGCGAATTCCGGACTAAGGTTTCCTTCTTGATCGTATTTTAAACTGTGCGCGTTATTAATCATTGAACGAAACTTATAAAGATAAAACTTCTTTCTTTTACCCACTCTTTCCAATCTGACAAAAACCGGTCCGGCGCTATCTATTTTAATAATCATCGCTAGCAGAAAAAACAATGGCGAAAGAATAATTAATCCCAATAAAGACGCAACAATATCAACAGCCCTTTTTATGATTTTACCCCAGCCATCCAGCGGGGTTCTTTTTACTTCAATAAAAGTTATATCGGAAATTGTCTGCATTTCAAAAAGCGCCGCCTGCGCTTGAAACATATCGGGAACAAATTTAAAATCAATATTTTTTTCCTGACAAAAGTCCAATAGTTCTTGCACTTTTTCTTTTTTTAAATCGGAAGAGCAAAGAATGATTTCATCAATTCCCGGACTTTTGAAAATTCTTTCCAGCTCCTCAATTTTAAAATCTTTTAACTTCCTGATAATTTTGTACCCGAGAATTTTGTTATTTTTTACTTCTCTTTGGATTGTTTTCACAACTCCATTTTTTCCAATCAGAACTAGCCGATGAAAACCGAATTTACAATTGCTAGCCATCCACCCCTGAATAATTCTGATTACAAGTCTTCCAAAAACAACTGTTCCAATCGCGAAAAACCAAGCCGCAAAGAATATAAAGCGGGAAGAAAACATTTCCCGCTGCATAAAAGCGATGAAAATTATAAACATAAATCCCGCTGATACGCCCACCGCGACTTGCGATATTTCTTTCCAGAATTTTCGAACGCTTCTCATATTATAAAGCCCGACGAAAGCGAACGAAATAATAAAAACAGGAGAAATAGCCAGAACTATTTCCATATATCTGCTAAACGATAAATCAAAAACAATCGGTCTCAACGCCGATAATTCATTATTAAATCTCAAAAAATAAGCTAGCATCCCAGCAAGCGCTATCATTAAAAAATCTATCGGCACTAGCAGCGCGTTAAAAATCAATTCTGATTTCTTCATAAAAATAAGTTAAGGTGAAAATCTATCTTTACGAGATGCGCAGAGAATTAACATTCTAATTCCGAAACAGCACCCCTTCCTTTGAATAGATCTTCGTTGCGATAAAAATCGCAATAGCAGAATAAATAATCAGCGAGCTTAAAGTCAACAAAATATGTCCCGAATCATAAACCCCCATTAAAACCTCTTTAAAAAGTAAAGTCGCATTCACCGCAGGCAGAGCAAAAAACCAGAGATCTGGCTCAAAACCAGGCATTGAATTTACAAGAATGACTGGTAAAATTACAACAAGATATGAAGGACTAATATAACTCTGCGCTTCTTTGAAACTTTTAGCAAAAATCGCAACTGACAAAATCATCGCTGAGAACATTAGAACAAGAAATAAACTAACGACGAGCAAAATTAAAATTGCTTGGGGGTCAATGGAAAAATTAACAACAACGCTTTCAGCCATTTTTTCAGTATCTAGTCCTTCTATATTTGTTGACATTGGACCAAAACCACCAGAATAAATCAGGGCAATACAAAAGCTGCCAATAGAAATAATCACAGAAGTTAAAGAAACTGTGCTCACTGCCAAAAACTTGCCTAAAACAATATCCATTCTTTTGAGAGGAACAAAAAGCAATGACTCCAGTGTCTTCCGTTCTTTTTCACCAGCAGAAACATCAATCGCCGTGTACTGCCCGCCCATAATTGACCACATCACAATAAAGAGAGGTATTATTAAGCCTAAAATAAATCCTCCAGTTTCTTTTTCACTTGCCACATCCTCTGAAACAACTGCGACTTTTGATAGAATTTTCGGATTTATTTCCTGATTAGCAAACCTTTCTTGTAAAAGCTCGTCATTAAAACTCGCCATTAAAAAATATATTCTCGCTAAAGCGCTCTCCGAATCCATATTAGTAGATTTTTTGATAACTGTAATTTCAACAACTTCTTGCTTACTAATATTTTCCTGAAAATTTTCTGGGATAATAATCCCTAAATCAAGATCGCCATTTGCAATTGCTTCTTTTATATTATTATTTGTTTCCACTATTTCAATCTTTTCTTGACTTTTGATCATTTCTATAAACACGGGTGCTTCACCTTTTTCAATAATAGAAACCTTAACAATTTTTTCCGCCTGTTTTTCCATTTGATAATCCATAAACTTGAAAAGTCCTATAGTCAACACAGGCATCAAAAACATCGGCATTATAACCATTGCCAACAAAGTCCGGCGATCGCGAATTGTGTCTCTAATCTCTTTTTTCCAAATTGTGAAAATGGTTTTTAGCATAAATGCAATGACTTAATAAATTTAAAATTTGTCATTCTGAACTTGTTTCAGAATCTATTTTATTTTAGGTTTAATTTGTACTACCCAACATCATACTCTTATCTACAACGCAAACACAATTGCCCTTTTGTAAAAATACAATTGTTGTATTTTCAACTTATTCAAAAGTTTAGTTGATTTATAGATTAGATTATTGCAACAGTCGACAGATCCTGAAACAAGTTCAGGATGACAAATTACACTCTCATCAACCTCATAAAAACATCCTCCAAATTCCTCGCTCCAGTTTTATTTTTTAACACATCTATCGTATCGTTAGCAATCACTTTTCCTTTATGAACTATTACAACTCTGTCGCATAATTTTTCTGCATCATTCATTTGATGAGTTGAAAAAATAACACACCCGCCGGGCTTTTGCGCTCGGCGCATAAAATTTAACACAGTTTGTGATGCTAGAACATCTAATCCCGCAGTTGGCTCGTCAAAAATTATAATCTTTGGATTATGAATCACACTACGCGCAATTGCCAATTTCTGTTTCATTCCTGTTGAATATTTCCCCGCTCTTCTGTCTATAAAATCCCGCATTTCCAAAAGGTCTGATAATTCATTTATTCTTTCCTCTAATTTTTCTTTAGACAAACCATAAAGCTCACCAAAGTATTGCAAATTCTCCCGACCGGAAAACCTTTCATAAACGCCAATGTCTGTTGTTAAAACGCCAATATTTTTTCTCACTTCTTCCGGATTTTTGACAACATCAAACCCAAGAATTTCCGCCGTTCCTTCGGTCGGCGCAAGCACTGTGGCAATAATTCTAATTATCGTCGTCTTCCCCGCCCCATTCGGTCCCAGCAATCCAAAAATTTCTCCGTCTTCAACAGTAAAACTAACCTCGTCAATTGCTTTGAAGTTTTTAAATTGTTTGGTTAGGTTTTTGACGGAAAGGATTGAGAGCATAAAGATTTATTTATGAGAAGAATTCTTTTCTAAGGCATCTAATGTTTCCAAATTTACTTGCAGGTTTTGATGTTTTAACATTCGCTTCTTTTCTCTTAATATAATTTCCTCTGGAAGAGAAGCAATTAACATGGATTTGTCAGCAAACGGACGATATTTATCTCTTATTGTTTTTGCTATCTTTTCTCCTGGATGTTCTTTTTTCCATTCCTCCGCTTCTTTCCAGCGACTTTCTGCTAAAGCTACATGAATTTTTTCTCCTTTATGACGCAATTCTCCGTCTCTATTATAATTATAAATATCCTTATAAAAATATCCGAAATTCTCATGAAAGCCCGTAGATACTACAACATTATCTTCGCTTGTAGAAGAACCAAGATAATCCGCATATAATTGAGCTCTACCTTTAAACCCTTCACGCAGAGAATGTTCAACAGCTACTTGATGAAGCGCAGTTCCGCAACCCCCGAATCGTTCTTCTTTAAACGATTGTATTGTATCTACATGTATAAAAGATTTTGGTTTTTCACTCAAATCGTTTCCATATTTCAAAAGATTCTTTGATATATTAAATTTTTCTTTTAACAATTTTTCAGAGTGATTTTCTATTAATATTTTGATTAAATCATCGGAAAAATTTTTTATATTCATAGATGCAACCGTTTCTCTCTTTTCATCCAACAAATTATACTTATAAAAATACTTTTCAATTTGGTCATGATTAACTAAATTATAATGTGATTTTTCCCGTTTGCAATATAAATCTATTTTAATAATTTTTCCTGTTTTTCTATCTTCTACTTCTACAGAACCCACTTTAAAACCATTTTTTTCTGAAAATTCACATGATTCCAACACATTTTGATCAACTCCTTCTGACCAATAAACTTTATTCGGAATTTCTTTTAATATTTCATTTTTTGATTCTGGCGTTTTTTCTATCAATTCTAAAATTTCAGATTTTGAAAGCTCTGCTAATTTTTCACGATCAAATTCTGTTTTATTTTCTAAATTAACAGATGAATTTTCAAAAGATTGTTTATTCATCGTGTTTGCGTTAATAAATTATTTTGATATTTGTCAATAGTTTATATTTATCGTATGTTTATCGTAATAATTATTTTTGGTTATAACAATTTCTCAACCCTCATAATCTCCCGACAAAAGAAAATTCAAAAGTGGCACTTCTTGAATAACAGAACCTTTATAATTATGCGTTTGATTTTTCCCGTTTAAGGTAATCAAAATATTTTTCCCGTTTTTTAAATATTTATCCGTAACAACAAAATTGCCAAACTCCCGTTTTTTGTTTTGAGCGTTAATTTCAATACTAACCCGTATTTTAAGAAAATGATTTTCAGACCGCGGCGCGATAAAATCAATCTCCCTATCTTCATTATTGCGACCATAATAAATTTTTGGATATTTTTTTGCCAAAACATTATAAACAATATTTTCCAATAACTTTTCTTCAATGCCAAATTTGGAAATATTTATATTGCTGACTAATCCGTTATCCACGGCATAAAATTTATATTGCTTGCTGAAAATTTTCTTGGTTTTCCACTCAAACTTTTCTATCTTATTCAGGGCAAAAGATTGTTCATACATTTCAGCGTAACTTTGCAATGTCGGGACAGAAATTTTTTCTCCTTCATTGTTTAAAGTATTCGCTATATTTGAAAAACTGGTCGTTCCTCCGATATTTGAAAAAATATAATAAAGCAATTTTTCAATAACCGCTACTTTTTCAACTCCAAATCTTTTGACAATATCATCCAAAAGAACCTTCCTAAAAAGAGATTTAATATATTGCCGGATTTCCTCATCTTTTCTTCCAATTGTTTCAGGCAGTCCTCCCCAATGCAAATAACGATACAAATGTCTTTCCAATAAAGTTTTATGTTTTACCTTGTCAAAACTGCTGTCAATCTTGACACCGGAAAGTTTTAGATATTCTTTAAAATCAAACGATCTGATTTGCATTTCAATAGTTCTCCCCGCCAAAGCCGTGCTAAATTCACCAGACAAAAGCGAGCTGTTAGAACCGGTTAAATAAATATTGTATTTATCTTTTTGCGAATCATAAATTGTGCGGATAAATTTTTCCCAATATTTAACATTTTGAATTTCATCTAAAAATAAATATACTTTGCCATCTTTGGCAATATGCGCCTCAAATAATTCCAGCATCTTCCGCAAATCTTCAACTTGGTTGTTTTTCGCCAAAATATCGTGCTCAAAATTTATAAAAAATATATTTTCCTCTGGCACATTTTTGTTTTTAATCAGATATTGTTTTAATTGCTTCAACAAAAAAGACTTACCGGTTCTTCTAAAACCGGTAATTACTTTTATAAAATCATTATCTAAGCCAGACTTGCACCAAGCAAAATAATCATCACGATCAATATAACGATCCACAGAAATTCGCGAAGAGTCAATAATGACTTGTTTTAGCTCATCAGTTGTAATTTGTGTGTTATTCATCATATTCACATTTTAACAAATCCTACGGTTTTGTAAAGTCCATTTTACAAAATCGGATAAAACAATATCCTTAAAAGTTCGCTTCACACAGGAACTGGTTTTTTAAACCAGTTTCTAATGTTTTGAAGACACAATAAATATTATTTGTTTGGAAAATATTGGAAACTATTTACAAAATAGTTCCCGCAAAATATTCAACATCCTATTTTCTCACCTCTCCCCCCATCTTCCCCAACTCTTCAATAACTTTCTCCTGCGCAATCCCAACTTCTTCGTCCTTCAATGTCCTATCCTCCGCTTGATAGGAAATTCTAAAAGCGACGCTTTTTTTATCCTCGCCAATTTCTTTTCTCCGATAAATATCAAATGGCACAACGCTTTTGACAAGTTTGCCGCCAGTGGCAAAAACAGCCTTTTTAATATCACCCCATTTTACATCTTCATCAAATATAACAGATAAATCAAGCTCAACTGCCGGAAATTTGTTTATTTTCTGAAAATCCTTTTCTTTACTATAAAATTCTAATAAACTTTCTTCGTAAATTTCAAAATAAGAAACTCTTGTTTCTACGCCAAAAGCGTCAGAAACGGTTGGATGAATTTCGCCGATTTTGCCAATTATTTTATTTTTATAAACAATTTCCGCAGATCTTCCTTTGTGCCAAAAATGTTCTGCTGATTTAGCTTCTTGAAAATTTACTTCGTTAATTTCTAATTTACTCAACAGGATTTCCATCCGTCCCTTTAATTCATAAAACAAAGTATCTTTTGCATTTTTATCAACCATAACTCCAGCAAATATTCTTTTCTCATCTGGCAGTTTATTATCATTTTTCAAATACACTCTCCCAATTTCAAATAACGCAAAATTATCTTGATATTTTAAATTCTTCTCTACATTTTTTAAAAGATATGGTAGAATGCTCATTCTCATAAATTTGTGTTCCTCGCTCAATGGATTTTGAAGTTCAAGATAGTCTTCTATTTTAAAACCAATATCACTAAGATCCTTTTCACTAACAAAAGAATAATTATAGATCTCACAAAATCCAAGACCTTCTGAGATTATTCTTATATCTTTTTCTAATGACAAAATTCTATCACACGCAACTGATTTCATTTCAACTTTTCCTGCAACTTCTGAAATATTTTTATATCCATAAATTCTACCAATTTCTTCAATAATATCATTCGTCATTTCAATGTCTATCCGATAGGTCGGAACTTTTACTTTTATAATTTCATCATCCATTTCAACTTCAAAATCCAATGCTTTCAAAATTCTCACTACCTCTTTTTCACCAACTTCAACTCCCAATAAATTTTTAATTCTCTTAAACTCAAATTCTATTTCTTTTTTCTGCATTGGACTATCATAAATATCTGTTATATTTTCTTCTACTTTTCCATTCGCCAAATCTTTTGCCATTCCAGTCGCTTCTACCATCGCTAGTATTGTCATCTCTGGATCAATCTCTCTTTCAAATCTATAAGAAGATTCGGAAGACAATTTTAATCGTTGCGCCGTTTTTCTAATATTTGTACAATCAAAATTAGCCGCCTCAAAAATTATGTTCTTAGTATTCTCATCCACAGCAGTATCCATTCCACCCATCACCCCCGCAATCGCAATCGGCTTATTTTCATCCGCAATCACAAGATCGTTTTCATTTAACTCATACTCGTTTTCATCAAGAGCTAAAATTTTCTCCCCATTTTTCGCCCGCCTAATAATAATTTTTGTTTGGTTATTGTATCTTGCTCCAAGCTTATCCATATCAAACGCATGCATCGGCTGTCCAAACGCCAGCATCACAAAATTTGTAATATCAACAATATTATTAATAGACCTCACTCCGCAACTTTCCAATTTACTTTTCAACCACACAGGAGAATCTTTAATTTCAATGTTTTTTACAACAACAGCTGAATATCTCCTGCATAAATCTTTATTTTCAATCTTAATATCTAAATTTGGACAATTTCCAATTTCCAATTTCCAATTTTCATTCAATTTCAAATTTTTAATTTTTAATTTTAATATTGCAGCTACTTCTCTTGCCACACCAAGATGGCATAAACAATCATGTGCCCGATTCGGCAAAATATCAATTTCAAAAATAACATCATCAAGATTCAACGCCTTTTTCAACGGTGTTCCTATCTTTGAATCTTTATCTAAAACCATTATACCTTCGTGATTTTCTCCCATTCCTAGCTCATCCTCTGCACAAATCATCCCGCAAGATTCAACTCCGCGAACTTTTCTCTTTTCAATTTTAAACCCACCAGGCAATTCTGCTCCAATTGATGCCACAGCAACTTTCTGCCCAACCTCAACATTCGGCGCGCCACAAACGATATCAAGAATCGTAGATTTTGAATGCTTAGCCTCCACACTAGAGGCTAAGCCTCCAAAATTCCCCACATCTACTTTAACTAAATTTAATCTATCTGCGTCAGGATGTTTTTTAACTTCCAAAATTTCCCCTACCACAACATTGTCCAATTCCTTACCCTGATAAATTATATTTTCCACCTCAAAAGAATGCATCGTCAAAAGCTCCGCCAAATCTTCTGGAGAGATATTTATATCAACAAATTCTTTTAACCAATTGTAAGATATTTTCATTTTGTTTAAATTTTAAAATTATTCTACCCGGCTTTAGCCGAGGGTCCGCGAGGTTTTAACCTCGCGAAACTTAAATCAATAAATCAAATTTTAGGTCTAATAACCTTTAGCTTCTCCAAACCTCCAAAATCAACTTCTCCCTCAACATTCTCATCCGCATCAATAACTTCTCTAACCAATTCCCGCGCGCATTCATCACCATATTTTTCCACCATAAATCCATAACTTGAAAAAGGATTGTTTTTTAATTCCTCAAAAGTGCTAACCTCTTTATGTTTTAAAAGATTTCCGATAATATAACCAGTCGTTTTCCAATCCATTTCATCCGAAGTAATAAGTAAAGTTTTCTTGCTTTGCCACATATCTGCGTATTTCATTTTATACTTTTTTCTATAAGCAAAAGTTAAACCACCATGCATCAGCTGTTTTATCTTTGCTAAGTCTAATCCCCTTTTTAAATAGAATTTCAAGTGATAATGATTTATAGCGACACTGAAAGCTATTATAGGAATTTTTAATTTGTTTTTTATTTTTTTAATCTGTTCCAAAACAATCTCTTTTTGTTCACTGGTTTTAAAATATGGATAATGTAAAAATGTTGATCCTGTTAGAAAATAAATTGAATTATCTTGCCAATATGATTTTTCTTTATAAATAATTTGCATTTTTGTTTTTTTATTTAGAATTCTACCCGGCTTTAGCCGAGGGTTCCTCAGGCTTTAGCCTAGCGAAACTTAAATCACTAAAATTAAACTTTATATCCTTGCGATTTTATAACACTGAGGTTAAAACCTCATGAACCCTCGGCTAAAGCCGGGTAGAAATCTTAAAACTGCTCCAAAAATCTCAAATCCCCGTTATAAAATAACCGCACGTCATCAATACCATATTTTATCATTGCAATTCTGTCCAATCCAAAACCAAAAGCAAATCCTTCGTATTTATCTTTTTCAAATCCGACTGAAGCAAGAACATTTTGATTAACCATTCCCGCACCTAAAATTTCAATCCAAGTAGTTTTTTTGCAAATACGACAACCATTTCCGTTGCAATAAGGACAGCTTACATCAATTTCAAATCCCGGTTCTACAAATGGAAAATAGCTTGGACGCAATCTAATTTTAACTTCTTTTTTAAATAGACCTTTCATAAATTCGGTCATTACTGCCTTAAAATTCGCTACAGTAATTTTTCCACTTTCATCAACCATCAAACCTTCTACTTGATAAAAATTTGATTCATGAGTTGCGTCAGACGCTTCATAGCGAAAAACCCGTCCTGGAACAATAATTCTAAATGGCGGTTTATTTTCTTTCATAAATCTAATTTGCATCGGTGAAGTATGAGTTTGCAATAGATTTCCGTCTTTCAACCAAAATGTATCCCACATATCTCGCGCAGGATGGTTTTTAGGAATATTCAAAGCATCAAAATTATGAAACTCATCCTCAATTTCCCGACCTTCAACCGTTAAGAACCCCATTGATTTAAAAATCTCTTCAATCTCATATCGTACCTGCGTCAACGGATGCAAATGCCCTTTCTGTGTTTTTTTAACTGGATAAGTTATATCTATTCTCTCTTTATTTTCAATATCCTCCGATTCTCTCCGCTTGATACTTGATACTTGATACTTGATACTATTTTCTATTTCCTCCCTTAATTTATTCGCCATCTCTCCAGTTTCTTTTCTCTCGTTTTTAGACATATCTTTTAATCCTCGTAAAATATCTACTAGCTCACTTTTACGCCCCAAATACTTCACTTTTATATTTTCCAAATCAGCCAAGCTTTTCTTCTCGCCTATTTCTTTTAGAGCTAAATCTTTAATTTGATTGATTTTATTTTTCATTTTTATAATAAATATACTTTTTACCTTTAAACAATAGCTTATTTTTACCGAAAAGGCAAGAATATATGTCTATAAATTGAAATTGATAAAATAAGTCCCCGCCCCTTGCTTTTTTTTAATTTCTAATTTATACTAATATGGTAAAGGAATAACATAATGGCTTATAATTTATAGTACAAAATTTGAAAATGTTATCGGTTATGAGTTATTTGTTAATACATAGCGGGGTAGTCCCGACAGGTGTCGGGACGCGAGACCCCCATAACAACATAATTTGTATAGCGGGGTAGAGCAGTGGCAGCTCGCGAGGCCCATAACCTCGAGGACGCAGGTTCGAATCCTGCCCCCGCAACATAGATAAGCATTATTTATACATTTTACAAAGTTTGAAAGATGAAAGTTTTTATGTTGGCACAACTGGCAATCCAGAGGCAAGGTTGAAATTTCATAATAAGGGATTTCAGAGATACACCAGAAAAAAACTTCCTTGGATTTTAGTTTATGCCGAAGAATTTAACAGCAAGACAGAAGCATTAAAACGGGAGAATGAAATTAAGAAAAAGAAAAGTAGAAGATATATAAAATGGTTAGTTGATAATCAAAAAATAGCGGGGTAGTCCCGACAGGTGTCGGGACGCGAGACCCATAACCTCGAGGACGCAGGTTCGAATCCTGCCCCCGCAACAAGACAACCGATAACTTATAACCGATAACTTATAACAAATTTGAAAATGTTATTAGTTGTCGGTTGCCAGTTATTAGCTAATCTGTCAGGGTAGCTCAGTTGGTTAGAGCGCGGGACTCATAAGCCCGAGGTCGCGGGTTCGACCCCCGCCCCTGATACTGTTTAACCTATAACCCAAAACTTATAACAAATGAATTTGACGAGTCAAAATTTACAATAAATTTCTATAAATTACAAACAGTCTCTGAGAGTTTTCATAAATCCTTTAATTCCAATGGTAAAAAATAAAAATCCTAACTATAATAAAATCGTTGATCTTCTTTTTGAAATCGGGACATTGCGAAATATGAAAAGGATGCATTGCCAAACATTACTGCAAGCGAACGACACAATCGCTTCGCATTCGTTTGAGGTGGCGATTATCGGAATGATTTTAGCTAAAATGGAAAATGCCGATGAAAATAAAGTTTTGAAAATGTGCTTGTTCCACGATATTGCCGAAGCAAGAACCGGAGACGCGAATTTCACTCACTCGCATTATGTAAAGGCTGATGAAAAGAAAGCGATCGCAGACCAATATTCTGAAACGCCGATTGAAAAAGATATAATTGAAATTCTTGATGAATACGACAAAAGAAAATCAAAAGAATCAATTGTCGCCAAAGACGCTGATTTGATAAATCAAACTATTCTGCAATGCAATTATTTAAAAGATTCAGAAAAAGATTTAGCCAGATGGAATAGGCATAGCGTTAAAGGATTAAAAACTAAGTCGGCAAAAAGACTGGTAAAAACAATCACAACCAGAAGTCCGTTTGAATGGTTCTATAATTTCCCAGACGCAACAAAATAACCTATGACCTATGACTTATAACCTAAAACTTATAACAAATTTGAAAATGTTATTAGTTATCGGTTGTCAGTTATTAGTTAATCTGGGGGCGTAGCTCAGTTGGTTAGAGCATCTGCTTGTCACGCAGAAGGTCGCGCGTTCGAGTCGCGTCGTCCCCGCAAAACTTAAATAACCACTTGTATTAGTGGTTATTTTTATATCAAAATAAATTGCTACCAAGATAATTCCACTGTTCTAGCAGTATCTCTATAAGTACCAATAATTCTTAATTCCAAAGGAGAATCACTTTCCCTAATGGCTTCAAAAAAACCATCATCATTCCCATCTCCATCTAAATCAATGCCTTGATTTGATA
>JAYEHC010000091.1:5258-8713 GCA_034659355.1 Patescibacteria group bacterium | reverse complement strand
ATCGTTGCTTTATAATCTTGATAATCTCTTTTTTTAATATATTTGATTACTCCGTTTTTCTCCGCTTCTTTTATAAATTCATCCGAAACGCTTTGCAATCCTCTTAAATTTTTAACGATATTTCTAACATAAGTCTCCTCCTGATTTTTTCTTGGCAAATCATAAAACGATCCCAAAAGATTTCCTTCCACATAATTATGCGTGTACCACTCGGGAATATCTTTTAGAGACCCGTCCAAATATTCCGTGAAATTCACTTTCGCGGATATTTTTTTACTGGCAGTCATTATTTTTGTTATCTCCATTTCTTTTTCCAATCCAAAAATAGAACCTTTGCTGGCGGTAATTCTCGCTTTCAGAAAAACTTTTTCACCGCTCTTTCTCTCAACAACGCTATGCGCGTAAAATCGCTTTTCCCTTTTGATAAAATGCTCAACTGGCTTTGCTATTTTAAATCCTTCGTTTTCGGCCAAGTCGCCTATTTTGCTTTTGATGTCGGTAATAGTTTTGTACATAGGTTTTTTTAATTGTTTTAATTTTAACGCTTTTTTATATAAGACAACATATTTTTTTGCCGGCGCCGTCCAAGAGAACGACTCCTGCATTCCGCTTTTTACCAGCTCCGTCCAATTATTTTTGTATTTATAATTTTCAAGAGCTCTGACAATAGTAACCAATAAATCTTTCGGATCGTAAGTTTTGAAAACAAATCCATTTCCCTGTCCTGTTCTTGGGTTATAATTTGTAATCGTATCAGATAACCCGCCAGTTTCTCTGACAATCGGAATTGATCCATACCGCAGACTGATCATCTGCCCCAGCCCGCACGGCTCAAATCGCGAGGGCATTAAAAACATATCCGAGCCGGCGTAAACACTGGTAATATTTTTCGTTTCAAATCTAAGGCGCGTTGCTACTTTTTTCGGATTTTTCTCGCTTAATTTTTTAAATATCTTTTTATAATACGGATCAGCGCTTCCCACCAAAATCAACTGCATCTTCAATCTCAAAAGCGCGTCTATAATTTCTATAATTAGATCAAATCCTTTTTGTTCCGTAATTCTTGTCGCCATTGCAATTAGTGGAATATCGTTATCAATTTCAAATCCGAATTTTTTTTGCAGATATTTTTTATTTATATTTTTCTTATCTAAAGAATTATAATCATAATTCGCTTTTAATCCGGGATCAGTTTTTGGATTATATTCTTTATAATCAATTCCGTTAATAATGCCGTAAAATCTTTTTTCCTCGTCTCTTTCCAACAAAAGATCGTGTAAATCTTGACCAAACTTTTGCTGTGTTATTTCCCTTGCATATTGTTCGCTAACCGTGTTCACTATATCCGCGTTTAGTATCCCGCGCTTCGTAAAATTTATTCTGTCTATTTTATATTTATTTTTGAAATTGGGAAGTTCGCCTATTCCATCATCCCGCTCCCTTTTTTTTATTGTCCACCAATCTTTTCCCGCTTGAAAAGTTAAATTGTGAATTGTGAAAATAGCTTTTATTTTTCTAAATTTGTTTTTATCGCTAAATCTTGTTTTCAATAAATACGGAATTAATCCTGTTTGCCAATCGTTGCAATGAATTATATCCGGCTGGAGCGAATCAATTTTTTCTATTATTTTCAACACTGCGAAACAAAAAAACATAAATCGCTGATTGCCATCGTCATATCCATAGATTTTTCCTCGGCTTCTAAAATATCTATATTTATCCACAAAATAAATTGGCAGATTTTCCGTTAGATATCCTTTTTTGATTCTAAAATTTATTTCGCTATTTTGATTAATCCTGACTTTCAGATCTTTTTCAATCAATTCTATGTTGTGTTTTTTTTCATCAATAACTCCGTGAAGAGGCATAATAATTTTTACATCGTGCCCCATTTTCAAAAGCGCCTTTGGCAAAGAACGCGAAACATCACCCAGCCCGCCCGCTTTGCAAAGCGGTTCCATTTCTGTTGTGACAAATAATATCTTGAGTGATTTCGGCATACGCGATAATTTAATCTTTACTTTTGAATTATAGCTTAAATCCAATAATTTTAACAGACCTGCATTATTCTAAATTTTTCAATCTATTAAAAAATAATCATTATCCGAAATATGGCAGTTCCTCTATTTTTTCAATCGCCGAATAATATATTAAAAGCGCTTGGGATAATAAAATGAAAATAACAGTAAACAAATAAGTTATATTTTTATTTATTGTCTTATTTTTCTCGGCTATAATACTGGAAAATTCATAAATTCCAATTCCTGCGGCTATTTGGAAAATGATTAAGGCTGGAACAAGATACCTGAAAGAATATGTCTTGCTGAATAAAGTTACGAATAGAAAAAAGGATAAGCAATAAATTATTAGAATCACGACCCTTTTGTCTATCTCTATTTTCCGTTTTGTTTTTTGAATAAGCAAGCAAATAAAAGCGATAAAAACAGCCATTACAAAAAGATTGAATGATAACAAAAACGAGTCTGACAAATAAGCGAGTATAATTTTAAAATTTAAGAAGGGATCATAACTTACCGGACTTTCTGTTATAATTCTCTTTGAACTTTCTTTCGTAAAAAAATTTAGAATAGAACGCGGATCTGTTATTATGGTCGGAAGAAAAATAATACTTGTTGTTAAAAAAGTTATCAGCCAAAAAAAGCAATCTTTGATTATATTCTTGAGACTTGAGGCTTGAGGCTTGAGACTTTTTAAAAAACAATAATTTAATTTATAAAACGCCAAAACAAGCAAACTAAACGGAACTAGAAACAACGCGGATATTTTCGTTAGCACCGCCCAAGAACATAAAATCGCGGAAGCAAATAGGAATTTTTTTCCGCCTTTATTTCCCGCGTAAACTAACAAACTTAGAATGCTTAAAGTAGAAAAAATTCCAACAAGTTTATCAGTCGGCGTTGTAAAATAAATATAATACGGAGTAGTAACTATTAAAAGCAAAGAAAAAAATATCGCCCATTTACTAAAACTGAGTTTCTTTAATAAATAGTACAGAGAAAATGTAAAGAAAATAATAACGCCAAATATTGGGATATTTAGAAGAAAACTCAGCTCTTTGTAATCTGCGTATATCTGTTGATCATTGCCATTGATTATATTATACGGAATTCCGGAATTATTTAAATCCGCTATGAAATTGCTTATAGACATGAAATCATAACTGACAATTTTCATAAAAGGTCCGATCAACCACATCGCCATAATTCCCGGCTGGGATGATTGGATTAAATTGGAAAAATCACCGCTAAGAATTCCGTCCATAAAAAATCTTGAGCGATACATCCACAAAAGCTCGTCAAGATTTGTAAAAGTCATCTGGTGTTTTATTTTGAAATAGGATAAAAATAAAAAACCTATAAGAATAATTGCAAGAACTAAAATAATATCTTTTGTTTTTTCTTTGATAAGCATAAAAATTATTAAAAATTGTCATT
>JAYEHC010000091.1:0-5158 GCA_034659355.1 Patescibacteria group bacterium | reverse complement strand
AAAGTCATCTGGTGTTTTATTTTGAAATAGGATAAAAATAAAAAACCTATAAGAATAATTGCAAGAACTAAAATAATATCTTTTGTTTTTTCTTTGATAAGCATAAAAATTATTAAAAATTGTCATTATTTAATTTCCCAAACCTCTCCTCCTTCATTTTCATAAACTTTTTCAAACCTTGAATCGGAATTTAAAATATTTATTAAATCTGTGTAATCAAAATCATCATATACTAAAGACACAAAAACATAATCAGCGTTAAATTCGTTTTTTAACACTTCGTAAATTGATAAATTATTATTGTTTTCTTCACCACATTCTTCTTGATCACAGACAATGCCATCACCTAAATGCGCGTAGAGCCAGTATTTTTTAGGAGACAATTGATAAATAAATTTTCCGTCTAATCCAGCGATATAATAATTATGCGCGTTATAAAAAAACATTTTTGAAAAATCTCCCCAATTGACATTGAACACAATTGATTTTTCCGGCGTGTTTTCTTTCAGCCAGAGCGCCGTCTCACGAATATTTTTACTTGATTCATCCGTTCCACATTCGCCTAGAACAAAATTTGTTTTGGAGTAAATGGAGAACGCGATAATTATAGCTAATATAAATTTCATTGCTTTTGTCATCCCGAGCGACGATAGGAGCCGAGGGATCTGTGAGCAGATAAACCGTATTTTTTTAAAATAGTTTAAATTAGAATAAAGCATAGTTGCGTTTACAGATTTCTCCACTCCGCTCGCTCGTACCTCGCTTGCTCCGGTCGGAATGACAGATTGCAAATGCTGGTTATAAAGCCAGCTTGCATCAAAAGTTTTAACTAACAACTCCGCATAAAAAGCGATAAAAATAATACTAAAAGGAACCCAATAATCAATAAACCTTCCCTGAAGAAGCATTCCAATAAAGAAAACCACGGAGATTATAAACAAAAAACTTGCCATTATTTTACTTTCGGAGTTATTTGAAAAACTGAGCTTCTCATCTTTGCTATTATTATTTATTGCTCCCAAAATAAAATTTACACAAAATACGGCTGATAAAATCAGAAAAGAAATCAGAAGAATGGGCGCGTCATAAAAAATTTGGGAAATACTTATCGGTTGCCATTCCATTATTTGCGCCGTGAGCTGATAAGGCGTTTTATTTAAATAATAAATACCGAAATAACTTACATTATTTGGAAAAAACGGATTTATTAAAACAGCGAGAATCGTCCCGCCCAAAGAAGCTAGAATAGTTTTATAATATATTTTTTTATTGTAGATATAATTTACCGCGACAAAAGCCAGTGTTAAAAAAATAGCCAGCGGAAATGATCCGTGCGCCCAGACATAAAAAAAAGAAATCGCAAAAAGCAACAAATTATTTCTTTTCACCAAAGCGTAAAAAATCAGGAGTAAAAAAATCACGGAAAAACTGAGCGGTCTGGCAAAATTCATTCTATTAAGAAAATATCCCGAGCTTGCCAATAGAAATAAAAACCAAAAAAAATTATATTTTAATTTTAAATTTTTTAATACCGCGTAAAAAACCACCGCCATCGCCGATAGAAAAAACAAAGACGCAATCTTTGCGCCAAAAACCAGATTTCCAAAAAGCGTAAAAGGAATTAGTAGAATATAATACAAAAAGTGCAAACCGGTAAAATTATCTTTCATTATTGTCGCATTGAGCCATGGAAATTCTCTTATCAATCCGTTGTCTCTTGTCAGCTCTGCAAGTTTGATATATAAATGGCTGTCATTTCCAGCCAGATTAGTCGTAGAAAATTGGATAAGCGAAAATAATAAAAAGGTCAACAAAAAAACCGGCAAAACGCTTTTATTTTTATTGATGCTACTTAGAAAAATCATTTTAAAATCTTTATATTTAAATTTCACTTCTGCTAAAATAATACCATATTATCTGAAGAATTGAAACATTATTTTGAAAGAAAGTTTATCTCTTTGAAGTATTACTAAGTGAAAGGTCGACATTTTATTTATTAATCTAAAAAGGAGATATAAACTATGGAAAAATCAAACAAAGTTTTAGTCGGAAGTTTAGCGGTTGTAATGATGGGCGCGTTTGCTGTTTCTTCAGCAATGGCTTATCAAGGCAATTATTCCGAAGAAGGACCAGCGTGTTCACCGGAAAGACACATCGCGATGACCGAGGCGATGGACGCCAATGATTATCAGGCGTGGAGCGAATTGATGACGGATCGCGGACGAATTACACAAGTAATTAATGAAGAAAATTTCGCGCAATTTGCCGAAGCACGCAGATTAGGCGAAGCTGGAGATATTGCCGGAGCAGATGAAATCAGAGGAGATTTAGGAATAAGAACCAGCAATGGCGAAAAAGTTGGCGCTGGATATGGCGGAAGACAGGGAAAAAATATGGGCAAAAAAGAGAGCAATGGAAGAATGAATGATGAAAATCGCGGACAAAATAAAGGCGGAAAATTTATTGACGCCAACAATGATGAAGTTTGCGATAATATGTAAATCATTTAATCAGTCAATATCAGAAAAGAGGCGCCTCTTTTCTGACTTGGCTAACCGGATTATAATTAAGAATTAAAATACAATGAAAAAAATATTGATTATAATATTAACAATTATTGGGTTATTGGGAATATTTATAATAATAAGCTATACTAAAGAAAACCCTACTGAAAATAATATCCAGAATTTTACTGAAAATATTGGCGCTGAAAATAATGAATCTGATGAAGAAGAATTTAGCGACGACCATGAACACGATCATTCCGTGGAAATAGAAGGAAGCGAAATGAAAAATTTGACTGTGCAAGAAGTTGCCGACCTTTGGGAAATTGACGCGGAAATTCTTTTGTCAGAAATTATCGCTGAATTTGATTTAAAAGGCGATTACACTGCTGAAACAGTTTTGGAAGAAATAAGAGACGCAGAATATAAATTTTCTCCGGCGATAATTAAAGATTTGGCGGAAGAAATTAAATATCCAAACCAAAAATAATTTTAGGAATATGAAAAAAATAATTTTTAGCGTCTTAATATTATTAGTTTTAATTCCTGTAACAACTTTGGCTTGGAACGACTGTCCATATAGCAAAATAGACTGCCCTTCCCCAGGAGAATGTAATAGATATGTTGATACAGATAATGATAAAATATGTGATCGATCGCAAGTGACGCCGGAAAACAGAAATATTGAAATTACAAGTATACAAGAAATAAATAATAAACAAAACAGAATGACCTATCATCTCATACCAATTTCGTTGATTTTAATTTTATTATATTTTATTACACGCATTCTATCAAAGAAAAAGATAATCAGCATTATAGATCACAAAAAAGTCTGGAATGTATTACTACTGATTACTTTTTTAATTTCAGGAATACTCGGAATTATACTAATCATAGAAATTAATTTTGAAACAAGACTTCTATTGCCATTTAATCTTTTGTTTTGGCATGTTGAAATTGGTATTGCAATGTTTATTATTTGCATACTTCATATTATTGAACGCTGGAATTATTTTAAAAATATGTTTAAAATTAGAAAATAAATATCTATGCGCATTCCCGAAAAAAATTGTGAAAAATTTAGCGATGAAGAGCTTGTTGCAAAATCGTTGCAAGAAATTGACTATTTCGCCTGTATTTATGAACGCTACGAGGAAAAACTTATCCACTATATTTTGCGTATTTCTTCATTTTCCGTTGAAGAATCAAAAGATGTTTTGCAAGAGGCCTTTGTAAAAGCGTGGAAAAATCTTAATGAATTTGATAGTAATTTAAAATTTTCCAGTTGGCTTTATCGCATTGTTCGCAACACAACAATCACAGAATGGAAAAAATCTAGATCTAAAGGAAAAGACCAGAGGCAAGAAATTGACGAAGAACTTTTCCAGAATCTCCCTTCTTTGCTAAATATTGAAAAAGAAGCGGATCAAAAGTTTGACGAAAAAAATATTGAAAAAGTTTTGCGACTAATGCCAAAAAAATATCGTGAAGTTTTGATTTTAAAATTTTTGGAAGAAAAAAATTATAAAGAAATTTCCGACATTTTAAAAAAGCCAAGCGGAACAGTCGCCACGCTAATTAATCGCGCCAAAAAATCATTTTATCAAATAGCAAAACAAGAAAACATTTCTTTTGTAATATAAAATACTATGAAAAATTCTCAAAAATTATTAGAAAAAATCCGATCAGAAAAAATCTCGCAAAAATCTCGCCTGCAGTTTATTCTGAAAAACATTTTCTTTTGGATACTTTTTATTTTCTCAATAATTATCGGCGGACTATCATTTTCAATTATTCTTTTTGCTTTTGATCAAGAAGACTTTAATCTTATCCTACAAATAACCGATTCAAGAATTGAATTTTTTCTTGGGCTTTTGCCGTTTTTCTGGATTATTTCCTGTTTTGTGTTTTTGCTTATTTCTATCTTTATGGTTCGCCACACAAAAACTGGCTATCGCTATTCTCCTTTTCTGGTTTTTATCAGCAGTATTATTTTAAGTATTATTCTGGGAACCTCTCTATTTTTTACAGGTGGTGCGGGAAAAATGGAACAGATTTTTTCTGAAAATATTTCTATTTATAAAAGCGTTGAGGAGCATAGAATTTCAAGATGGTCTCATCCTGAAAACGGATTTTTAGCAGGAGTGATTTTAGAAAATAGAAATGACGAAACTATTTTGATAAAAGATTTTAATGACAAGGAGTGGGAAATTGATATTCAAAATACGGTTATTCGCAGAAGAGTGCTTTTAGAACCAAAAGAAAAAATAAAAATCATCGGTGTGATTTTGGAAGAAAATATTTTTACAGCGCAAGAAATTCGTTTCTGGAAAGGTCTCAATCGTTCCCGATCTCTAATCTCTCAATAAGTCCCTTAGAAACAATACCTGCTAATCCGCCGAAAAAATTAGGGATGGCGGAAATGAAGAAAAAAGCAAAGAAAATACTAAGATAGTTAATGATGCTAATTTGAGATTGACCATCTGCAACAGAAACATAGAAAACAAAAATCAGAGCAAATAAAAAGCCAAAGAATAATGAATTGAAAAATATCAATTTAAGATAAGGAACAAGTGAATTTTCTTTAATAAAAAAACTGGCGATAAAACCAGGTAAAGCAATGGAAAACAATATATTTTCAGGACCAGAAA
>JAYEHC010000090.1:0-8816 GCA_034659355.1 Patescibacteria group bacterium | reverse complement strand
AATCAGACAAAGCTTTATTATTGGAAAAAGAAAAAAATATCATTAACGAAATAATATCAAAATATTCTGATATGAGCGCCAGAGGCATAGAAAATTTTGTTCATGGAGACGCGCCATGGAAACAGTGTGCAAATCAAGAAATCATTGATTACAATTTAGTGTTTAATCGCATGCCCCCTTATTCTTATCGGAATTATGACAATGAATTCAGTCAAACTTCCGCTCGCGATATTATGGAAAGCTTGGGACCTATTTCGAAAAAAGAAGTTAAGTATTACGAAAATTTATGATTAGCAAGGCAAACATAAAACAAGGAGATTTGTATTTGATAAATTTTGATCCAAGCATTGGTCATGAATATCAAGGCAAAAGACCCGCCTTAATTATTCAAGCAAATACTCAAATCAGAAAATCAAACTTAATAACAGTAATGCCGTTAACTTCAAATTGCGGGAATTGTTTAACCGATGATATTGTAATTAAAAAAGATAGCGCGAATAGATTAATCTCAAATTCAGTAATCAAAGTGTATAGTATAATTTCTTTTGATTATAAAAGGTTGGTAAATAAAATAGGAACAGTTGATGATTTTACTTTAGGAAAAGTAAAAAGTTATTTACAAAAACATTTTAAGATATGATTTTGTTTTAGCAACTTAAAATGAGCGGATCAAATCCGGCAATATTCAATATTAACCAAGGCGAATTAAATCTTTACACTGCTGGAGCTGATGTGATGTCGTTATAGAATAATTAAACCGCAGTTTTCAAAACCTGCTATATTTAGGGACTGCTGATTTTCATCTATTTTTTATAAAAAGAGATAAACTTAGAATATGCCTTAAAAAAATAATTTAGCTTGTTTTAACTAATCCTGCCCGGAAATCCCCCTAGCCCCCTTTTACAAAGGGGGAACAATTGGAAAAAATCAGCAGAGCCTTTTTACGATTGACGAATTAACAGAATATCTAAAAAATCATCCTCCCGAATAAAAAGAACAAATCTCGCGTATTCATTTTGGCGCGCTTTTTTGTTGTTAAATCCCAAAATAAATGCTAAAATATGGTATAAAACAACAAACAATGTTTCTATACTTCAAACCATTTTTAATAGCGTTTTTTTCATCCCTTGTTTTAACAGGAGCTTTTATTAAATTCGGGAATAAATATAAACTATACGACAAGTTGAAAAAAAATAAAATCCATCGGAGAGATATTGCCAGATTTGGCGGAGTCGCGATGATAATTTCTTTTTTGGTCGCTATTTTTTTAGACGGCAATCTTCAGTTTGATAATTTGAAATGGGGGATAGTTATTTCATCTTTAGTAATTTTATTTTTTGGCATCTATGACGATTTGAAAAATTTATCGTGGAAAAAACAATTACTGGGGCAAATCATTGTAGTCTTGATAATGATTTGCGCCGGTCTAAGCGTTGACTATATCGCCAATCCTTTCGGCGGAGCTGAGTTCAGATTAGATCAATTCCACTACTCACTATTTACTATTCATTACTCACTCCTCGGCTCGCTGTTTATCTTATTTTGGATTGTCGGTTTTATGAATATAATGAATTGGCTTGACGGTCTGGATGGTTTGGCGGGCGGAGTCGGACTGATCGGCGCGGTAACTTTATTTTTTCTAAGTGTTTCAAGTTTAGTAAATCAACCGCCGTTGGGAATAGTTTCTATAATATTCGCAGGCGCGATTTTGGGATTTTTATTTTTCAATTTTTATCCCGCGAAAATTTTTATGGGAACAAGCGGATCAATGTTTTTGGGATTTATGCTCGCTGTCATCGCGATATTCTCCGGCGGGAAAATTGCCACCGCGCTTTTAATAATGGGTTTTCCGATCTTAGACGCTGTCTGGGTGATAGCGAGAAGAATAAAAAATAAAAAATCTCCGTTTCGGGGAGATAAATTACATCTTCATTATCGGCTTTTAGATTTAGGATGGTCGCAGAAAAAAGTAGTTCTATTTATTTATTTCATCTGTTTAATCTTTGGCGTTTCCGCGCTTGCTTTTCAAACCGCTGGCAAAGTTTTAGCGCTGGCGGTTTTATTTATTTTAATGGCGGTGGTTGTCTTTTGGTTGGAGTTAAGGGGGGAGAAAAAATAGAAAAGCGGAGGCAGGGGCAGGAATGGCATTCACTTTTTTTCTTGACAGAAAAGCTGTTGGCTGGTAGTATTCAGTTGTTATGGCAAATCATCTTAAGTAGGCTTTGCTGATTTTCATCTATTTTTCATAAGAAGAGATAGATTTAGAAATACTTTAAAAAAATAATCTAGCTTGTTTTAACTAATCCTGCCCGGAAATTCCCCTAGCCCCCTTTTGCAAAGGGGGAACAATTGGAGAAAATCAGCAGAGCTTAAATATAAAATAACAAAACAATTATGATTGCGGTTATAAAAACTGGCGGGAAGCAGTATAAAGTTTCTCCGAAGAGTAAATTAAAAATTGAAAAAATTAAGGGCGAGGAAGGGGCAAAATTTGTTTTTGATCAAGTTTTACTAACTTCTTCAGAAGATGGCAAAGACATTAACATTGGCGAACCAACGATTAAAGACGCTAAAGTTGAGGCAAAGATATTAAAGCAAGCGAGAGCTAAAAAAATTGAAGTTGTGAAACATAAAGCGAAAAAGAGATATGACAGAAGAGCGGGACATCGGCAATTTTTTACAGAAGTTGAGATTGAAAAAATTGTCGCGGCGTAAAAATTTTTGAATTTAAAAAAAGACCTGATGAAAACAAGGTCTTTTTTTGCGCTGATTCAAACACAGCCCATCCACTTTACGAATTACCCCTCTTAAAAAGGGAATATTATTCTATCCCGCATTCTTCTCCGC
The DNA here is from genome assembly GCA_034659355.1 of Patescibacteria group bacterium. Lineage (GTDB taxonomy): Bacteria > Patescibacteriota > Minisyncoccia > JAHIHE01 > JAGLIN01 > JAYEHC01. The sequence continues at coordinate 5,969 of JAYEHC010000090.1, read as the reverse complement.
TATCTTTTCCAAAATCTCAAAAACTTTTTCATTAACAAGCGCGTTGGCGGTGTGTTCTTTGAATTTTTCCATATCTATTTTTTTTCTGATTTCTTCTTCATTCGGATAAAATTTCAAGGCTTGATTCGCTCTTTCTTCCACTTCGGTATCTTCTATTTCTATCTTTTCTTTAATTGATATTTCCCTAAGCGTTAGTCCGGTCATTGTTCTTTTTTCTGCCATTCCTCTCCATTCCTTTTTTAATTTCTCTAAATCAGTATTTACATTTTTCAAATAATCTTCAAATTCCATTCCTGTTTGCGTAATATTATTTTTAAATTCATTAATCATTTTTTCCAGTTCTGATTCTATTAAAATATCCGGAATTTCAGCGGTTGACTTTTCAGCTATTTCATCAATTAATTTATTCCTGTATTCTTCTCTGGCTCTATTCTTTTCCTCCGCGACCATTCCTTCTTTAATTCCCTTTTTCAATTCTGCCAAATCTTTAAATTTACCAAGCCCTTTCGCGAAATCGTCATTTATTTCCGGCAGTTCAACTTTTTGCACGATATTCATTGTAACTTTAAAACTGGCATTTTTTTCCGCCAATTCTTTTTTATGATAATCTTTTGGGAAAACAAGATTGAATTCTTTGACATCATCTTTTTTCATCCCAATTAAATTTTCTTCAAATCCGGGAACAAATTTGTTTTCTCCAATTGTCAGCGGATGGTTTTTGCTTTCTCCGCCTTCAATTTTCACTCCGCCGACTCTTGATTCAAAATTAATTTCAACACGATCTCCTTTGTTTGCGGACTCGTTTTTTGTAATATGCGTCGCTCTTTTTTTCCGGAGAGTTTTTAGTTCTTCTTCAATCATTTCATCTTTTATTTCTTTAACCTCTATTTTTCCGGATATTTTTTGATAATCCCACAATTTTATTTCCGGCAGAACCGAAATTGTAATTTTGTATTCAAATTGATTTCCCGGAGCCGCTTTGGTAATTTCCGCCTGAGGCTGTCCAAGCGGACTAAGTTTATTTTCTTTAATAATTTTCAAATAAGAACTTTCAATGGCTATTCCGCTTGCTTCCTGAAAAAGAGCGGCTTCTCCTACTTTCTTTCTAACAACATCTTTCGGAACTTTTCCGTCCCGAAAGCCGTCAAGCTTTATTTCCCTAGACATTTTATCTAAAGCTTTGTTTATGTAAATCTCCATATCCTCTACCGGAATTTCAACGCTGATTTCCTTTTGTGACTTTGGCAAGTCTTTAATTTGAGTTTTCATAATTTAGATTATTATTTTGTTAAACTATTTATGTTTCAATCTTATCTATGATTATGGAGTGTAGCAGGGTAATTTACTCCTCCTAAAATCTCATCATTTCTGTCATCCCGAGCGACGATAGGAGCCGAGGGATCTGTGAGCGGATAAATTGTAATTTGCTAAAATAGTTTAAATTAAGCAAAATATAATTGCGTTTACAGATTCCTCCACTCCGCTCGCTCGTGCCTCGCTCGCTCCGGTCGGAATGACAGGTTTATTTTGTCAAGAGTGAATTACCCTCTGTAGTGTAGAGTGTAGCGATAGCGGAGCTTTGCTTGAGGGCGGATTAAGTGATATTTCAGGTAGAACTCCGCTATTGCTTCGTTCTGCGCTCCGAAAATTTGTTTTTAATTTCTCAATTCATTTATCAACACTGGTACTAGCTGTTTTTTTCTAGATACTATTTTCTTTAAAAACACTATTTTCTTTTTAATTTCGCCTTTAAATATTTTCTTTGCTAGCGTCTCTTCTTCATCGCTAATCACATACAAATACATATTATTTTTAATAATATCAACAACCGCGAAAAACAGATAATTCATTTTTTCTTTCTTTTTTTTATTTACTAACGCTTTGATAATTTTATCTTTTTGCAGATTTACGCTTTCCGGATCTGTTGTTTCCCAAACACCAATGCCGACTTTGCTTTTCCCCATTTCAAATTTTTTATAGTCTTTATTGACGACATCTTTCACAGAAATTCCTTTTAGGCTTGATTTTGCCGTGAATAAATTTTCTACGAATTTTTTCGTGTCTAATTTGGCAATTCCGTTTAATTCTTTAAATATCTTTTTGTCTTCACTAGTGGTGGAAGGGGAATGAAAATTTAAAGTATCTGACACAATACCAGCAATCATTAAAATAGCCGATGTTTTATCTATTTTAATATTTTTCTCGCGCAAGATTTTATAAATTATAGATCCGGTACAGCCAAGAGGCTCAATTCTGGCGTAAATTGGTTTTATAGATTTCAATCCGCCAAGATTGTGATGATCAATAATCGCTATTAAATTTTCTTCCGTCAGACCGTCAATAATTTGGCTCGGTTCAGTGGTGTCAACTAAAATAACTTCTTCATTTTTTATCTTTTTCAATATTCTCGGTTTTTTGATTTTTAATAAATCAAGAATATGTTTTGTTTCATTATTCACGCTTCCCGCCGTTACCGCTTCAATATCAAAGCCAAAAATCTTTTTTCCAAATCTGGAAACCAAAATCGCGGATAGCGCGGAATCAGTATCCGGATTTTTGTGTCCGATGGAGATTATTTTATTTTTCATTTTTAAATTTTAATAATTTCAATGATTGTTTTGAACTATAAATTTGAGTTTCATAATTCAAAATATTAAATAGATTTCCTTGTTGTAGGGGCGGATCGCGACCCGCCCCTACAACTCCGAAATTTTCCGCAGTGATAGCGGAATTCTATTTCTCAGTTTTTTCAGCATCCGCAACTTTCTCTTTCTTCGCTTCTTTTTTCTCAGTTTCCTTCTTTTCTATTTTCTCATTTTCAATCTTTTCATTGTTCTCTTCCTCTTTTTTATTTTCAACAACATCAATTTTCCAGCCAGTCAATTTTGCGGCGAGACGAACATTCTGTCCCTGTTTGCCAATAGCCAAAGAAAGTTGATCTTCGTCAACATAGGCAACAGCGGTTTTTTGTTCTTCGTCAAGATCAATTCGAGATACTTTTGCGGGAGACAGCGCATGCTGAATATATTTTTTGGTATCTTTACTCCATTCAATGATGTCAATTTTTTCTCCGCCAAGTTCGCTGATAATTGTTTGAATTCTCGCGCCTCGTTGTCCAACACATGATCCGACCGGATCTATTCCTTCTTCATTTGAGTGAACGGCGATTTTAGTTCTTAATCCTCCTTCGCGAGCAATTGATTTTATCTCTACCGTTTTTGAAAATATTTCAGGAACTTCAAGCTCAAATAATTTTTTGACAATATTTGGATTTGTTCTTGATAAAATTAAATTTGCTTCTTTGGCGTCTTCTTCTATTCTGACAATATAGACTTTTAATTTCTGTCCGACTTTGTAATATTCTCCAATCACTTGTTCGCCCGGATAAAGGATGCCAACCGCTTTTCCAACATCCACAAAAACATTTTTTCCTTCAATTCTCTGCACGGTTCCGTTCACTACTTCCCCTTCCTCTTTTTTAAATTCGTTAAAAATCGCTTCTTTTTCCGCTTCTCTTATTTTTTGAATCATAACTTGCTTCGCGGTCTGCGCGGCAATTCTTCCAAAATCGCTATGTGGAGGAAGAGGAATTTCTATTTCATCGTCAAGTTGCGGTTTCTTCCGGTATTTTTTTGCCTCTTTAATAGTGATATTTCTATCAGGATTAAATTTTTTCTTTTGCTCTTCATCATTTTCAGTTTCATTTTTTTCTATTTCGGTCTCGTCAATTTCTTCCGCGACTATTTTTATTTGAAATACTTTCATATCTCCGCTTACTTCATCAAGATTAACTTTTATAATCTGCCCTTTTTCTCCGTATTCTTTTTTATACGCCGATGCTAAAGAAGCCTCAACTATTTCAATAGCTTTTTCTCTGAGAATTCCTTTCTCATCGCAAATTTGGTCAATCGCCAAAATGAATTGCTTTTGTTCCATAAGTTTATGTTATCTAATTAAATTCTAGCGCTTTTTAAAAAAGCCTCTCCAACTTGGCAGGCATCAAAACGATCACTTTACATTTCTTCTCTAATGTGAAGTATAACAGTATTGTAGCAAGGGATAATTTTTTGTCAAATTTTGTTTTGTGATTGCTTCTTTTCTGTCCGCTGTTTTTTTATTTTAGATATGTTATAATAAAAATAGTTGTTAAAACACTAAAATATTAAAATGGCTATAAAATATGAACCGACAATTGGAATGGAGATTCATGTAGAGTTGAAAACAAACTCAAAGATGTTTTGTTCATGTGTTAATAATCCCGATGAAACGGAACCGAACAAAAATATTTGTCCTGTTTGTCTGGGGCATCCGGGAACATTGCCGGTAGCTAATAAAAAAGCTCTTGAATATGTAATTAAAGCAGGACTTGCTTTAAATTGTAAAATTGCTGAATTTTCCAAATTTGATCGTAAGAATTATTTCTATCCCGATCTGCCAAAAGGCTATCAGATTTCGCAATACGACCAGCCACTTTGCGGGAAAGGCTATTTGGAAATGAACGGCAGAAAAATAAATATAACTAGAATTCATATGGAAGAAGACACAGGAAAACTTCTTCATCCAAAAGGCGCTGATTATTCGCTGGTAGATTTGAATCGCGCCGGCACGCCGTTGATGGAATTGGTAACAGAGCCAGAAATAAAATCGTCAAAAGAGGCAAAAGAGTTTTGCAGGCAATTTCAGCTGATTGTTAAATATCTTGGTATTTCGGACGCTGATATGGAAAAAGGACATATGAGATGCGAGGTTAATATCAGTTTGAAACCAATTGGGCAAAAAGAATTCGGAACAAAAGTGGAAATAAAAAATCTAAATTCATTTAGAGCGGTGGAACGATCCATTGAATATGAAATGAAAAGGCAGGCAGAAGTTTTAAATGAAGGCGGAAAAATAGTTCAGGAAACAAGAGGATGGGACGCGGATAAGCAAGAGACATATTCTCAAAGAAAAAAAGAAGAAGCGCACGACTATAGATATTTTCCAGAGCCGGATTTACCGCCGCTTGATCTAAGAAAAGAAGGAGGAATGTTTGATATAGAGAAAATAAAAAACAGCATTCCGGAATTGCCGCTTTTTAAAAAGTACCGTTTTATTAATCAATATAAATTAACGGAAGACAACGCGAAAACATTTTCAGAAGATAAAGAGCTGGCAAATTATTTTGAAGAAGCAGTTTCAGAATTAAAAGACTGGATTAAAACAAAAGGAATTGACGACGACAAATCAGATAAACTAACCAGATTAACAGCAAATTATATCTTGACGGAATTGCAGAGATTGCTTTACGCGCATAGCGTTTTGATCTCTGATTGCAAAATAACCTCTGAAAATTTTTCCGAGTTTATTACTCTGATTGACGAAGGAAGAATTTCCAGCAGTGGCGCGCAGACAATGTTGAAAGAGATGTTTTTAACCGGCGGTGATCCGTCAAATATTCTAGATGAAAAAGGCTTAGAGCAAGTAAGCGACGAGGGAGAGATAGAAAAAATTGTTGGAATGATAATAGAAAATAATTCCAAGTCAGTTGAAGATTATAAATCAGGCAAAGAAGTTGCGTTAAAATTTCTGGTTGGACAAGTAATGAAAGAAAGCAAGGGCAAGGCAAATCCGCAGATAGCGGGGGAGATATTAAAAGAAAAATTGAAAAGTTGATTTTAGCAGTTTTAATACCAAATAAGACTGTCGCAAAAACTTGTCGAGAATGGGGTAATGGAGTAAAATGTAAACAGATAGCTAATTAAAACAAAAACCATGAAAACTCTAAAAACAAAATTATTCTTTCTCGCTTTTTTTATCGCGGGTTTCTTTTTGTTTGGTTTTGCGAGCGCGCAAGCTTGCGATATCTATGTTTCCACCACTGGAGCTGACAACTCAAGCTGCGGAATTCTATCTAATCCCTGTAGACATATTGAATACGCTGTGGAGCAGAGGGCAGTAAACGGTCAGACAGTTTGCGTTAATGACGGGAC
>JAYEHC010000089.1:0-2016 GCA_034659355.1 Patescibacteria group bacterium | reverse complement strand
AAAGAACTTGTTTATGATAATATGCGGGTAGCGATAGCAAAATTTGTTGGGCGAACAGAAAAAAAACCAACAGAAGCCTTATTGGAACTTTCAAATTATTACAAATTTGGATTTCGTTTTTGCAACATCCGTAAAGGAAATGAAAAAGGACATGTTGAAAAAAGCGTTGAATATATCCGCAGAAAATCGTTTTGTATTAAAGATGAATTTTCCGACATAGCAGAAGCTAACAAACATTTGCAAGAAAGTTGTGATAAATTAAATAATTCAGCTCAGAAATTATTAAAAAACAGAACAGCAAACGAACTTTTTGAGATAGAGAAACCATATCTATATGAGAGCAAAATTCCCTATAAATGTTTTAATGATGAATATTCAAAAGTTGATAAATATTCTACAATCATACTTTATGGCAATCGATATTCAGTGCCCGATTTTCTTGTAGGCAAATTACTTGATGTAAAAGTTTTTGCAGAAAAAATAGATGTTTATTATAAAGCTGAATTAGTTTGTAGTCATACCCGAAGTTATGGGGCACACACCTGGACTTTAGATATAAATCATTACCTAACAACATTGTTCCGAAAACCCGGAGCATTAAAAGGCTCTATGGTTTTTTCTCAATTAAGCAGCTGGATTAAAAATATTTATAAAGAATATTTTATAGATGAAAGTAAAGATTTTATAGAATTATTGCAATACTGCAAAAACAATGAAATTAGTTTTGAGACGATAAAAAAAGCAATAAAAAGAGTAAAACAAATAACGCCTTCAGACATCACTAAAGACAAATTGTTGGCTGTTATGAATAAAGAAAAAGAGCCTGTTAAAGAAGAAAAAACAGACAATGAAATTTACTATCATTCACAGGCTATGCTAAAAGAATTAAACATCTTAATTAATTAAAAAAAAGAAAAATGGAATCAATAAATGATAATATAAAAACATTAACATTAGAAATAGGCTTGCCCGGTGTCCGGCAGAATTTTGAACTTCTTCTTGATGAATTTAAAGACAAAAACAAAAGCTATGATCAATTTTTATACAAGCTCTTAGAATTAGAATTTATATCACGTACAAAGAGTAGAAAAGCATCAAGGGTAAGACAAGCTGGGTTTCCTTACAAAAAATATCTTGATGAATTAAAATTAGAAGAACTTCCCGCTGATGCAAAAACAAAATTACAGGAACTAAAAACCCTTGATTTTATAAAACATGGAAGGAACATAATTTTTGCAGGTAATCCCGGAACAGGCAAAACTCATATAGCAATAGGTTTAGGTGTAAAAGCATGTTTAAACGATTACAAGGTGCATTTTACAACAGTTCCGCGTCTTATAACCCAGATAAAAGAAAGCCGTTCAGAAAGAACTTTAAGGCAATTTGAAAATCGTTTTGAAAAATATGATTTAGTAATTTGTGATGAATTTGGATATATCTCATTTGACAAAGAGGGGGCAGAATTATTGTTTTCTCACCTTTCATTACGAGCCGGAATAAAATCAACGATCATAACAACTAACCTGTCTTTTGATCGCTGGAGTGAAATATTTGGCGACACAGTATTAACTGCTGCAATGGTTGACAGGCTTACTCATAAGGCTCATATTGTAAACATGAATGGAAAATCATATAGAACAAAAGAAACATTACAATACTTCAACAAAACTTTATAAGCATGGATGAAAAAATAAAAAAATGGGGAAGGTCAAAAATCAGACCGCCAAGCTTTGGATTGCTTTTTAAAAAGCAATCCAAAGCTTGAACAAAATACTAACAACTACTTTTAAAAAATAGTTGTATTTTTGTTATATTAACTGGATACTTTTCGATTAATACTACTGGTACTTTTTGGATTAATGCATGCATTTCCTTTGAAAATAGAAGTCTTTGAAGGGAATGAGATTGATTATAAAACGGTAAATAAGCAATTGAATGTTATAAAAGACCAGTTTGGTGCAGAGTCTATTGTTTTGGTAGGAGACAGAGGAATGCGTATCCGATTAAATTTGGAAG
>JAYEHC010000088.1:0-28550 GCA_034659355.1 Patescibacteria group bacterium | reverse complement strand
AACCACTCCAGTCACGGATAATTCTTTTTGGGGAATAGCAATACCGGCAACCGGCGTTGACGGAGCATGTACTGGATCTAATACCTTTACGGCTATTGCGGGGTCATAATCAAAGCTGTTGGCGAATATAGACTTAAACGCATTAACTTTTTACAATCTCCTCCGGATATTGAGCCGGAGGAGATTGTAATTGTTAAGAAAATACACTTATAAAGTAAAATAAAAATATGAATGTCAAGGGAATTTTTCAAGCTTTGCCTGTTTTTCTTGTTATGCTGACTTTTGCGAGCAATGTTCAAGCCGGAGGGTTTGGAGTCTCTCCTCCCCAAATTGTTGCCGATAGTTTATTAAAAGGTTCCGTATATGAGAAAACAATAACTTTTGTCCAAAGCGAACCGGACGAGGACTTACAGGCGAATATTGTTTTTGACGCTCCTGAAATTGAAAGCTGGATTAGCATTGACCGAGGAATGTCTTTTGTTATACCGGAAGGAGAACAGCATTTTTCGATAAAAGTAAAAATAAGCGTTCCGGAAGACACTCCTATGGGAAAATACAGAGGTTTTATAAGAGTGAGCACAACGCCGGCAAAGATAAAAGAAATTGGAGAAGGTTCAAGCGTCAGCATCAACTATGGCGCGAGAATTGATCTTGATCTCACGGTTGGTAATAATGTTATTGAAGAGTTTGAAATTTTGGCCATAAACATAAAAAATATTGAACCTGGATGGCCTCTTCTAGCTTCCGTTAAAATTCAAAATACCGGTAATATTCCCATAAAGCTTGACAGAGCTACTTTTGAGTTGTTTGACAAGTATAAGGCTGTTCGTCTTGGCTATGGACAAACGGAAGAGTTTGAATTTGCGCCTCCCTATTCAATAAAGGAAACTATAATGCAATTTCCAATTGATTTGAGTCTGGGACTCGGAGAATATTCGGGAATGGTTAAAATGTACAAAGATGGAAAAGTTGTCAAAGAGCTTCAAACTCCATTCAGGGTTGTTGAAAAAGGAACGCTTCCGTATTCATTTGAGGGAATTGTCAAAAATGATGACAAAAAAGATTTTGATAAAAATTTACTATTAGTTCTTTCGGTCCTTGTTTTGATAATTGTGTCCATAATTATCATACTAGTTAAAATGAAAAAGAAGAAAATAGCGAAAAACGAAGAAGAGACAGAAGAAGATAACGCGGAAAACAAAGAGGAACAGGAGGAACAGAAAGAATAAAATAAGCGGAAAAAAATGTTTAATTTTTCCATACAATGCGCAAGACGCGCGAAATATATCACAAAAGCGTTTATAATTTTTTACGCTTTTGTTTTTTTAACTTCTTTTTTTTCTACCGGCGTTGAAATAATAAAAGCTGATTCTTCTTCAACCAGTGTTACAATTGTTGCTAACAGTCCTCCGCCTTCAGGAGGCGGAGGAGGAGCGCCAATTCCCCCTCCTGTCGCGTCAGTGGCTTTCAGTGGCAGAGCATATCCCGAAAGAACCGTCACTCTCTTGAAAGACGCTCAAGTCGCGGCTACGACTGTTGCTGGTCTTGACGCAAATTTTCAAATAAATCTCAGCGGACTTTCTCCCGGCAATTATATTTTTTCTATTTATAGCGAAGACAGCAAAGGAAAACGATCAAGCTTGTTCACATTTCCAATAAGCGTTGCTCAAGGAGCAACAACCAAAATCGGCGGCATTTTTATCGCGCCGACAATTGATATTGATAAAAGCGAGGTAAAAAAAGGCGACAACATTGCCATTTTTGGGCAATCAGTTCCGCAGGCAAGCATTACCATTTCAGTAAACTCAGAAAATGAATTTTTTGGCAAAGCCGATTCGGACAACAGCGGTGTTTATCTTTATAATTTTGATACCTCAGTTTTAGAAATGGGAAAGCATTTCACTAAATCAAAAGCGGCTATTGAAGGAGAGATCAGCTCTTTCAGCCAAACGGTGAGTTTTGCAGTCGGCGCGAAAACGATAGACAAAAACACAGACAAATGTAGTGAAATAAAAGCTGATTCAAATTGTGACGGTAGAGTCAATTTAGTCGACTTCTCCATTATGGCGTATTGGTACAGCAGACCGTCTCCGCCGAACGATGTTGACTTGAACAATGATTACAAAATAGATTTGGTTGATTTCTCCATCATGGCATATTACTGGACGGGCTAGCAAAACTATCCATTGCGAAATCCAAAATTTAGCGCGGATCGACAAACGAGCGAAGCGGAGTTTGTTATTCTCGCGCAATAACACATACAACACACTTCACTCCATTCACATGTCAGTTCATAATTTTGACGTTTTTAAATATAAAGTGAATGAAAAAAAATAACTTAAAATTTAAAATTAATTCGTGTTTTTTAGCATTAATTTTAGTGTCTTTTTGCGTGTCCGGCAAAGCCAGCGCGGCGGAGATATTTTTTGAACCGCAAGAGATAAATAGCGCGACCAATCATATTGAGAAAGTAGAAATTTTTTTACAGACGAGCGATAATGAAGATGTTAATGCTTTTGAGATAAATATAGAATACCCGTTTGAATTCTTGAAACTGAAAGAGTGGAGTAATGGCAACTCAATTATCAATCTTTGGATAAAAGAGCCGAAAAATAATAATGGGATATTTTCTTTTCAAGGTATTATTCCCGGAGGATATAACGACAACGAGAAAGGACTGCTAATGACTTTATATTTTGAGAGTCGCAAAGAAGGAATCGCGAAAATAAAAATAAAAAATGATTCTCAGATTTTACTTAATGATAGTCTGGGAACTCCAGCGAAAAAGTCTCTTTCACTGGCAATAATTAACGTTAAAACACCAGAAAAAAAGGAACCGCCAAAAGACAAGCCATCGTTGGACTTTACCGAAAATATTCCGCCTGAGCCGTTTGCGCCAATCATCAGCCGCGCTAATGAAATGTATGGCGGAAATTATTTTTTGATTTTTTCTACTCAGGATAAAAATTCTGGGATTAATTATTATGAAATCAGCGAAGGAGAAGATCCGTTTAGAATCGCGCAAAGCCCGTATCTTCTAAGAAATCAAAGGCTAGACGAAGATATTAGGATCAGGGCAGTTGATAAGGCCGGCAATGAGAGAATGGAAATCGTACCAGCAAAGCAAGCAAAAAAGATTGAGAAACAAAAGACAGTTGAATTGGAACTGATTTTGTTTACGATGTTGTTATTGATAATTCTTGTATTTTTTGCAAAATATCTCTATAATAAAGTCAAGAAAATAAAACAGACTTAAACCTTTTTCAGAGTGACAGATTAAAAATATCAAAATAAAATAATGAATAGTGGATGTAAAACAATAAATACTTCTAATATTAAGTTGAAGCTCGCTAAGTTTCTGGCGATCACTGGTTTTATGTTAGCGTCTTCTAGCGTCTGCGGGGTAACATCCGCATCGGGCGCTTCTCTTTATATTTCTCCCTCCGCAAAATCTTGCCAAATCGGGCAAAGTTTCACAGTTTCTGTTTTTGTTTCCAGCGCGGAGCAAGCAATGAACGCCGCGCAGGGGACAATATCTTTTCCAGCAGACAAACTAAGCGTGGTCTCAATTTCAAAAAGCGGTTCTATTGTCAGCTTATGGGTACAAGAACCGTCTTTTTCTAATAGCGCTGGAACAATAAATTTTGAAGGAATTGTCTTAAACCCGGGATTTACCGGTTCAGCGGGAAAAATAATTTCCATAAATTTTAAAACTAAAACAGCCGGCGACGCGATAGCCAGTTTTTCTTCCGGATCTATTCTGGCAAATGACGGGAAAGGAACAAACATTCTCACCGGTTTTGGCAATGCCAGATTTAATATTGAATCTGGCATTCCCGTTCCCGTTCCGCCAGTATCCACCACTCCCGCCTCAAGCGCCAAAACTCCGCCCGCGCCAATGATCTATTCTTCAACTCACCCTGATCCGAACAAATGGTATAATAATAAAAATCCTGAATTCTCGTGGTCGGTTACAAAAGATATAACGGGAGTAAGTTTTTTGATTGATGACAAACCTTTTTCAAATCCTGGTTCTATCTCTGATGGTTTAATTTCAAAAAAACAATTTGAAAATATTGAGAATGTTGTCGGATATTTTCATCTTCGTTTTAAAAATGCCAGCGGGTGGGGAGCAATTAGCCATTTTAAATTTAACATTGACACAAAAGCGCCAACTGGTTTTAAAATGGATTTTTCTTCAAGTGAAAAAATACTAGAACAGGGGTTGAAAATAAAATTTGCGGTTGACGACGATCTTTCTGGAATAGATCGTTTTGAAATAAAAATATGTAATAATGAAGCAATATTTTTTTCTGACAGCGAATCAAGAATTTATGATTTACCGATTCTTAATCCGGGAAAACATACCATTACCGTAAAAGTTTTTGATAACGCTGGAAATTTTGCCGCGGACTTTAAAGAAATTGAGGTTGAAGCGCTTGATTCCCCAGAAATTAAAGAATATTCTCCGGAGCTGAAAACTGGCAGTTTTTTGGTTGTTAAAGGAAACACCTATCCAAATTCTGTTTTGACTGTTTGGATTCAAAAAGACAAAGAAATCGCGCTTTCTTATAAAATCAAAAGTGGTGAAGATGGAAGTTTTTTATTTATTAGCGACGGAAAAATGGAAACCGGCAAATATAAATTATGGATAGAAGCAGTTAACGAACTTGGGTTGAAAACGGCAAAATCAAAAGAAATTTTTATTTTAACGCAAGAATCAGATTTAGAAAAATTAAAATCAACTATTCAAACTCTAATAACAATTATTTCTGTTTTTATAACTTTAATTCTACTATTAATTCTTGCAATAGCGTATGCAACTAAAAAAATAAGGCTTTCAAAAAAGAAAATTAAAAAAGAAGTTTATGAAGCGGAAGAGAGTCTAACAAAAGCTTTCGACACTCTCTATAAAGATATTTCTGAACAGTTAGAAAGATTGGATAAAATCAAATCAAAATGTGAGTTGACTAAAGAAGAAAAGGAAATAAGAAGAAAATTTGGAAAAAATCTAAAAACTGCTGAAAAATATATTAGGAAAGAAATTGAGGATATAGAAAAGGAAATTTAAAACAGTGTCACTTACATTTATTGTGAATTAAACAAACTATTAATATCAAGAATTTATCTTTTTAGAAATAAAGAATCATCTAAATAATAATTTAAAACAAAGGGGGTGAAAAGAATGAAAATTAAAAACTTAAAAAGACTGGCAAGTTCTATACGCGGAAGATGTATAAGAGATTTGACTTATTCATCGCTATAACAAAGACGAGGCAATGCCTCGTCTTTGTGGTTATTTTAAAACTTATGTCTTATCGACCTATTTAATAACCCCGCCCTCCTTCTCAATTCTTTTCATTTTATTTTCAATCCCCTCTTTTAGTTTGTTATACTTATCCCAAGTCAATAACCAAATAAGAGCGATTGAATCAACTGCATCAGCGAGAGTGTGCACGCTGATTTGATTTAATTTATTTTGATATTTTGAATCTTCCAGAATTCTCAACTCCTTATACTCTTTTTCTGTAATATCTTCTGGAATAAAATCGGTAGATACCAGATAAGAAACAAAACAAATTGCCTTGATATAGTCATAAACTTTTTTGTTTCCCTCGCCAATGATTTCTCTATCAGCCAGTTTTCCTTTTGCTTTCTTTAACTCCCATTTTCTGTTGCTTAATTCTTCTATTGTTTGATAAAGAAAAGAGTTTTCGAATTGTTCTGTTTTTTTCTTATCTTTAATAAGCTCCGGCGCTCCGTCAAGATCATAATTAAATGTCTTTCTTTTTTTATCAAATTCATAAAACTTTTTAATTTCTTTGTCCCAGTATTTTTCCATATCAGGATGGATAGTTGAAGGTCCATAGAAATCTCTACTGTCGCAATGAGGCGGAACATGAGCGTCCGCGATATAATGACTAAGCATTAAAATAAATGGTTATTTGATTATCGTTGAAAATAATCTCGGATCCTTTTGCTTCTTCTTTTTGAATTAAAACCATATCTCTAATAGCATGAACCAAAGCTTGGCAACGATCGGGAAGAATATATTTGGATTTACGATAAATCTTTTCGTTTAATCTTGATTTATTGATATTTAGTTTTTCCAGTGAAGAAAGGTGCCCCGGTGTTTGGTTCTCAATTCTTTTTGCTTCTTCTCTTTCCTTTTCATTGGTTGGTTTTTTGAGTTTGAAAGTGTGTCCCCCGGTCAAATTATCAGCGATGACACTATCGGGAAACCAAGCGCCCTTCAAAAAAGCGTCTTTTCGTTTGTCAAAAAATTTAACAAAACTTTCCGCCTGTTTTTGAAAATAATCATCAAAACTGTTTCCAAGAAAATATCCTTCAAAATTTTCTCCTAAAAAACCGCTTTGAAATGATTTGGTTTTTTTGAACTTTTTCAATCTTTCCAAAGCCATTAATGCCAGCCAAGCATGAGCGATTGCCTTCATAACTTTTGTTTTAGTTTTTTATTTATTAGATACAAGAAACAATCTATTCAATAGTTTTTACTTAATTTTATTTTCTGTAAACAAAATTATTCTCAACCTCTTTCAAAAAATTACTCGCGTCATCTTTTTCGGAAACTATCGGATTTTTAATCGGCCAATTTATATTTATTGTCGGATCATTCCAGATAATCGCTCTTTCGCGTTCGGGGGAATATTCATCCGAACTTTTGTAAACAATTTCCGCCTCGGCGCTCAAGACACAAAACCCGTGCGCGAAACCAACAGGAAGAAAAAGCTCTTTTTTGTTTTCCTCGGACAAAATTTCCCCAACCCATTTCCCATAAGCCGGCGAGTTTTTTCTGATATCCACCGCGACATCAAAAATTTCTCCGGAAATACATCTAACTAATTTTGCTTGGGCTTTTGGAAGCATTTGAAAATGTAGTCCTCGCAAAACATTCTTTACGGACTTGGAATGATTGTCTTGAACGAACTCGTCTTTGATTCCAAAAGCGGCGAATTCTGAATACTTATAGCTTTCCATAAAAAACCCTCTTTGGTCTTCAAAGATTTTTGGTTCTATTAAGACAACTTCCGGAATTGACAGTTTTTTAAATACAAATGGCATAGGCGCAAGATGTTAAAATTTATAAATTAGAAAGTGATGATATTAGACCTCTTGCGTAATTATTTCCTGCTGCGAAATTAATTACGCAAGAGGTCTATTAAAATAATAGCATATTTTAAACGATGAAACAAAAAACAAAACCTGACCAAAGCTTTAAAACAAGTCTTTTCATTTATACCGCATTATTATTTTCAGAAAATAATCGCGTTAATTTTTTTTAAAATTTTTCTTAACATTAATTCAGTTTTTTTCTTAAGACACTAAACTTTTTTGGTGTTTTACTAACTTCAATATAAACTGTTCTTTCCTGTCCGCCGTGAGCGGATTTTAACTTTTCTAAAGTTTCGCATTCATAGATATTTTTTATTTTGCAAAAAATGTTATCTTTTTTCGGCTGGATAAATTCAATTTTGTCGCCAACAAAAATTGCATTATGAACTTTTATTTTTACCAGTCTGAAATTTAAACCGGTTTTTTTTATTTTGCGTTTTGATTCAAGCGCTTCTCCTATGAACAAATGCTTTTCTTTAAGATGCGAAAACCTTGTTTCTTGTCCTTTGTTTTTGCATTCATTAAATAAAAAACCAGTCGTGAAAGTTCTATTTAGAAGTTTGTCGAGATCTTTTTTTAATTTCTTTATTTCAGTTTTTTTATTTTTAGTATTTGGTTTAATCTGCAACGCTTGCTGATATGCTTTAACAACTTGCGATAAATAGTAAACACTTTTTGCTCTTCCTTCAATCTTGAAAGAAGTTATACCGGCATTTTCCAGCTCTTCCAGATATTCAATCAGACATAAATCTTTGGAATTTAAAAAGTATGAACCGTGTTGATCTTGTTCTATTGGAATATACTCGTTTGGTCTTTTTTCTTCAACTAGTTGGTATTTCCAGCGGCAATTCTGCGCGCAGTCACCGAGATTTGAGCTTCTTCCTGTTTGCCACGCGCTTAAAAAACATCTCCCGGAATATGCCATACACATTGCGCCGTGAACAAAATATTCCAATTCTAGCTTTGGAACTCTGCGATGGATTTCTTGTATCTCTTCTAAGCTTAACTCTCTTGCCAGCACTATTCTTTCAATTCCCATTTTATGCCAAGCTTTTGCTGTTTGCCAATTGGTCGTGTTTGCCTGTGTGGAAAGATGAATTTTTACTTTCGGTAATATCTTTTTTGCTATTTCTATCACGCCCGGGTCAGAAATAATAAGAGCGTCCGGTGGATTATTTTTTAAATTTCGCAAGTGTTTTTCCATATTTTTTAAATGATCATTGCGCGCGAAGATATTGAGAGTGAGATAAATTTTCTTATTTTTACAATGAGTATAATTTATCGCTTCAATGATATTTTTTTCGTCAAATTTATTTATTCTCGCCCGCAAACTAAAATCAGGCAGTCCCGCGTAAACCGCGTCTGCTCCAAATTCCAAAGCGTATTTCAATTTCTCAAAACTTCCCGCTGGCGCAAGAAGCTCAGTAGCGTTTGAACTTTTTAGCATATTAGCATATTAACATCTTTAGAACTTCTCCACTTTTTTATTATCCTTATCGTCATCCCGGAATTTTTTCTGTAACGGAGTGGAAAAAAATGTCTGGGATCCATTGCTATGGCTTACAGCTTACTTTTTTAAAAACCAAATTCTTATTGCTAAAACAGACAAATAGTAGCAATGGATTCCAGACAAATTTCTTTTTCGCCTGCTGGCGAAAGAAATTTTCTGGAATGACAGAAAAGCGAGGAAGTCCTTAACGATTTTTAAAGCTGGCGCTATTTCCAAATTTCATTTATTATAACATCAGTATATCTCAATAATATCTTTATGACAAAAACAAAATATAAAACAAAATATGACGCAATTATAGTTGGTGCTGGGATTAGCGGGCTTTTGATGGCATTGGCTTTGTGCAAAGAAAAAAAGAATGTTTTGGTAATTGAAGAAAGCGCTTATCTTGGCGGAAATTGCCGTACTTATGAGATAGACGGCTATTATCTGGATACTGGTCCGCATGCTATTACAGAATTAACTAACGGTCCCTTGAAAATTTTAATGGATAGATATTTTTCTGTTGTCCCGAAATTTATGCCACTGGGATTATATTACGCGCGCTGGCAAAATAAACTGCAGGAAATACCATTAACGCTTACTCAGCTTTCTTTTTTTGATATTCTTTCTCGGCGAGACAGAATTCTTTTAGCGGGAGCAATGATAGACGCTGTCGCTAATTCTTCTCTCAATAAAAATATTCTTGAAAGAAGCGTTGATGATTATTTAAAAAGTTATCGTTTTTCAGCCAAGTCAATGAGATTTATAGATACAGTTTGCTATTTTCTCAGCGGTAAATCAATGAAGGAAACTCCGACATGGAGAATTCTTGGCGGTTCCGGATATGTTGATGAAAATAATGGAAGCAAGAAAGGCGTAAGAAAACATTTCAAAAAAATAGTTAAATTCGCTAGACACAATTATAATTCACAAGGCTATCCGTTGGGAGGAATTCAAAGCATTACCGCATCGGTTTTAAATTCTATTCCCCAAAATAAAATTACTTTTAAGACCAATGAAAAAGCGCTTAAATTTATTGTTAAAAATAATAAGTTGCAAGGAGTTCAAACCGACAAAGAAATTTATTCAGCCAAGACTGTTATTTATTCAGGATTTGCTAAAGATCTTCCTAGTCTGGTAGATAAACTTAGCAACAAATATAAAGCTGAACTTGCTAAAATCAAACAAACCAGAAGTTTTACTCTTTGGCTGGGTTTAAAAAACAAAATGCCGGAATTAGCGTATCAGGGATCAGAGGTATATTTTGACACGCTGACTCCTTATTGGGCAATTCCCGTTTCTAATTTTGATTCCAACTTGGCTCCCAAAAACAAACAGCTTGTCGGATTCACGACTATTTTCAAAGAGGCTGATCCGGAAAAACAGCTTTGTAAATTAAAGCATACTATTTTTGTCGCTCTGCCAAAAATTAAAAAAAATATTGAATTTGAACATACTCAAATTACTATTCCTGAAAAGGCGGCGGTTACGGTTGGTGTAAGATTTCCTTCGCCAAAATCTCCAATTCAAGGTCTCTATCTCATCGGAACCGACACGAGCATAAAGAGTATGGGTGTTACCAGAGCGTCTTATTCAGTTCTGGAAGCTTTGGAGTTTATGAAAGAGGATGGGGTAATAAATAATTCGTAGGCGCGCGTTAAGCTGTCGCTAAATAAAAATTTGACATATTTTTTTAGTGTGCTACACTTTTCACAAGTTAAGAGACTTTATGGATTACGCAAAAAACAACTGGTTTTTCTTTTTTAGCCGTCATTAGCGATAGGTTGTTTTTCTTATAATAACTCATAAAAAATAAACAGCCCATCGCGAGGGGCTATTTTTTATTATACGAATATTCGTCTGGAATTTATCCTTTAGGATTTCAAAATTGGAATTTTAGAGGGTGGATTTAAAAAAAGAATTCTGCCAGAAAAGTAAAATATCCCAATAATAAAGATTTGATCTTTGCGTGAAAAACAAAGATGTGAGTGCGATTCTCGCTTGGGGTGTTCTATTAAACAGAGGAGGAGAATAAGATGAACATTGAAAATCAAGAAAGCAAAAGAAGAATTTTCAATCACAATGTTGAGAATTCTATCGGAAGTATCTTTAATCATGGTATGGAGGATGCTGCTCCTAAGACCAAACAGGTATTTAATCATGATCTTAGCGACTGCTCTGACGAAGACGAATTGTCAAAACTACTTGGAGTTTTTAAATATCCAGGTCGTGTTTTGGGAGAAACTAATCCCAATGACATAATTCAACTTCATCCAGATTTAAATGATGGTTGGAAATGGATTACAAGTCATTATGACAAGATTGGACTTTCTCATACCAAAAATGTTATCTGGGATGATAATTTTAATATAGTAGAGAATTTCCTAGGTTATGAATTATCTGTGTTTTTCTTTGGTTCAAAAGCACATTCAGCTCGTCCAAATAAAAAATGGTTTGACTTGGCTGAAAAGATGAATTCAAAAAATAGTTTTATGGCGCTTTGTCATGATTTGTCAATTGATGTTCCTAAGACTGATTGCTTTGAAAATGTAAATCAGTTTTGTGGTTGCAATGGCACTAAATTCCCAGTTTATTTAAAGATTTCCACATCTGTCTCTGGACTTGGTGTAATCAAGTGCGAAGATGAGAGTGAGTTAGAAAAGGAGATTTCTTTAATAGAACCTGAAGTAGATTTTCAAATTCAAGAAGAGGTTGAAGCCAAAACATTTATAAATGTCCAATATGTGGCATATGATAAATATCTTAAGAGAGTGGCGATAACTGAGCAAATTCTTGAAGAGTGTCAGTATGCAGGCAGTAGGTCTACAAATGATTATGAAAATGTATGGGAAATTACAGACCAGATTGCTATGAAAATGCAGCAAGAGGGCATGAGAGGATATTTTGCTTTTGATCTTGCCGTGACAGAAGACGGAAAATATCTAGCAATTGAGTGCAATCCCCGCTACAACGGTTCCACATATCCAACGAATATTGCCAAAAAACTTGGCATTGGAAGTTGGGTTGCAAAGAATTTTGAAACCAATATAACAACATTTGATAATTTAAATCTTGAAGGGATAGAATATGATTCCTCAAGGAAATCAGGTGTTATCGTGGTAAACTGGGGATGTATCAGTGATAGAAAAATAGGTGTTCTAATTGCTGGTAATCAGGACGAACAAAATAGGATAGAGGAGAAACTAAAAACATTTATTTAAAAGTGAGAAACTGTCTCACTTTTTATTTTTGTGTTATAATCAAAGTAGTTTTTGTGTTAAATAAAAATATGGAAAATGAAATTATCAAACTGACTGAAAAACTAATTGCTTTTTCTTCAGTAGAAGAAGACTTGAAAGCAAAACAAAGCATAGTTAACTTTGTTGAAAAACAATTTAAAAATGAGGATGTTTTTATTAAAAAATTTGTTCATAATAATATTCCTTCAATTGTTATTAATTTAAGAAAAGAAAAAAATCCATTCTTGTTTTTAAATGGACATCTTGATGTTGTTTCTGCTGATAAAAACTTTTTTAAGGCAAAAGTAAAAAATAAGAAAATCTATGGGCGTGGCAGTGGAGATATGAAAGCTGGTTGCGCGGTAATGATTGAAGTGATAAAGTTCTTTTCTAAACAAAAAAAGAAACCGTCAATCGGGTTAATGCTAACTACAGATGAAGAAATTGGAGGGGCGAATGGAGTCGGTTATTTATTAAATGAGAAAAAATACAAATCGCAATTTGCAGTTGTTCCAGATGGAGGAAAAAGATTGAACACGATAGTACTAAATCAAAAAGGAGTTCTACATTTTAAAGTTAGGTCATTTGGTAAATCGTCTCATGCGTCAATGCCGTTTTTAGGAAAAAATGCTATTGATGATTTGATAAACAGATATATAAAATTAAGAAAAGTTATCCCAGAGATTAAAGAAGGAGAATGGAAAAACACAATGAATTTAGGAAAAATTTTAGGAGGAGAAACAATAAATAAAGTGCCTGATTATGCCGAGATGTTTCTAGATATCAGATTTACAAAGAAGGAAGATAGAAAAAAGATTTTTAAAGAAGTAGAAAAGATTTTTAAAGAAATAGAAATTGTTGCCGAAGGTCATCCTTTCATTCAAAACAGAAACCATCCTTTAATTAAATTATACGCAAATATTGCAAACGAAGAATTGAAAAGAGAAGTCAATTCTATTAAAAAGGAAGGAGCTTCAGACGCCAGATATTTTTTCAGTAAAAAAATTCCAACTATTATTACTAAAATAAATTGTGGAAATATTCATGGAGAAAATGAGTGGGTTGATATTGCGGAAATGAAGAAATTTTATAACATTTTGGTTAAATTTATCTCCTCAATTTTTGAGTGATTGAAAGAAATAAAAAATATAAAAAATTCATCTCTGAATTCTGAGATGAATTTTTTATATTTTTCTATCCTTTCCCGCAATCTTTATTTCCGCAAACGCTTGTCTCATTTTTTCCAAAAACCATTAACCCTCCGCAGACAGGACATTTCTCGCCCGTCGGTTTGCTCCAAAGGGCGTATTTACATTTTGGATATTGATCGCAGGCAAAAAATATCTTGCCTTTTTTTGATTTCTTTTCCACAATTTCTCCCTTGCCACACTGTGTGCATTTAACACCGGTTGATTTGACGATTGCTTTGATATTGCGACAATCGGGATAACCGGAACAGCCTAGAAATTTTCCATAGCGACCGATTTTAAAAACCATCGGCTTGCCGCACTTTTCGCAGACTTCGTTAGTAGTTTCAGGTTCTTCCACTTTTCCGTTATCGTCAAGCTGTTTGGTATTTTTACAATCAGGATAATTGCTGCACGCCATAAATTTTCCAAAACGGCCCATTTTGATGATCATCGGCGAACCGCATTTTTCGCAGGTTTCATCAGTCGCCTCTTCAGTGAGATCTTTTTTATTAACCTCTTTTTCTTTTTGCATAAGATTTTTTTTAAACGGTTTATAAAAGTTTTTTATAATTGGCGTCCATTTGATTTTTCCCTCGGCGATTTCATCAAAATCTTTTTCCATATTAGCGGTAAATTTCAAATCAACTATGTTTGGAAAATGCTCTACCAACAGTTTGTTGACCAGTTCGCCGATGTCTTTCGGATGAAATTTCCGTTCAATTTTTTCCACATAACCGCGATCTTGAATCGTGGAAAGAGTTGGCGCATAGGTGGAAGGACGACCAATTCCTTCTTCTTCCAGTTTTTTTACCAGACTTGCTTCCGTATAGCGCGCCGGTGGCTGGGTAAAATGCTGTTCGGAAATTACTTTTAATAAATCCAGCTTTTCTTTTTCTTCCACTTTTGGCAAAAACACTTCCTCGGATTTAATTGTATAGACCTTTAGGAAGCCCTCAAATTTGATAACCGAACCAGTAGCGCGTAAAGAAAATCGTTGTGGCTGTAGAGGCAGGTCGCGACCTGCCTCTACAGCCATATCAGTCGCGACAGCTGCTAAGACATCAATTGTCGTTAAATCGCTAATCGCGCTTGCCATTTGAGAAGCGATCATTCTTTGCCAGATTAATTTATATAATTTGTATTGTCTGTCGTCTAAATATCCTTTAACGCTTTCGGGATCTCTCATCGGATCGGTCGGTCTAATTGCTTCGTGTGCTTCCTGCGCGCCTTTGCTTTTTGTTTTGAAAAATCTTTGGCTGAAATATTTCTTGCCGAACTTATTTGTGATATAGTTTTCAGCAGATTTTAGCGAATCTTTGCTTAAACTTAAAGAATCAGTTCTCATATAAGTAATCAAACCTGTCGGACCTTTGCTTCCCAGATCTGTTCCTTCGTATAATCTCTGCGCGAGCATCATTGTTTGTTTAGCGCTGAATCGCAATTTATTATTCGCCGCTTGCTGTAGCGTGCTCGTTGTAAATGGCGGCAAGGGATTTTTCTTTGTTTCTTTCTTGGTTACTTTTTCAACTTGATAATCCGCTTTTTCCAAATTGCTTTTAATTTCATCCGCTTCAGCTTTGCTTTTGATTCCTAACTTAGGAACGGCTCTATTGTTTATTTTAATCAGTCTTATTCTAAACTTATTTTTCTCAAATTCCTCACTTCCAGTTTCCCAGTTTCCCAGTTTTCTAACCTCTGATTCTATACTCCAGTATTCTTGAGGATTAAATTTTCTAATTTCTTCTTCGCGTTTCACAATTAATCTTACTGCGACTGATTGCACTCGTCCCGCTGACAATCCATATCTGATTTTCTTCCAGAGAAAAGGAGAGAGTTCATAACCGACCAATCTATCTAAAACTCTTCTTGCCTGCTGGGCGTCAACCAAATTCATATCCAGCTCTCTTGGATTTTTCAACGCTTCTAAAATAGCGTTTTTAGTAATTTCGTGAAAAACAATTCTCTGATATTGTGATTTTGTTCCCAGAATTTTCATCAAATGCCACGCAATCGCTTCTCCTTCACGGTCCTCATCAGAAGCCAGTATAACTTCATCCGCTTTTTTCGCCAGTCTTTTCAATTCGTTAGCCCGTTTCTTGCTTTTTTCGTTCACTTCATATTCCGGCTGAAAATCATTTTCAATATCAATTCCCATTTTCTTCTTTGGCAGATCCCGCAAATGCCCGAAAGAGGATTGCACAATATAATCCTTCCCCAAAAACCGCGAAATAGTTTTCGCTTTGGTAGGGGATTCAACGATGATGAGTTTTTTGTTTGGGGTTGACAAGTTTTTAGTTTAGGTGTAAAATGCAGGTAGACAATTGAAAAGGGCTGGGCTCGTAAGGGCACCGGCTCTTTTTTGTTTTAGATAACTATCTCTTTTACCTGTATATGAGAAAAAAGGTTTTTGTAATCCCTTTCGGGATTGACAAAAAATTTATCCTTTACGCTACCAGAAATCCAATCAGCGATTTGCAATAATTCAACATATCTGGAATCAGCTTGAGTTATATATAAAAATCTTGGGAGATTACAAAAATATTCATTTCTTAAATAATTTCTCATTTGTTGTTCCATGTTTTCCGTAGAATGGAATCTGTCAATAATTAATTCAATCTCTTCTGATTGTATCTTGTTATTTTTAAAATGAAATTCGATCAATCTACGCATTATAAAATGTCTGAATCTCGTCGAATCTTTTGAATATATATCGCGATCTTTTAAATAGTTGCCTTTATAGTTTCTCTTGTTAACATAAACAGCGCTTGCTTTTACAAAACTATTTTCATTAATTGAAAAATTAAGAATGTCTAAAAGTTTTTCTTTTTGAATTTTATTTAATCTTGTAGATTTTAATTCATTTTTTATTTCTCCAAAATATCTGAATGCTCCTAAATGAATATTTAATTTTTTGAAAGACATATCTGTAATGTGCAAAAGTCCCATAATAAAATATTCCGTAAAATCTCCAGGGTCTCCCGACTCGTCAATAAAAAGAAAATCTCTTTTCGGCTTTTTTATTTTTTGCATAAATTCTTTAATTCACCAATAAACAATTCTAAATCATCTCACAATCACATACCTCATTCCTCCGACATTTTTGACTTTACCTTTTATTTCCATTAGTGTCAATAAACTTGAAAGAGCTGAGGTGTTTATTGCGATAGTTTTTGCCAGTTTGTCAATTTGAATCGGCTCGTCGGGAGAAAGATTTTCCAGAATAATTTTTTCTTCTTCGTTGTCGGGAATTATTTCCCGCGCTTTTTTTATTTCTGACGCGAATTCCAAATTCAATTCTTCTAAAATGTCTTCAGATTTGCCAGACAGTTTTGCTCCCAGTTTAATCAGATTATTTGTCCCTTCTGAATTTTTGGAGAAAATACTGCCGGGAACCGCGAATACTTCACGGTTTTGTTCCAGCGCGAATCTGGCGGTAATTAACGCGCCTGATCTTTCCGACGCTTCAATAACCAAAACACCTAAAGATAATCCGCTAATAATTCTGTTTCTTGCCGGAAAGTGCTGTTTGAGCGGAGGAGTGCCAATCGGATACTCGCTGATAATCGCTCCGCCGTTGGCAACAATATTTTCAGCTATTTGACAGTTGCTTGACGGATAAATGCTTGCGGTGTCAATTCCTCCTCCTAAAACAGCAACTGTTTTATTTTTTAATTTCACGCATTCGTTGTGCGCGATGCTATCAACGCCAAGCGCCATTCCGCTAACAATAGTCAGACCTGCTTTGGAAAGTTCGCCGGCAAATTGAGAGGAGGCTTGTTTGCCATAAATGGAAACTTTTCGCGGTCCGACAATAGCGATAGATAAATTATCTTTTTCTATTTCTCCTTTAAAGTATAAAACAGCCGGCGCGCTGTGCGTTTCCTTGAGAAGCGTTGGATACGAAGTATCTTCTATTGTTATTATTTTAATTTTTTCTTTTTCCAGTTTTTCAAATTCTTTTTCAACGAAGATATTTTTTCTGCTTTCTAAAATTTTTTCCACAACATCTTCTTCAATACCCGCTCCATAAAACTCAGACGCGCTGGCGTTCCAAGCGTCCTCCATTGATTTGAAATGGCTAATTAGTTTCCTAAATCTAACTGGTCCTATTTGAGGGATGAAATTAAAAGCGTTGTAATATTTTTTATCGTTATTCTCAGGGGTTGACATATTTTTATTTTCGTGCTAGAGTGCCTAGTCGGATGAGTTAAATTATTTAGTGTTTAGTATCTTGTCTATGAGCGGCAAAAAACATAGCAACCCCTCCTTACGCTGTGTTAATAGCCGTAAGTTAAGGTTTATCATTTTTATAAATATAAATCTTGCGCTTATAGGCAGGATCTTGAACATTAAAACTTAGCGTTCACCGTCCTGTCCATGAGCGGCAAAAACGCAACTATCCCTCCTTAATGTTGCGTAAGTAGCCGTGAGTCGAGGTCTGCGCTTTCCTTAGCGTAAACCTCGCGCTTATAGACAGGATAGTGGACGCTAATTTTTCAGAATTGATAGCTTTTATCTCTCAAGCAAGTCTCCAATATTGTTCACAATTTCATCAATAACTTTTTCAAGTTCTACCATTTCCTCGTCGCTAAATTTTTGCAAGACGAATTTTTCTACGGGAATTTTTCTATGGTCTTTTTCTTCAAATAAAACCGCAAGTCCGCTGTATTTAGCTCCAACTCCAATTCTTATTCTTTTAAAATCTTCTGTTCCAAGATAACCCATAATTGACTGGACGCCTTTATGCCCCGCGGATCCGCGGTTTTTTATTGCTTTGTATTCTCCTATCGTAATATCCAAGTCGTCATGAATCACGATAATATTTTCTAGTCTTATTTCATAATAATCCATCATAGCTTTAACCGCTACGCCGGAATTATTCATAAATGTTTGCGGTTTTACCATAATAACTTTTTCATCGTTAATCATATCTTTTGAAATTTCCGCGTTAAAAGTTCTGTGAAATTCAAAAGACGGAAATTGAAGATTACTCGCTATTTTATCAACAGCTAAAAACCCGGCACTATGTCTGGTTTTTTCATATTTTTCACCCGGATTGCCGAGACCGATTATTAATTTCATATATGTGAATTATGAATAAAATTTGTCATTGCGTCGCTTTCTCATTTGCTATGCTCATTCGGGCTTCTCGCAATGATAGAAAAATCAAAATCCTTTCCCTAACACAATCACAAATTCCGCTTTGCTAAATTCATTGTTAGATATTTCCATCACAACAGCGTTAAATTTTTCTTTTAAAAATTCAAGTGTATTTGGTTTTGCTTCTTTTGAATAATCATAAAGACGAACTCCGGAAAAATCGGGAGTGGCTATATTTGTTGAATTGATAATTTTATAGCCAAGAGTCTCCAAATCCTTAGCTACTTTATTCGCAAGATCAGGAGAGCCAGCGCCGTTCTGTATTTCAATTGTCGCGTTTTCATTTCTAATCAATTCTTTCCGCTCGTCTGAAATTTCAATGTCAAATATATTTTTGTTCAAATCCTTAATATCATTATAGGTTTTATCTTTCGCTTGTAAAGTATAACCTCTTCCAATATGCGTTCTGTTTAAATATCTTTTGGTGTCAATTACTTCCGTTGTGATTTTGTGATTTTTGATTTCCTTCGCTATCTTATAAGATCTTGGAAATTCTTTGAGCTGTAAATCTGTTCTTAAATTATCGCCCAGAGAATCAAATATCTTTTTAAAGGTAAAAACGTCAAGTCCGGAATATTTTTCAAAAACTTTTTGTTTGACGGCTTTGATGATATCTTGCTGTCTTTCTATGCGGTCAAAGTCACCCATTCTGCTATGTCGGGAACGCGCCACTTTGAGCGCCGTCGCGCCGTCCAAGTGATGCCAACCCTTTTTTATGTAAAAAGGATCATAGCCACGGTTAAAATTTGGATACGCCGGATCGTTGATATCATTTTTTAAATAAATATCAATTCCTCCCAAATCATCAATTATTTTTATAAAACCGTTAAAATCCAGCTGAACGAAATAATGAATATCCAGCCCTGATACTTCGCCAACTGTTTGTTTTAATAATTCAATGCCGTTTTTTTCTCTGCTTTTATCTCCCAAAAATTTCACAGCGTTAATTTTGCTACTCTGATTTGTGTTGGGAATTTGAACATATAAATCGCGCGGAATTGAAAGGATTGACGCTTCATTTGTCGTCGGCTTTATGCTGGCAATCATAATTGTATCCGTTAGATCACCGCCACTGTGTCCTTCTCCGCCAATTCCCAGAAGTAAAATGTTAATTCTTTCTTTGTCCTCCCCTTTGAGTTTTTCTGCCGGGCTAAAAACTAATTCGCCAAGCTGTTTTATCATTGAAGTATTTTCAGCGCTGGAAAATATTTTTTGTCCCGTAGAAAAAATATCACACAAAAAAACTGAAATAAATATTGCCGAAATTATAAATAGAGTAAAAAATGATTTTAAAGCAAATTTAAGCATAAATCTAACGCTATTTTAATAAAGATGTCCGGATTGCTTTTTTATAAACCTTTTCATATTCATCAACCATTTTTTCCACGGAAAAATTTTTTTCAATATGTTGGCGGCAGTCAATCCTTTTTATTTTACCAACCTTTTTTATGGCGCTGACCATTTTTCGCATATCTTCAACGACAAAACCTGTTTTGCCATCAAGAACTATTTCCGGAATCGCGGCTTTATTAAAACCGATAACCGGAGTGCCGCACGCCATCGCTTCAATCATAATCAATCCAAATGGTTCTTCCCATTGAACCGGGACTAGAATCGCTTTTGCTCCGCCCAAAAGTTTATTTCTTTTTGCGGGACTGGCAACGCCGACATATTCAATTTTTCCTTTTTGAAGATACGGTTGCACCCTTTCTTCAAAATATCTTTCACAACCTTTATAACTGCCCGCCAGTTTTAAATTTACTTTTGCCCATCTTGCCGCTTGCGCCGCAATGTGGGCGCCTTTATTGAAAGTAAGATATCCGAGATAAATAAAATAATCATCGCTGTTTTCTCTGAAACTAAAATCTTCCAGCGCGATTCCATTGTGAATAACTTTGCTGTTTATTTTTAAAGCGGAACTATCCAGTTGGTTTTTGCTGACAAAAATATGTTGCGCTTTTCTGTATCTTCTAATTGTGTCTTTAGAGTATTTATTAAAAAGCTTTTTCTTTAGCAGGTATTTTTTAGGAATTTTATGGATAGGGCTGTGAATTGTCTCTACGATCGGTGTTTTTATTAAGTCGGCGAAATAAAAAGCGGAAGATCCGATGTGTGTATGAATTACATCAAACTCATTCGCCATTTCAACAGCTTTTGTCATCGCGGCAAGAGAATAGTCCATTCCGCCCCAGCCAAATAATCTTTTTCTTGATGCCGGAAACGGTAAGATATCTATCAAGCGCGCGCTTGTTTTGGAATCTTTTGTGCCAAATAAAGTTACCTGATGTCCGCGTTTAACCAATTCTTCTATCAAATAACAGACCATAAACTCCAAACCGTTTTTTCCTTTTGGCGGCACAGATTCTTGAAGCGAAACAACTTGCGCTATTCTCATTTTTTTGGCGTTAGATTGGTTATGATGTTTAAGCTATTTAATTTGATTTTGTCCCGAACTTGTTTTAAAATCTACCAGGGTAATTCACTCTTTATAAAAATGTTTTGTCATTCCGACCGGAGCGAGCGAGGCACGAGCGAGCGGAGTGGAGGAATCTGTAAACGCAATTATGTTTTGCTTAATTTAAGCTATTTTAACAAATTACATTTTATCTGCTCACAGATCCCCGTTCGGCTGCGCTCAGGGCAAGCTCTCGGCTCCTATCGTCGCTCGGGATGACAAAAATGAGAAGATTTTAGGAGGAGTAAATTACCCTGTAAAATCTATCTTATAAGCTTCCCCTTTTACAAAAAAAGGGAATAATTAAATTGCGTATAAGACATTATTTTTTCAACGCTTCTAAAAATAGAATACCATAATTTTGCCGGGCGGTCAAAAAAAGAGAGGCGAATGCCTCTCCTTTTGAATAAGGTCGCAGTAAAATTATGCTGTCAAGATGACAGTAGAAACAACGATAACTATCGCGTAAGCAAGACCGCAGATTACAATACCGATGATTCCAAAAGAAATAGTTTTCTTAGCGCTAGCAACATTGTCTTCATTTCCACCAGCAGTAAGATACATAACTCCACCGTAAATAATTACCAAAGTAGCGATAATTGCGACAAATCCCAAAATCCAGTTAGTAACATTCATAATTGCTTTTTTGATGTCTGTAGGAACATTACTTGGCGAGCATTTGTCTCCCCACTTACCTACACCACTTTGCGCTAAAGCAAGATTTGTGCTGTATATTAAAGCATAAGACGCTACAGAGGAGGCCAGAATAGCTTTTATTAATTTGTTCATTTTTTTCACCCCCTTTCAATATTATTAATCTATTTAAAATTTGTCATTCTGAATTTATTTCAGAATCTTCGTTGTATTACATTTTGACTTATCTTATTTAGGCTCTGCTGATTTTCTCCAATTGTTCCCCCTTTGTAAAAGGGGGCTAGGGGGATTTCCGGGCAGGATTAGTTAAAATAGGCTAAGTTATTTTTTAAGATATATTTCCGCTGTCGCGACGGCTTAGCC
Source organism: Patescibacteria group bacterium (assembly GCA_034659355.1). GTDB lineage: Bacteria > Patescibacteriota > Minisyncoccia > JAHIHE01 > JAGLIN01 > JAYEHC01. The sequence goes on along the minus strand of JAYEHC010000088.1, from coordinate 6,863 downwards.
CCGCGACGAGAAGTCTCGCAGAGCGTGGCATAGGAAAACGCGGGGAGATTTCCGCCGAGGGGCTAAGCCCCGCGGCGACGGAATAATACAATTATTGCATTTTCAACTTATTCAAAGTTTAGTGATTTATGGGTTTGGTTAAATGTAACAGAGAAAAGATTCTGAAACAAGTTCAGAATGACAAGTTAGTTCAGAATGACAGGTTTCTTTAGAACGATAAGCAAAACTATGCCAATATCGTTGTTACAATTACATCTACAATCGCGTAAGCGATTCCAGCGATGACAAGTCCGATGATCGCGTATGACAATGTTTTCTTTCCTGTTTTCGCTTTGTCTTCATCTCCAGCGGAAGTTAAATAAGTTACGCCTCCCCAAATAAGCATCAGAACCGCGATCATTCCCACAAAACCAAGAATCCAATTTGTGGCGTTTAAAATAGCGCTGTCAAAGTCGCTCGGAACGCCGGTTGGCTGAGATGGCGATTCCCATTTCGCGTTTGCTATGTTTGCTGACAAAACAAACAAAACAGCAAAAACTGACAAAACTTTGCTTCTTATTTTTTTTAAATTAATCATTTTTTTTAAATTAAGAAGTTATTTTTTAAAAATTCTGTTATTTCTATCCTAGAATTACTCCTATAACAACATTTACGAGAGCGTAGGCGATTCCAACCACGACCAGTCCTAATAAAGCGTATGTCAGCGTTTTCTTTCCTGTTCTCGCCTTGTCTTCATCTCCGGCGGAAGTTAAATAGTTTATTCCTCCCCAAATTATAACTAAGACCGCAATCGCTGTTACAAAACCAAGTAACCAATTTGTTATGTTTAAGACACTGCCTTTGAAATCGTCCGGAACATCTCCCGGTTTTGGCGGGGACTGAAGTCCTCCACTGCACATGCTGGAATCAATTGTGCAATCAGCATTACATATAAGATTATTTCCGCTAGTGGTGCTAGTAGGACTAGAATCCCCAAGATCTTCACATGTCGCTGGCGCACTAGAAATCCCGCGAAAATTTGCTCCATCGCACATTTCTCCCGAATCAAGAGTTCCATCAGGAGTTCCGCCATTGCAGATGGCCTCAGCAATACAGATATTTAAAAAGAGCGATAACAATAACAAACAAAAAGAACACAACAACAAAGCGACAAAATCTTTTTTAAATATATCTATTTTTAATAACATTTTCAAAATTATATAAGTATTGTCGAAACAACTACCTTCACGAGAGCGTAAGCGATTCCAGCTACAACCAGTCCTATTAGCGCGTAAGTCAGCGTTTTCTTTCCTGTTCTCGCTTTGTCCTCGTCTCCGGCGGAAGTTAAGTAGCCTATTCCTCCCCAAATAATCATCAGAACCGCGATCATTCCCACAAAACCAAGTATCCAATCCGTGGCGTTCAAAATAGTGTCGTCAAAATTGTCCGGAACATCACCCGGTTTCGGCGGAGGCGCCCAAGCACACTCCGTGGGACAATTAACAGAATTCTCTCCAGCTGCAGTATCACAATCATGACCGTCTCCATCACCATCTCCCGGAGTAGCGCACTGAGCGTTAGCGCAATTTATTTGCGCTACCGGTATATAATTATCTATTACTTCCGCTGAAGCAAATAATATAAATAAGGCTAATATCGTTATTTTTAAGACTGACTTTCTTTTCATAGTTTTAAAACTTAGACATCTATTGTCATTCCCGCGGAGGCGGAAATCCACTATTACAATTTAATTTTACCATTCACTCTTTAGCTTATTATAAAGTTAAATCGTGGCAATGGGTTCCCACGGAGGCGGGAATGACAATACGCAAACGCGTAAGTCTTAAAATTATTATCCTGACTATATAATCAAAATAATCAAACCAAATATTAAACCAATATTATGCTAACAACAACATTCACGAGAGCGTAAGCGATTCCAGCTACAACCAGTCCTATTAGCGCGTAAGTCAGCGTTTTCTTTCCTGTTCTTGCTTTGTCCTCATCTCCAGCGGAAGTTAAGTAGCCTATTCCTCCCCAAATAATCATCAGAACTGCAATCATTGTCACAAAACCCAAAATCCAATTTGTTAAATTTACAATAGACTGAGCAAAATTTCCCGGAGTGCCAGCCGGTGGTGTCGGCATATAAAAACCGTCAAATTGAGCCAGAGCCGTATGAGCTGAAAAAGATGCCAATAGCGCAGTCGCACAAAAATTTGCAACAACATCAATTTTTCTTTTTTTCTGCAACATAATTTTTTTTAAAAAATATCTAGGATAGTATCGTTCCAACAAGGACATCAACAAGCGCCCAAGCGACTCCTGCCACAATTATTCCCAGAAGCGCGTATTTGATAATTCTCTTTGCGGTGGTTGCCTGCTCGGTGTCTCCGCCGGAACTGACATAACTTATCCCCGCCCAAATAATAGCGAGAATTCCAATAGCGACAACAAGTCCCAAAAGCCATTTTGTTAGTTCTTCTATTATTGTTTGCGGGTTTCTTGTAGAAAGATTAAAAGTGGCTGGATTTGGCAAAGTCCATTGCGCGTTTGCTATATTTATCGCGCAAAAAGAAACCATCAAGTAAGAGATAAAAATTATAAATTTGTTTTTTTTCATTACCCTTATTATTACATTTTTTATTTATTCGGTCAAATTCAAAAATCTAGCCAATAATATGATTTATCAAATACAGAATCGCATAAGAACTTCCGGCGATAGCTACTCCCAGTAAAGCGTATTTGATAATTTTTTTTGAAGTAGCCGCTCTTTCAGTATCTCCCGATGAAGAAACATAATATAATCCTCCATAGACTAACATCACGATTGAAATCGCCACGGCAAATCCTAAAATCCATTTCACCGCGTCTTCAATAACATCTTCTACTGTTTTGTCCGGAATGCCCGCCGGTTTGCAATCACTGGGGCAGTTGAACATATTCTCGCCTGCGGAATAATTACAGTTAGCATCCGGAGCACCACCTTCACATTGAGCATTTATATAATCAAAGGGCATTAACACGCAAATCAAACCTCCGAGCAGAGCAAACAAAATTGTTATAGAAAATAAGTGTTTTTTAAAAATCATATTAATTTTTTGTATTTTACAACTTTCTTGATTTTAAATTGTCATTCTGAACTTGTTTCAGAATTTTCGTTATCTTACATTCTGACTTGTACTATTTACATTATATAGTGGTATTACTTTGAATTTACCTCTTTTTGTCTTAATGTCTAATGCGGGATTTATCGCTTAGCGTAGCAGTGGATTCCTCCCGAAAGTTCTCGGGAGGAATGACAAATGGCTATTTTTAAAGTAATACCACTATACTTTTATCTACGACACAAACACAATTATTGCATTTTCAATTTATTCAAAGGTTTAGTGATTTGTAGGTTTAATCAGATGTAAAAGAGAGTAGATTCTGAAACATTCTGAAGCAAGTTCAGAATGACAGAAAGAAAGCAAGAAAATCCTAAATAAATTATTTCAATTCCCTATAATTCTCAATCGCTTTATGCAGAGCGTCGGCGGCTAGGTTTGAACAGTGAAGTTTGAGAGGAGGGAGTCCGCCAAGATTTTTCGCCACGCTGTCTCTGTTAATTTTCAACGCCTCGTCCAATGTTTTTCCCTTCGCGAGATCCGTAATCATAGATGAGGTCGCAATTGCCGCCGCGCAGCCGAGCGTTTCAAATTTAATATCTTCAAGCGTATCTTTTTTTTTGTTCACTTTAATATAAATTACCATTATATCTCCGCAAACCGGATTACCAACTCTGCCAACACCATCTGCCTCCTGAATTTTACCACAATTATGAGGAGTTGTAAAATGATCCAATACTTTTTGTGTGTACATATCTAAAAACTTTAACTTTTTTTAAGCACACTCTTATTTTAAAGTATTGGAGATTTATGTCAATCAATTTTAAGACAGAACCTAAATTTCTTCGTTGGCTTTTTCAGTCAAGGCTTTAATTACAGTCTCTGCAAATTCTCCGGCGACCGCGGGTCCGTCAGCTGTAATAATTTTTTCGTTCCGCTCAATTCTCTGTTCAGAAACTGTACAGCCAGCTTTTTCCAGTTCTTCTTTGCCACTTTTATTGGCAATGCTTGACCAAACGGTGGCGGTTTTTCCTTTTAAAACTCCCGCTTTTGCTAAAATAACCGGAGCGATGCAAATAGCGGCCAAAATTTTATTTGCGTTCACCGTGTCCTGAACTATTTTATGAGCGGTCTCGTTTTCAAAATATTCTTTCGTTCCTTCTCCTCCAATAAAAACGACCGCGTTAAAATTTCTCACGGCAACTTTTTCTAAAGTCAAAGTTGATCTAGCTTCTCCTCCTTCAATGCCAACTACTTCTCCTTTGACGGAACTTGCGGTTGTGATTTTTGCCCCCGCTTTTTGAAAAATTTCAAAAGGAATAAAATACTCCTCGTCTCTAAAATTTCTACTGGCGATTATCATCAAGATGTTTTTACCAGATAATTTTTTTTCTTCCATATTGTTAAATTAAGAATAAAATTATTTAGGATTTACGCGTTTTAATATTATTACACTTTGGAGTATAGAGTGGAGCTTGATTTGAAGCATTACTTTATTCCCGTTTTCAGTAGAGCTCCGCTATGGCTCCACTCTACACTCCAAACGCATAGGATTATTTCAAATACTTACTTTTATTTTTCAGATGCTCCTCATAGGTTTTGCTAAAAATCGCTTTTCTGTCGGATGATGTTAAAAAGAAAAAATAATTAGTTTCTTCCGGATAGATTGCCGCTTTGATAGCGTTAAGTCCCGGATTGCAAATTGGCGTTGGCGGAAGCCCCGCGTATTTATAGGTATTATATGGCGAGTCAATTTGTAAGTCTTCATAAGTTGACTGTGATCTTCCTGATTCAGTTATATAATTTATAGTCGCGTCTGATTCAAGCAGATAATCTATTTCTAATCTATTATGAAAAACACTGGAAACTTTTCCCATATCTTCGGTAAATCCAGCTTCTTTTTCTATAATACTGGCAAGAATTAGCGTCTCAAAAATTGATTTATTTTGTTTTTTAATTTCTTCTCTTAATTCCTGTGATATTTTTCTGTCAAAATTATCAAGCATTTTTTTGACAATATCTTCTACTGATGAATCTCCATAATATTGATAAGTATCCGGAAAGAAATATCCTTGCAATCTCGCGTTTACCGGTTTGTCTCGCAAGAATTTATATTTTGATAAATCTAAATTGTTTACTTCGCTAAAATTTATAAAATCTCCTTTTTCAATTAAACTGTTTTCAGCAAGCCGTTTGTCTATTTCTTGATTAGAAAATCCTTCCGGTATGGTTATTGAAATTTCATTGGATTTTATTTTTCCGCCAATAAATAAATTCGCGATTTCAGGAATTGACATTGACGGCGACAATTCATAACTTCCAGCTTGAAGTTTGCCGCCTATTTTCTTTTGCCAAACATAGAATTTAAAAAGGTCCGGATCGTTGATTAAGTTCCTGTCTTCTAAATCGGTGGCAATCTCTTGAACGCTCTCGCCGCTTTTTATTGTAAATTCTTTTTTTATATTGCTGCTTAAATTATATGGCTCGTTGATTCTATATTGGAGATAAACAAAACCCGCTACGCTGATTATAAACATAGCAAAAACCAAAATTGAGATTGATAAGATTATCTTTTTTTTGTTCAGTTGCATAATTTGTACTTGATAGTTATCCTGTATTTATTTAGGTGTCATATTTCAAAACCATCCCCAACCCCTCTTTGAAAAGGAGGGGCTTTTTAGCAAGTGCTTTAAGAAGGGGCTTTTTAGAAAATGCTTTAAAAAAAAGGCTTTTGAATGGATATTTCAAAATGATACTTAATATTCAATCCTCTTTTTCAACTAACGGCACAAAAACAAATCCGGGAAATTCTTGCTTTTCATATTTATCTTCCGCTTTTTTAACAATCAGCCAAATACTGTTCTCAACGGGAATGACTAGCCTCCCGCCAATTTTTAACTGTCTTTTTAATTCTTTCGGAATTTCACTAAAAGCGGAAGCGGCTACAATTATTTTATCATATAACGCTTCTTTTTCATAGCCCTTTGATCCGTCGCCGAGAATAAACTTAAGATTTTCAAAATTAGACTCACTGCGTCTACTATATTTTTGAGAGTTTTCTTTTCCAAATTCCAGTAATTCCGGAATTCTTTCAATGGCAAAAACTCTTCCTTCTTTTCCCGCGATAAAAGCGAGCAAAGAACTTTGCCATCCAGAGCCGGAACCGACATCTAAAATTTTGTCTCCTTCTTTTGGCTCTAGCAATTCCAACATAAAAGCCACTGTCAGTGGCTGAGAAATTGTTTGTCCGTATCCGATTGACAGAGGAGTATTTGCCGCGGCTTCCGATTTTAATTCTTCCGGGATAAAATCAGTTCTGTCAATTTTGTAAAAAGCGCTGGTTATTTCCGGAGTTTTCAGATAGCCGTTTTTAATGAGATTGTTTATCAAATTTTTCATATTTAAAATTTTCTTACCTTTGTCATTCCGGAAAATCTCAATAAATAATATCTTTCGTACGATTTTCTAAAATGAGCTAAAGTAGATTCTGGATATTTTTTCTTCCGCTATCGCTCTAGAAAAAATTCCGGAATAACAAAGAGAGAGCAAGGAGATTTTAATTTTATATTTTATTTCCCAAATCTTCTTCCTCTTTCTGAGTAATCTTTAATTGCGTTATCTAAATCCTGTTCATTAAAATCCGGCCAGAGTTTATCCAAAAAATAAAGCTGGGCGTTGGCTGTGTCCCACATCATAAACCCGTCGCTTAAATGCGGTTCGCCGCCTGTTCTGACCATTAAATCAACAGGTGGCAATTCACGAGTCAGAAGGCATTTT
>JAYEHC010000087.1:0-2031 GCA_034659355.1 Patescibacteria group bacterium | reverse complement strand
TTATGAGGTTGTCATGAAAAAGAACGATGTCCCGCTTCTTGTCAAAAAATTTCTATGTGAAAGTGAAACTTTCCGTGGCATTTGCTTTTCTGGTTTGTACGCAATGGATTTAGATATTTTTTTTAAAGCTCTCGAAGAATATATAAAATCAGGAGAGAATCATTTAGATGAGTACACAGAAATTAATAGTTTATATTATGACTTTTTACACGACGAAGAAATTGGATCGCGCTATTCGTTAGATCAGCTTATACATTTTGAAAATCTTTTAGACAATAAGGGATTTTGGGATATATGTTGTGTTTATTCTGAACAAGAAATAGAACAAATAAAAAATGTCATTCTTTGCTTTAAAGCCGAAATATATAAAAAACAAAAAAAATTAGAAACTTCTGACTATAGAAACACTAAAGAATATAAGAGTTGGCGTTCTGCGGTTTTTGAACGTGATAATTTTACTTGCACAGAATGTAAACAAAAAGGAGGTGATTTAGAAGCACATCATATTGAATCTTTCAAAAAATACCCAAAACGTAGATATAAAATAGATAATGGTATTACTTTGTGTCGTCTTTGCCATAAAGAGCTTCACAAAAAGCAAAATAAAAAAAATAAAGGTTTTGGGAATAATGCGCTGGTTTAAGCATTTTGCTAATAGCCAGGATGATGAAAATTTATCTGAGCTTATTACTGAGCTTGGAGCCGAAGGTTATGGAATTTGGTGGATCATTCTGGAGAAAATTGCAGCACAAATCGAGCAAAACCCGAGCACTTCTTGTCGGTATTCTGCTAAGAAGTGGGCGAGTTTTGGTGAGGTTTCGGTCCAAAGGCTGCGAAAAGTTGTTAAGTTGCTCGAAAAAAAGATGCCCACTTTTGAGGTTAGCGATGATGGTAAATATATCACCATTAATTGCCCTAACATACTGAAATATTGCGATGAATGGACACAGAGAAAAATTAAGGAATCGGCTAAATCACTCGGGAGTAACTCGGGAGTTGGCCTTGAGGAAACCCGACATGAAGTAGAAGTAGAAGTAGAAGTAGAAGTAGAAGTAGAAAAACCTTCTGTTCCAACTTCCCAAAATCCGAAGTTAGAACTAAGTGAGTTTCATTTTTCTATTGCCCGAAAAATAGCTGATTTTATGCAAAGCAAAAAAAAGGTGAATGTTGACAAAAACCAAATTAAGGCATGGGGTAATCAGGTTCGGTTGTTAATTGAAAAAGATTTGACCGGCGACAATCAATCTAAAACAGAGCGCGTAAATAAAGCCATGGAGTGGTATTTGGAAAATGCGGATGATCAATACTGTCCCGTGGTTGCATCGGGGTGTAGTTTTAGAAAAAAATTTATCAGCATCGAGTCTGCGATGAAAAGAGGTCCAGGGAAAAATACTTACAAGGGGATAAAGTCATGGTTGAGCAAGACAACAAAAGATTCGCCGTCTTGATGGCTACGCTTTCTGAAATTTTTGACGACGGAAAAGATATTTCAGAAATAAAAATGGAAGTTTACTGGGAGGCTTTGAAAAAATTTGAAATAAATAAAGTTCAAAAAGCTGTCAGTGATTTGATAAATACCAGAGTTTACAATTCTTTCCCTAAGCCTGCTGAAATCATAGAAATGATCCATGGTTGCCAGGATAGCTTGGCGTTAAAGGCGTGGCTTAGGGTTATTGGTGCAGTAGAAAGTGTCGGCGGATACCAAAGTATAGAGTTTGCCGGCGATCCCGTTATACACTCAACCGTAGAGGCAATGGGCGGGTGGATAAAGCTTTGCGATATGTCAGGCAAGGATGTGGTTTGGAAACAAAAAGAATTTGAACGCCTTTATGGAATATTAAATTCTCAAAATACAACACATCCCAAATATTTATGCGGACACATCGAAACGGAAAATGGCGGATTTTACGCTGATTACACACCTGTGCCTATATTGGCGGGCGAAAACAAGAAGTTTATTTTGGAGTGTAATGGCGATCAACATAATGCCAACAAGAGAGATCAGCCACAAGGAGAGTCAGGATGATGAAA
>JAYEHC010000086.1:0-2045 GCA_034659355.1 Patescibacteria group bacterium | reverse complement strand
GAAAGAAGATAATTGGTGGGGTCCGGCGGGGGAAACGGGACCGTGCGGACCAGACACAGAGATTTTTATTGATTTGGGAAAATCGGTTAATTTTGAGAAATGTCCTTATGGCGATGATTGCAAACCGGGATGTGTCTGTGGAAGGTATGTGGAGATTTGGAATAATGTTTTTATGGAATATGAGAAAAGAATCAAGAATAATGAAAAATATGAGTATGTTGCTTTGGCGCAGAAAAATGTTGATACGGGGATGGGGCTGGAGAGGACGCTGGCAGTTTTGAACGGGTTTGATAATGTTTATGAAACAGACACGCTGAAATCGATAATTGAGAAAATTGAAAAATTAGCGCCTGTAAGCTACAAGCTACAAACTACAAGCTATAGAGTTATCGCTGATCATATTCGCACTTCTGTTTTTATGATTTCGGACGGAGTTGCGCCGTCTAATTTAGATAGGGGATATGTTTTGCGAAGATTATTAAGGCGAGCAATCAGGCACGGTAATTTATTAAAAATCCCAAACGGATTTTTATTGCCACTGGCGGAAGCCGTGATAGATATTTATAAGGATTTTTATCCGGAGTTAGAATTGAATAGAGATAAGATTTTAGAAGAGATTAAAAAAGAGGAGGGGAAGTTTGAAATAGTTTTAATCTCCGGCAAAAAAATATTAGAGAAAAAGTTTGACAAATATATGAAGCAACAGGGCAAAGAGGGAGTGCAAGCTCATGATGCTCATGGTTATATTCACGCAGTAGATCCTTTAATAACAGGAAAAGAAGCATTCCAATTATATTCTACTAATGGAATTCCGATAGAAAAGATCAAAGAATTTGCTGATGAAAAGAATTTTTTATTAGATGAAAAAGGTTTTAATAAAGAACTTCAAAAACATCAACAACTTTCCCGAACCGCTTCCGCTGGAAAATTCAAAGGCGGACTCGCGGATGCGGGGGAGGAGACGGTTAGATTGCATACAGTGGCGCATTTGCTATTAGAATCTTTACGACGAGTTTTGGGCGATCATATTTTTCAGAAAGGGAGCAATATTAATGCCGAGCGATTGCGATTTGACTTTTCGCATTCAGAGAAATTAACGGATGAAGAAAAACAGAAAGTTGAAGGTTTGGTGAACGAGCAGATACAAAAAAATCTTCCCGTAAATTGCGAGGAGATAAGCTTAGAAGAAGCAAAGAAAATCGGCGCGATGGGAGTTTTTGAAGATAAATATGGCGAGAGAGTAAAAGTTTATACAATCGGCGAGGGCGATGATATTTTCAGCGTAGAAATCTGCGGCGGTCCGCATATTGAAAATACTTCCAAATTGGGAAAATTTAAAATTAAAAAGGAACAATCTTCCAGCGCGGGAGTAAGGAGAATTAAAGCGGTCTTGGAATAAAAAAAGACTCACCTTTGGGGCGGTGAGTCGAATTTGATTTCTATTCCGTACAAGTAGAGGAATAAATATTCAAAGTTCTGTTTCATTTCTTCGGCTCTTTGTTTTGGATAAGTTACATCATATTTTCTTATCACAAATTTCTTGCTTGAGAAATCTTCCCATATCCAGACCGTTTCATACTCATTATTTTTTGTTCTATACCCTCCATTTCTCATGTCTCTTATGTCATATCCCGTGTTTCTCATCTCGTATACAACTAATATCCCCATCATTCTAAGGGCTAATTTTAATTCGCCCTTCCTTACTGTTTTTGAGGCGACTCTTCCTAGAATGGGTACGAGACTTTTCAATGATGGAGGAATATTCTTCTCTATAAGGTCTCTTGTTTGATTCCTAATCATTTCATCTAAATATTCTGCAAACGATCCAAACACTATCTTTCCGTTCATTAAAATCTCCTCCTTTGTTTTATATTGTTATTATAAAAACAAAAACGATATTTTGTCAAGAGCAAGGCTGAAAATTAAATTTGCCATTTTGCGGTTATTTGCTATACTGAAAAAATAATGGAGGCGATTATAAAATAGATTTATGGATACTATTTTCCACGGGTTTCTAACTTATTTGGTTTTTAGAAAAAAGAAGT
>JAYEHC010000085.1:0-9181 GCA_034659355.1 Patescibacteria group bacterium | reverse complement strand
TGAAACCCCAACACTTCCAGTTCCATGCTGATCTATCATCCAGTCGTGTGTACCAGGGGTTCCCCAAGACACTATATCTGGTGTTCCCTCAAAATCTTCATAGAAAAGAACATTGGCGCTGCTTGGTGTGACAATGGCTATATTTGAAAACACAGCCAAGCAAAACACCGTCAAAAACACTGATTTTATTAGCTGGTTTAGACTTTGTTTTTTCATTTTTTATAAAGTTATTAATAAAATATAAATCATAATAAAAATCGTAGTAAGATCGTTTTGCTGTAAAGCATATTTTAACGGAGTCATAAATTTATGTTAACAGTTATTTATGGCTCTATTATAGCAATACGATATTCGGATTAATATCTATTTCGCCTAATTCTAAATTTTTGGCTTTACAAGCTGTCTAAAAAGTCCCCATTCGGGTTAGGGTAATTCACTTCTCCTAAAATCTTCTCATTTTTGTCATTCCGAGCGACGATAGGAGCCGAGAGCTTGCCCTGAGTGCAGCCGAACGGGGATCTGTGAGCGGATAAAATGTAATTTGCTAAAATAGCTTAAATTAAACAAAACATAATTGCGCTTACAGATTCCTCCACTCCGCTCGCTCGTGCCTCGCTCGCTCCGGTCGGAATGACAGGTTTATTTTGTCAAGAGTGAATTACTCTGCCATTTGGGTAGATTTAAGTCCTCGCTCAAATTTAAAATGGCTTAGGTAAGAAATTAAAGCGAAGGCTTTAATCTGCCCAATATAGTTTTTAGACGGTCTGTTTAGAATCAGTTATTTCTCACGCATTCAAAATTTCCTGAATTAAAAACAGCATTGAATACGCCAAAACCGCAATTGCCAGCCCGGTTCCGGAATAATAAAAGGCGTTTTTCGCAGACTTCATTCTTTCTTCATTGCCAGCTGACAAGATATATTTAATTCCAGCGATAACTGTAAAAAACAGCGTAATTATTCCGATTATGGAAAGCAAATAAAGTGTTATAACTATTAATGCCTCAGGAATGGTAGAAATTTTTATTCCGCTTGGACTTTGAGTAAAATGATTGCAAAAAATACCAACATCGCCCCCACATTGCGCGTCAGCAATACGCGCGCTAAACGCAAAAACCAGCAACAGAAAAGAGCCTGTTCTGGAAATATTTTTCTGGAAATATTTTTTAAGAATTGACATAACTATAAATAAATATAGCGGTATTACTTTGAATTTACCTCTTTTTATCTTAATGTCTAATACGGGATTTATCGCTTAGCGTAGCAGTGTATTCCTCCCGAAAGTTCTCGGGAGGAATGACAAATGGCTATTTTTAAAGTAATACCGCTATACAAGTGAATCATAACTCGCGATCCACTACTTCATCAACTCCTCAAATTCTTCTCTTTCAATTGTTTCTACTTCAATAAGACGATTTGCTATTTTATCTAGCTTATCTCTTTTCTTTTCTATAATTTCTTCCGCTGTTTGAAAAGCGTTTCCTATAAATTTTTCCATTTCGTGATCAATGTCAGTTGCTGTTTGTTCGCTGTAGCTTCTTTGCTCGTGAAGTTCTTTTCCCAAGAATACCGTATCGGAGTGCTGACCAAAAGCAATCGGGCCTAGTTTTTCGCTCATTCCATATTTTGTAATCAATTCTCTTGCCAGCGCGCTTGCTTTTAATAAATCGCTGCTCGCTCCGGTTGTTATATCGCCAAACACAATTTTTTCCGCCGCGTATCCGCCAAGAAGCATTGCCATATCGTCAATAAATTCCGACTTTGAATGAAAATGCTTATCTTCCGTTGGCAAATTTAAAGTATATCCCGCCGCGCGCCCTCTAGAAATAATTGATATTTTTTGCACAGGATCGGTATTTGGCAAGCTGTGTCCGATTAACGCATGCCCCGCTTCGTGAAAAGCGGCGATTTTCTTTTCTCTGTCCAAAAGAATGTTGCTTTTTCTTTCCGGACCAAGCATAACTTTTTCAATAGATTCCAAAACATCTTTATTCTTAATAACTTTTTTATTTTGTTTGGCAGCAAGAATCGCCGCTTCATTTAATAAATTGAAAATATCCGCCCCGGAAAACCCGGGAGTTCTTTCGGCAATCTTTCTAAAATTTATATCTTTGGCAAACGGCTTTCCTTGAGAATGAACTTCCAATAATTCCATCCTGTCTTTTATGTCTGGCAAATCAAGAACCACTCTTCTGTCAAATCTCCCCGGACGGAGAAGAGCGGGATCCAAAACATCAGGTCTATTTGTCGCTGCGATAACAATTACATTTGTTTCGGTATTAAATCCGTCCATTTCAACCAAAATTTGGTTCAAAGTCTGCTCTCTTTCATCGTGCCCTCCGCCCAGTCCGGCGCCGCGGTGCCTGCCAACGGCGTCTATTTCATCAATAAACAAAATACTGGGAGCGTTTTTCTTCGCTGTTTTAAATAAATCTCTCACTCTTGACGCGCCGACTCCGACAAACATTTCCACAAATTCCGATCCGGAGATATTAAAAAATGGAACATTCGCTTCCCCGGCAACCGCTTTAGCAAGAAGCGTTTTTCCCGTTCCCGGAGGTCCAAGCAAAAGCACGCCTCTTGGAATTCGCGCTCCGAGATCTAAATACTTTTTTGGATTTTTTAAAAAATCAACAATTTCTCTAAGCTCCTCTTTCGCTTCTTTCACTCCGGCAACATCTTTAAAGGTTGTTCTTTTCTTTTTCTCTCCCGGTTTTAAAAATCTTGCTGTTGATTTACCGAATGACATTGCCTGAATATTTGATTTTTGCGCTTTTCCAAGCATTATCCAAAGAATAAAACCAATCACCAAAAGCCAAATAAAAATAGGAAGTAACTCTTTCGCCCAATACTCAGCGCTCGTATCGCCTTTTATAGAAATATTCGCTTTACTAATTTTGTCATCTTCAACCTTGTAAACAGCAAGCTGTTCTCCGAGAGACGAGTTTTTATCTTTAAGCGCTTTTTCTTTTGTCCCGTCAAGAAGTTCAATTTCTACTTTGTCATTTTTAACTTCTATTTTTTTGACTTCTTCATTTTTTATTTGTTCAGCTAATTTACCTATTGAAATTTCTTTCGGCTTTTCCGTTTCGTTAAAAAGAGAAAAAACGCTCGCCATCAAAACGAACACCAACACTATTGTCAGAATATTTTTCAGAAGTCCGTTTTTTAATTTTAACGGATTTTTTAAATTGCTGTTTTTTTCTATCTTTTTCATAATATTATAGTATCACTTTAAATTTAGCTTGTCCAGAAAAATGAGCCCGCCTGACTTGATGAAAATAACTTTATTTATTTTCTATTAATTACTATTGCAAGTTATTTTTTTTGTTGTATAATTAAATTAAGAAAAATAATTTTGTGAAAATTTTTAAAAAATTACTTTGTTATTAAAAATTTTATATAAATAAGAAAGGAGGTGAGCGTTGTGGTAATTAAGAAAAAAACAACTGCGAAAAAAAAGGTGGCTAGGAAAAAACCTGTGAAAAGAAAAGCAGCCGCTAAGAAAACTGTGAAGAGAAAAACTACTAAAAGAAAACCTGTCGCTAAGAAAAAAGTAGTCAAGAAAAAACCTGTGAAAAGAAAAACTACTGCGAAGAAAAGAACTGTTAAAAAAAGAACTGTTAAAAAAAGAAAATAATTTTAAGCAGAGCTGAAACACGATTTTGAAAGTCGTGTTTTAGTTTTACAAAGATGTAATGGTATTATTTTGAAAACAGTTATCTGTCATTCCTCCCGAGAAATTTCGGGAGGAATCCACTGCTACGATAAATGATAAATTTTGTATCAAATATTGAAATAAAAAAAAGGTAATTTAAAGTAGCGCTACTATAATTCTTTCTTTACCGTTCAAATCCTTGATTATTCTAATATTCAGATTATCAAATTTTTCGTTTAAGACAGCCGTTATTTTATTCATTTGTTCCGGATCGGCTTCAAGAAACAAATAGATATTCTGATTTAGTTTCAGCTGTGTTTTAGAAATTAAATCAAGCAACTTTTTTATATAATCCAGCCCGTCTTTTCCAGCTTTAAGCGCGATTGCCGGTTCATAATTTCTGACATTTGGTTGCAATGTTTCATAATCACTATTTTTTATGTAAGGCAAATTTGCGGTAATTATAATTTGGCTTGAATTTAAAAATATTTTTTTGCTAATCGCTTTTTCCAGATCGCCAATAATGAATTTTATTTTTTGATCTAAATTATATTTCTTGGCGTTTATTTTAGCGACCTCAATCGCTTTTTTTGAAATGTCATTTGCGAAAGTGTTTTTAATAAATCCACTTTTTTTATTTTTTACTAGCTCATTTAAAATGCTGATTGGGATACAGCCCGAACCGGTTCCGATATCAAGAAGAGTAATTTTTTTACTCCGGAGTTTAGGTTTTAACCTGTAAGCAGAATTTGAAACTGTGTTCTTACACTCTAAAGAGTGAACTCCGGATATAATTTTCAAAACTTTTTCAACTATCAATTCTGTTTCGGGACGAGGGATTAAAACATTTTCGTTCACATAAAAATTATACCCATAAAATTCTTTCCTGTTTATAATGTAGGCGACTGGTTTATGTTTCTCTCTTTGGCTGATAAAATTATTAAATAGTTTTTCTTCGTCTTTATTTAATTTATAGTTATTGTGAATGTACAGCCAGGTTTTATCTCTATTTTTATTCAATGCTTCCAATAACAAAACTTCCGCATCAAGGGAGGCGGAAGGAATGTTTTTTTGTTTCAATTTGTCGGCGGAAGTTTTGAGAGCTTGCTGGATGTTCATTTGTATTGAATGCTTGTTATAATTTACACAACTATAGTCTGTCATTCCCGTCCCTCTCTGTCATTCCTGCGAAGGCAGGAATCCACTATTACAATTTAACTTTATAATAAACCTCATAGTAAATAATAAAATTAAATCGTAATAATGGATTCCAGACATTTTTTCTTGCGCTACCGCTCCAGAAAAAATTCTGGAATGACAGAAAATAAAATAATATTTACTATCGTTTTCTTTTCCTCACCACTTTTAATCTTGCAAACGATTTTTCCAATAACGCAGTGGCGTCGGCGAAAGCGACATCGGAGAGGCGATCTTTTTCCTTTAATAAATCTTTCGCTTTTTCTCTCGCTTCTTTCGCTTTTTGTTCATCAATCTCTTCAACTCTTTCGGCAATGTCGGTCATTATCGTCACGCAGTTTTTTTTGATTTCAATAAACCCGTTGCAAACCGCCATCGGAATTTCTTCGTTGTTGTTTTTGATAACCAGTTCTCCGTGTTTCATTACGCTGATCAATGGAATATGATTTGCCATAATTGTAATCTCGCCATCTCTTGTCGGCAAGCTAACCTGATCGGCTTCCGCCCGATAAGCGACTTTTTCCGGGGTGATAATACGAAGATTTATTTTATTCGTGGGTCTTGACATATTTTTAAATTTACACAGAGAAACGGCTTTTTGAAAAGCTGTTTTTTGATATAAGAATCTTGGAGTGTTGAGCGTAGCGATAGCGGAGTTCAACCTAAAATATCGTTTGGTGTATTTTCAGGTAGAGCTCCGTTTCACTACACTCTACACTCCGAATTTACTCTACACTCCGCATTTTCAAATCTTGCATTCTGGGTTCCACAGGACTATCGCCACTATGGAACCTTCGTTTTTTATTTCCCAACTTCTCCAATTCCACCCTTCATATAAAAATCATTTTCACTTTTGTCGTCGTGCTTTCCTTCCAGAATTTCTTTAAAACCTTTGATTGTTTCTGACAAAGGAACATATTTTCCGACGGTTCCGGTAAATACTTCGGCGACGAAAAACGGTTGAGAGAGAAATCTTTGGATTTTTCTGGCGCGGGAAACGGCTTGCTTGTCTTCATCGGATAATTCCTCCATTCCCAAAATAGCGATAATGTCTTGCAAATCTTTATATCTCTGCAAGACTTTTTGTGTCTCGCGAGCAACTTCATAATGTTCTTGTCCGAGAATATTCGGATCAAGCACGGTGGAAGTTGATTCCAGCGGATCAACGGCGGGGTATATCCCAAGTTCCACTAATGATCTGGAAAGCACTACCGTGGAATCAAGATGAGAGAAAGTCGTTGCCGGCGCCGGGTCGGTTAGGTCGTCCGCGGGAACATAAATCGCTTGCACGGAAGTGATGGAACCTTTATTCGTGGAAGTAATTCTTTCCTGCAAGTTTCCCATTTCTTCGGCGAGAGTCGGCTGATAGCCAACGGCGGAAGGCATTCTTCCGAGAAGCGCTGAAACTTCGGAACCAGCTTGCGTAAATCGGAATATATTATCAATAAAAAGCAAAACATCTTTTCCCATTTCGTCGCGGAAATTTTCGGCGATCGTCAATCCCGATAAAGCGACTCTCTGGCGAGCTCCCGGAACTTCATTCATTTGTCCGAAGACCAAAGCGGTCTTATCAAGCACCCCGCTGTCTTTCATTTCGTGATAGAGATCATTTCCTTCTCTGGTTCTTTCTCCAACTCCGGCAAAAACAGAATATCCGCCGTGCTCAGTGGCAATATTTCTGATTAGTTCCTGAATTAAAACAGTTTTTCCAACTCCCGCTCCGCCGAATAATCCGACTTTTCCTCCCTTCACAAAAGGAGCGATCAAGTCAATAACTTTTATTCCCGTTTCAAAAACTTCCGCTTTGGTAGATTGGTCTTTGAATTCCGGAGCGGCGCGATGAATGGGAAGCCGTTTTTTTGGCTCTTCTTTGCCTTCCATTTCATCAATCGGATTTCCAAGTACGCTATACATTCTTCCTAGCACTTCTTCTCCGACTGGCACAGTAATAGGGGAGCCGGTATCTTCCACTTCTACTCCTCTTTGCAACCCGTCGGTTGAACCCATAGAAATCGCTCTCACTTTATTCGCTCCAAGATGCTGAGCTGTTTCAAGAACGAGCTCTTTGCCATCGGAAGTTTTTGTTTTTATCGCATTATAAAGAGCGGGTAGCTGATCTTCAAATTCAACATCAACAACCGTTCCGATAACTTGTACAATTTTTCCTTTGTTCATAATTTTTATTGTTAGGATTCAAAATTTATATAGCGTCAACCCACAAATTCGCTATGGTTGACAGATTGCAAATTGTATGCTAAATTGCAATTGTAGTAACGATGAGAAGCCCCCTGTAAGGTTTTGTCCTTATGGGGTTCTTTTCTTTTTGTACTCAAGTTTTTTTTGCAAATCACTTACAAAAGATATTTTTTTGCCTACGATTCTTGTTAATAACGATGAGCAATTCTTTGTTGAAGGAGCTAAAACTTTTAACAACTTATTGTTGGTATCCAGATACTTTGCCAAGCAATAAAAATCTCCATCGCCGGTAATAATAATCGCTTTGTCATAATTTTTTAAATCTATCATCGTTTGTAAAACTAATTCAGCGTCGCAATTTCCTTTAATAACTTGTTTATTTTCTAAAACTGGTTTAAAAACAAGCACAAAACCCACTGTTTGAAGAAAATTATAAAGTTCTTGATTAGCGGGAAGAAAACCCATAAACATATACGCTTTTTTCACACCGTATTTTTCTTTCAAATAAATTCTAAATCTTTTATAGTCCAGTTTCCAGCCAAGTTCCATAACAGCTAAATACAAGTTCTGACCGTCTATAAACGCATAGTTGTTTTTTGATTTTTTCACTGTCATAAAAAAGTTTTTGTTTTTTAGAAAGTTTTATTTTAAAATAATGATTGATAATATTTCACCTGGATTCCCGCCTTCGCGGGAATGACAATTTGGGACTTTCCACTTTACAAACTCTCATCCCTCTTGTGCGATCACCCCTGCGGTAATCTCACTCATTTCCTGCGTAATCTTCTGCTGTCTGATATAATTATATGATAAATTCAAATCTTCCAGCATATCTCTCGCGCTGTCGGTAGCGTTTTTCATCGCGACCATTCGGGCGCTGTGTTCAGAGGCGTTTGATTCAAGGATAATGTGATAGGATTGAATTTCAATTAAATTGGGTAATAGCTTGCATAAAACCATGTCTGGCGACGGCTCAAATTTATATTCCACACTATTATTTCCATTGCCGTCTCCACCGTCTTTAATAGCCAGATCTTCTATTTCTTCTATTGTTTCCTCTAAACTTCTTCTCGTAATTGGCAAAATAGTTTTGGTTCTGGCTTCCTGTTTCAGCGTAGAAATAAAATTAGTATAAATCGCCATTACCTTGTCAAACTTTTTATTTCTAAAATCGTCTATCAATAATTTTGAAATGGGAAGCGTTTCTCGCAATTCCACTGAGTCTCCAATTTCATCAAAAACCGCAATGACTTCATTTTTCGTTTTTCTGAAAAAGCTCTCCGCTTTTTTTCCAATAGCGACAATGCTTACTTTTCTGCCTCTGCTCTCGTTGTCTTTGATTGCTTCCAAAGCTTTTTTCAAAACTCCGCTGTTCAGTCCGCCACATAATCCTTTATCGGAAGTAACAACAAATAAACAAACGGTTTTCTTTTCTCTGTTTTCCAACAGAAGATGTTTCTGCGGTTCCACCGACTCGCCGACATTTTCCAGCAAACTCAAAGCCGCTTCCGCGTAAGGGCGCGCCATCAAAGCCGCCTCCTGGCTTTTCTTCATCTTTGAAGCGGCAACCATCTCCATCGCTTTCGTAATCTGCGAAGTGCTTTGGATTGATTGAATTTGTCTTTTGATATTTTGAGTGGATTGCATAGGGGTTGACAAGTTTATGATATGATATTTTGTTGCGGTGAAATATCGCAACCAGTGCAAGAAAGTGTAAAATAGAGCTTAAAGTTTGTAAAGTAAATCGCTAAAAAATTGTAGAGCGAAAAAAGGAAAATTATAAATTCAAAGATCAGAGAAACGGCTTTTGGGCTGTTTTTTTTGATATAAGAATCTTGGAGTGTTGAGCGTAGCGATAGCGGAGTTCAACCTGAAATATCGTTTGGTGTATTTTCAGGTAGAGCTCCGTTTCACTACACTCTACACTCCAAATTTTCTGTATCTGTAACTACCCTCCGCTGGTTCGAAGCTGTACTCCGAACTCTAATGCATTAGTTCTGTGTCAATCTAACTCACAAACCCTTTCTTAAACTCCTCAACAACCTCTTTCAACTTTTTATCAACCTCTTCCGAAATATCTCCTTCTTCAACAATTTTATCTAAAATATCTTGATGCTTATCAGTCATAAATT
>JAYEHC010000084.1:0-9367 GCA_034659355.1 Patescibacteria group bacterium | reverse complement strand
TAACTGGTTTCCAATGTTTCCCAAGTAAATAAAATTTATTAAAATATTCTGCTTGTATAAAAACGCAAAACGATAGGATAAGAATTATTGAAATTTAAAAATAAAAGGAACTGGTTGCAAGCCAGTTCCCGTAGTGGAGTTTCCGTAGTAAGGTGGATTGAACAACAGGCTCCAGTCAGGAGATTGGAACCAACAAATAGATGTTTATAAAACAGTTCTTGCAACAGTCCGTAATGCTAAAGCATTATAAACCCTCGGCTAAAGCCGGGTAGAATAAACTGTTTTCAACTTTATAAACTTTCAACTTTACAAACTTTTAATTTCTAACTAAAACCACATGACACTAGTCAAGGAAATAATCAAAGAAGCGCAGGAGGGGAAATACGCTTTTGGAATGTTTAACACTTCCAATTTGGAAGTAACGCAAGGAATAGCGCGGGCGGCGGAAGCAAAAAATATGCCGGCAATGATTGGAGTAACGGAAACAGCCATAGAATATGCCGGTTTTTTGCCTTTAATAAATTTGGTAAAAGGAGTTATAGCGGAATCAAAAGCTAATCTTGTTTTACATCTTGATCACGGTAAAAATCCGAAAATTATTAAAAAATGCGTAGACGAGGGTTTTGAATCGGTAATGGTGGACGCGTCTTTTTTTGAATTTGAGAAAAATGTGGAGATTACGAAAGATATTGTTGAATACGCCCACAAGAAAGGCGTTGTCGTTCAAGCGGAACTTGGAAAAATTCCAAGATTAAAATCTAGCGTGGAAGTGGGAACAACGCTGAGAAAAATGGAAAAGACCGATCCGGACGAAGCCGCGGAATTTATTGAAAGAACAAAAGTTGATACGCTGGCCGTCATTGTTGGAAATGTTCATGGAATGTATAAACCGGAAGGAAATCCGCATCTTGATCTGGATTTGCTTAAAAAAATTAGAGAGAAAATTTCAACCCCTTTTGTTCTTCATGGAGGATCAGGAACTCCGTCAGGAGATGTACAGAGAGCTATTTTAGAAGGCGGTATCATTAATGTTAATATTGACACTGAAGTTAGAGTCGCTTTTATGGGAGCAATAAGTGATTTTTACGCTAGCGGACAAATAGTAACTGACCCTAGAAAAGTTTTGTCAATAGCGCGCGACTTAGTTCAAGAAAAAGTTGAAGAAAAGATAGAATTATTTAGATGCGGAAAATAACAGCATTATAATTTTTAATGAAATGGAAATCTTAAATAAAATCAAAAAAGCGAATCTTGTTGGTCGCGGGGGTGGATGTTTTCCGACAGTGGTAAAATGGGAGATGGTTAAAAGGGCGGCGGGGAGTAAAAAATACATAATTTGTAACGCTTCTGAAGGGGAGCCAGGTGTAAAAAAGGACGGCTATCTTTTGGAAAATTTTGGGGAAAGAGTAATAGATGGAATGAAAATCGCGACTGATTTTTTGTCTGATAAAAATAAATGCGATATCAAAGGATATATTTTTATCAATTGTGATTATCATAAAAAATTTGGCAGGAAGCTGAATAAAATTATAGCTAGCGATAAAAAATACAAAGTAGAACTTTTTGTTAAACCAGCTGGTTCCGGATATATCGGTGGTGAAGAGACTTCGCTTATAAACGCCATAGAAGGAAAAAAAGTTGAACCAAGATTGCGTCCGCCGTTTCCGACCAGGAATGGTTTATGGGGATGTCCAACTCTGGTAAATAATGTGGAGACATTTTATAATATCAGTTTGGTTGCTAGCGATGAGTATCAAAAGAACAGATTTTATACTATTGGCGGAGATTGTTTGAATAGCGGTGTTTATGAATTGGCTGATAATTTAACGATAGAAAAGATATTAAAAAAAACAAATAATTATCCTAAATCTGATTTTTTTGTTCAAATTGGCGGAGACGCGAGCGGAGAAGTATTAAATAGCAAACAGCTAAACAAGGTTGCGTGCGGTGCTGGGTCAATTACAATATACAATTCTAAAAAACACAAATCAGAAGAGATGTTGAAAAAATGGATTAGTTTTTTTGTTAATGAATCCTGTGGACAGTGTACGCCGTGCCGTGAGGGCGTTTATCGTTTAAATGAAATAGTAAATTCCGATAATTTAGATTGGGAGTTGGCTGAAGAATTGTTAAATAATTTGGATGAAGCGTCTTTTTGCGGTTTAGGAAATGCAGTGTCAGCGCCGATTAGATCATATCAGAGAAATGTGCTGGGTAAATAAATAGGCTCTACTGATTTTCTTCAATTGTTCCCCCTTTGTAAAAGGGGGCTAGGGGGATTTCCGGGCAGGATTAGTTAAAACAAGCTAAATTATTTTTTTAAGGCATATTTAAGTTTATCTCTTTTTATAAAAAATAGACGAAAATCAGCAGAGCCTAAATAAATAATAGGAAGTATGGAAGTTCTAAAATAGTTTTAAATAAATAAACAGTAAATAATGACAGAAGTTATAGAAATAGGTAGTTGGGAAATAAGTATTTTGTGGTTGCCTTGGTATTCCTATTTGCTTTCTGCGGTAAAATATTTTTTAATGTTTTATACAGCCATACTTTTTGCGGCGATTGTTTTAATTCTGATTAGAACGCAAGGAAGTTTTAAAATTAGAATAAAAGAGGCGGTTGAAGAGGCGATGGAGGTTGGAAAATTGCCGAAAACAAAAACTCAGGAAAAAATAGAAGCCATTTCTTCTGCGATAGAATCAAACAAGCCAGAGGATTATGAAAAGGCTGTTGTTCTTGCCGGAGAATTACTTGACAGAGTTCTCAAGGCCGCTAATTTTTCCGGGGACACTTTAAAAAAAAGAGTTGGCAAAGTGTCAGCGAACCAATTAAATTTTAAAGAAGATATTATTTGGGCATGTGAACTAAAAGAGAAAATTTTAACGGACGAAGAATTTAAAACTGATTACGAAGAAGCAAAAAGAGCCGTTTATATTTTTCAAAGAGCGCTCAAAGAAATCGGGGTAATCTAATCACTCAGATTTGATTGCTCACTTTGTCTTTTTTATTTAATTATGGTATAATTTTTGTAGATTTAATTTTAGAGTTAAATAATTTTGTATGCCTTCTATAAATCTATTGCCGAAAAACATAAAGTTTGAGACGGAGCTGATAAAAAGCGAAAAAAGCAATGTTGCGTTTGCAGTTTCTCTTTTGATAATATTACTCGCAATTCTTTTTTTTGGCGGTTTATCTGTTAGCAATCATTACGCTTTGGAAAAAATTGACGCTTTAAATCTTCAAATCAAAACGGCTGATGAAGAAATTGAGAAAGAAGTTTTTGACAATAAATTTTTGATAGCTGAAGTCAAGGCGAAGAAAAATAATTTATTGCTGGCAAAGCGCGTATATTTTACCAAGGCTTTGAACTTAATCAGAAATAGTTTAACAAAGAGTGTGTATTTAAATAATCTTTCTGTTGCTACAGAGGAAGAATTTGTTATTTTTGAACTTAACGGAATTGCTAAAAACTACCAATCCATTGCGTCGCAAGTGTATATTTTCAAGAATCTTCCGAGTGTTAGAAGTGTAAATATCACGAATGTTTCAGTTGATGATAAAGGATATAAAGAGTTTGAGATGATTTTGAAATTCAAAGAGGAAATTCTTTTTTATGAGAATTAATTTAATTTAAATTAAATTTTTGAGTTTATGGAAATTAATAATGACATTCATTATTACGACTCTGCCAATAAAAAGTTAAAGAAAAATGCTTCAAGTAAGATGGCGATTTTGCTTTCGGCGCTTGTTCTTTCTGTGGCTATAGTATTTTTTCTTGTTTCTCCGGAATTTAGACAAATGAAATTAATAAAACTGGAGCAAGAAATGGTTAGTGATAATTTGGAGTTAAAAAAAGATTTAATTGACAGAATCGCGAAATTTAACAAAACAAACAAAGGTTTGGATGATGATGATTTGAAAAAAATATATAATTTATTGCCAGAGGACGGCGATTTTAATAAACAGATGGCAAGTATAAACAAGTTTGCTACTTTTGGTGGGAACAGAATTCTTATTAAATCATTTTCCGCAAATGAGGCTGAAAGTCCTGTGTTGAATAAAACGCAAAATAGAGAAGACACTCCTGATTTTAAAGAAACTCATCTTGACTTTTCTTTTAGCGGAAATTTTGAGGATTTTATGTCGCTTTTTGACTCTGTTGAAAAAAATATTCCTTTAATAGACATAAAAAGTTTGAATATTACCAGAGAAAACATTGAAAATATGGAAGGCGAAGAAGAAAATATAAGAGAGAATATCCTTAATTGCGAAGTTGTATTTTCATTATATCATCTGTAAATTAAAATATGAGTTCACTTATTAAAATCAGAAAGAATAAGTTTATAAAGCAGTTAGGTAAAAACAAAGAAGCTGTCGTGTCTATTTTTGTGTTTTTTATATTTTTAGCCGCTTCCGCTGTGATTATAAAAAATATAAATCCAGTGAAAGAAGATGTTCCGAATTATTTTGAATTGTCAGAAAATCCGTATGTAGAATATGAGGAACTTTTAAATAGGACGGATTTAAAAAAAATAATGGACAGCAGGCAGTTTCTTGAGATGAGATACGATGAGGATATTATAAAAAAAGAAGATCCGCTTGAAAAAGAAGATCCGTTTATAGAAAGGTTTAGCGATGAGTACAATGATGAAGATGATGAGAATGGCGAAAATGGCGAAAATGAGAATAACGAAGAGAATGAAGACGCAAATAAAAAGGGAGATAGCGAAGAAAGGGACAATGAAAAAGGAGATAATGAAAATTAATTATTTAACTTTGACGGCGATGGGACAATTAATCCTGGCGATACTACCTTTCCGCCACCGTCTTCTAATAGCGAAAAGATCACTCATTTTTATACGACAGATGGAATTTTCACAGTTGACCTAAAAGTTACCGATTCTGATGGAAATGGCTGTTGGGCATCTCAAGAAGGTAATACTAAAAATGTTAACATCACTTTAAACGCGTAAGTTCTAAAACCACTAAAAATTAATCTCTGGTTATGTCTTCTATAAATTTATTGCCTGAGAAAATAAAAAACAAGAAAAACAAAGAAAGACAAAAAAGTTTTTTCTTCGCGTTTTCTGCTTTGTTGTTGGTTATTTCGGTACTTTCTTATCTGGGAGCGTATATTAATAAAACAACTGCTTTTAATAAATCAGAAGAGCTAGGCTTGGAAATGAAAAAAGTGAGCGTGAGCATAGAGAAAGAGATAGAAAATAACGAATTGTTTTTGACTAAAAGTCAAATCAAAGATATTGCGGAAATACTTGACAGTCACAGCTATTTTTCTAAAGCGTTCGGTGTTGTCCAGAGCATAATAGTAGACGGTGTTTATTTGGAAGATAGCAGTTTGTCATTTGACGAGGAAAATCTTATAATGGAAATTAGCGGAGTTGCGGATAACTATCCGGCGGTTGTAAATCAGATTGCTATTTTTAAAAATTCTTATTGGATTGACAAGGTTGAAATTAATGAGATTTCTCTTGGAGAAAAAGGTGATGTATCTTTCAGTGGAAGTTTAAAAATCAAAAATGACGCCGTTTTGTTTTATGAGGATTATTGGAATTTTGGCTTGGCGCTGCTTTCTTCAAAAGTAGATCGGTATCTGAAGATAAACGAGTATTCAGCTCAATTTAAAAAAGCGGTTGGTGATGAAGAAAAATTAGTAGAAGTAGAGTTTAGCGGTATCGCATACGATACAGAAAAATTAATTTCGTTTGAAGATGATTTGAAACAAATAGACATTTTTGTGAAAGATGTTTCAATTTCCTATGACTTAAATAAGAAAAACGATGACAATGCCATTGATTTTAAGGGAAAGATGGAATTAAATATGCCTTGAGCACAAGTATGAATTTACAGGATACTTACAACAAATTTAGCAATCAAAATAAAGATTTAGATTTAGACACTAAGTCAGGTTTAGGATTTTCAAATGAAACGATAATATTGTTTGCGGCGTTTTTTGTTTCTTGCGCTATTATGTTTTATGGAGCGGCTCCTGTTTATAAAGAGGCGAAAATTATAAAACTCACGAACGAAATAAAGACAGAAGACATTAAAGTTGGAGAATTACTACTTACAAAAATTGTAAGAATTAACAATGAAAATAAAGAAATAAACAACGAGGAAGTTAAAAAAGTCGGAGAGCTTATTCCAAATAGAGATAATTACGAAGATTACTTGGCGTATCTTGCTAGTCTTGCTAATAATAAGAATATTAAAATCAATAGTTTCTTTGTAACGGAGAACGAAAAGAGTAAAGAAGAAAATGAAGAAGAAAATGGGGCGCTTAATAAAACAATTATTGATATTTCAGCCACTGGTTTTTTCTTGAATTTTATGAGCTTTACGCGCGATATTGAAAATGGTATTCCGTTTATTTGTGAAAAATCAGTGTCAATTTCAAAATCACAATCAGACGATGATGACAGTGAAATCTTAGATTATGAAATGAATATGGAATTTTATCACTATTAATTCTTGGTATGGAATTAGGTCAAATAAAAAATATTACTAAAAGAATAGAAAAGGAATTTATCTTTTTGCTTATTGTAGCAGTTGTTTTTTCTGTTGTCTTCTATTCAATTTTTTTTCAACCAAATTTAAGTGAAGAAGAAATTTCTGAATATTCAAAATCGCTTGAAGGAGATTACGAAGAGTATAGCAATAGAATAAATAGCGCGGGTGTAAATATCGAAGATTTAATAGATAGCGAACAAGTAAAGAAAATGAAATACCATGGAAAACTAATTGAAGAAAGAGAATACGACAAAAAAGAAAATCCGTTTATTAAAAAACAATAATTTTTTAAAAGTATATTATGAAAAACAAAAAAATAAACATCCTCGCCGTTTTTACAAAAATGCTGTATTTTATTTTTATTGCTCTTTTGTTTTACATTGTCGGGGTTTTAATTCAAATGGAGGGGAATTATGATAGTCAAGAAAATGATATTTCTAAAACGGAAACAATCAAGCTTGAAAACAAGGTTGTGTTTACTGAAAACTTTCCTGGATGCGATTTATTAAGCGGTGAATGTCTTAATCTGAATTGCAAATATTATTTTTTATGCAGCGATCAAAAATATCTAAGATGTGAGGTTTATGATTGCGGAGAAGAGTTTGGGGTTGGGACTAAAGATAAAAATGGAAAAATTAAAACGGATAGGAGAACGAAAGAGGATAGAGAAAAAATTTCCAGAATAAAAGACAAATGCAGGGGGACTGTGAAAACGCTTGAAAGCAATTGCCTTGATGAAAAACTTGAAATGAAGATTGAAGTTATTACTGACGGAGATTGCAAAATAGAAGGATTTTGGATTAAACAGATAGATAAAGAAGCTAAACCTGTTAAATTTTCTAGTCTAGGGAATGGATCGTACTCTATCATTGTTAATGGTTGTGAAGAAATATCGGAAATTATAGCTACAGGGGAAAATGGAATAAGCATAAAATAATAATACGCTTCATTTACTCGGTTGGATGACAAATTTTTTGGATAATTTAGAATAGGATTGTTGTATAATGGAAATAATTCAATCAATAATTTTGGGTGTTGTTCAGGGTATTGCGGAATTTTTACCAATTTCCAGTTCAGGGCATTTGGTTTTAATTCCAAAAATTTTTGGCTGGGAAGATCAAGGACTTGCTTTTGATGTCGCTTTGCATTGGGGAACTTTATTTGCCGTGCTGGTTTATTTTAGGAAAGATTGGAAAACTATAATGGGTAAA
This sequence comes from Patescibacteria group bacterium, assembly GCA_034659355.1. GTDB lineage: Bacteria > Patescibacteriota > Minisyncoccia > JAHIHE01 > JAGLIN01 > JAYEHC01. The sequence continues at coordinate 1,628 of JAYEHC010000084.1, read as the reverse complement.
TCATATTTGCTTAGCGGATTTAAAAAACACAAATTTCAAAACACAAAAGCCAAACAAAACACAAATTTCAAAACGCAAATTTCAAACAGCGATGAACTTAAAAATACCAAATACCAAATACTCAATACTAAATACTTAAAAAAAGATTTACTTTTTATAATTATCATTGCCACAATTCCCGGGGTTATTGCGGGGTTACTGCTAAACAATTACGCCGAAACTGTTTTTAGAAATCCTTTGCTAGTCGCGGGAACTTTATTTTTCGGCGCTGTTTTGTTGTTTTACGCTGATCGAACAGGTGTAAAAAAAACAGACTTAACCAGTCTGTCGTTAAAGATGGGAATTTTAATCGGTTTATTTCAAGCGCTGGCGATTGTTCCCGGTGTCTCGCGAAGCGGAATTACAATTACGATAGCATTGCTTCTTAGCTTAAAAAGAACATCCGCGGCACGGTTTTCTTTTTTATTATCCACGCCAATAATTCTCGGCGCGGGAATTAAAGAATTTCCAAGTTTAATAGAAAGCGGATTAAATATAAATATCTTTATCGGAGTCTTAGTTTCCGCTGTAAGTGGTTATTTGGCGATTAAATATATGTTGAAGTATTTGGAGAATAAAAGCTACAACATTTTTGTCGGCTATCGGGTGGCGCTGGCGATTGTGATAATGTTTTTATTTCTAGGTTAAGAAATACTGTTTATTAAAAAGGATTATTAAGTTCCCCCTTTGCAAAAGGGGGCTAGGGGGATTTCCGGGCAGAGTGACAAACTACATAACTATGTTGCTATGCAAAAAACTCTTAAACTAAACCTCAAAAACATCAATCAGTAATCTCTTTTTTGGTCATATTTTTTCTAAGCGCGCGAGAGATTTGTTTTATATTTTTGTTGTATTTTAACATTCTTTGTGAATGATTGGCTGGTGAAAATAGCTTTGTTTTTTTATTGTGTTAAACGCGAGGAGGAAATCCCCCCAGCCCCCTTTTATAAAGGGGGAGCTAAGCTTTCCCAAGCCGACGATTCAACATTAACATCAATATTCGCTTTGTTGTCTTTGATTATTCTTCTAATTTTGCCGTTAAAGACAAAGCTGTCTGTCAAATCGGCGCTTTCTATAAACGCGCCGGAATATTTAAATGTTGCCATTTCTTGTCCGCCAAGAATTGCGATTGGATCAAATTTCTTTTTCAATTCCATTTTCTCCGCGTAATTTTCGTATAATTCCCACATTGTTTTTTCCAGCTCAGAATCTGGCTCAATCATATTCAAACCAAGATCCGCGGCTTCGTCTCTGGTAATTGGATAGCCATGAATACAAATATCGCCCGTGATTTCTTTGACGATGCTTTCAATTTTATCTTTGTCGTTATCTTTATCAAAATGCATTAACAATAACTTTTCCGTAATTTGTTTTGCCATTCTCGTTGCGCGATAAGCGTTGCCCAAAGACAACGGATGAATTTTCGCGGTGAGGTCTTCAAAGACATTGACCATTTGTTCGTCTTTCACGCCCGCTTTTTCTTTTGCCAGCAGAAAATAGGAATTCAAATCTTCCACGCTGATTTCCATTTTCTGTTTTTGATTAAGCGGATTTTCCGGATTAAACGGATGTCCCGTGGAAGGATCAAC
>JAYEHC010000083.1:0-9513 GCA_034659355.1 Patescibacteria group bacterium | reverse complement strand
AAAATGTTAGAAACAAAATCGGCTAATTCCAATAAAACATCCGAAGACGAGGGAACCATTCTTGGCTTTTCAAAAATCACATCTGGATACATAATTTTTAATTCCTTTTCTACCGCGCCGCGAAATTCTTTTTTACCTATTATACCGGCTCTATGTTTTCTATTATCTATAGTGATAACAACCTTTTTATATTCATCCAAATTCAAAGAAAATAATAAATGTTTGCATAAATCCGTATAGATTTTTTCAAAATTCAGCTTATTTTTTAGAAAATACTTTTGATTATGCTGACATGGAATGCTCTGAATATCCTGAAAAACAGAAATTAAATAAATTTGGTGAGTTTTAACAATTTCAACCGCTTTTTGCCGCAATAAATTAAAATGGCTGTCATTAGCATGAATTCTTCTTTTTTTATTAGCAAATAACTTCCTTTCTTGCAGCCATCGTTTGCGAATTACAGAAACATTAGTCGTCATAAATCCATTAATGCTGATAAACTGTTTTTTGTTTCTGTCTTTCAAATTATACGACTCGTCAAGATAAATATACATTTTTTTATAAAAATAATTTTTAAAAAATCCCCCTAACTCCCTTTTACAAAGGGAGAAATTATTTTACAAACTTTCGACTTTATAAACTTTATGGACTTTCGACTTTCATTCATATCGTAGCGCTTCAATCGCATTCAACTTCGCTGCTTTATTCGCGGGATAAATTCCAAAAACCAGACCAATGATAACCGCAATAGCAAAAGAAATAATTATTGAAAAAGGACTAATTACCAAATCCCAGTCGTAGCCGAAATAACCGGTAATGCCAGCGATTAAAACAGCGATAACTGAACCGCCGACAATACCAATTAGACCGCCGATGAAAGTGATAATCACTGATTCTGTTAAAAACTGCGTCAAAATATCTTCTTTCTTGGCTCCCAACGCTTTGCGCAAACCGATTTCCCGTGTCCGTTCTGTCACCGAAACAAGCATAATATTCATAATTCCAATTCCACCGACTAAAAGAGAAATCGCCGCAATAGCGCCCAAGAATAAATTCAGAGCATCTGTTACCGTGCCGATCATATCCAGCGCCTGATCCATCCCGCGAACCGTAAAATCTATTTTCTTTGGATTTTTGATATTGTGTCTTTTTTGCAAAAGTTTTTTGATTTCACTAGTCACAAGAGGCATATTTTTTTCATCATCAACTTTCAACCGGATCAATCCGACATGATTAATTCCCAACATTATCCTCTGCGCCGTTTTGACAGGAATAAAAACTTCTTTATCGCGATTACCCGTCAGAGACGATCCTTTTTTCTTCATTACACCTACTACTAAAAAATTTGTTTTGTTTATTTTAATTCTTTTGCCTAACGGATTGTTTTCACCAAACAGATCCTCTTTTATCTCTGAGCCAAGCACAGCTATTCTAACCGTGCCTTCATTTTCCTCAGGGAGAATAAATCTGCCTTGGCTTATTTTGGTATCTTCAACATTAATATAATCAGAAGTAACACCGGAAAATGTCGCATTTTTAATTTTATTACCAAAAGAAATATCCGCGTTTCCATTCGCATAAGGGGACACAGCAATAATGTGAGGAATCTTTTCAACCAATTTAGAATCTTCATAGGTTAAAGTAGTGATTACCGTACCCATCATTGACGCTGACAGCGCATCCTCTTCGCTTCCGCCTGGCATAATACTAATCAGATTAGTCCCAAAAGAAGCAATTTCGTTAAAGATTAAACTCTGTGCTCCCGCCCCAACTGACATAATTGTAATTACCGACCCCACTCCGATAATCATTCCCAGCATCGTCAAAAAAGAGCGGAATTTATTAGCGCTCAAATTGGTGAAAGAGGATTTTATAATTTGGAATAACATAAGCAAAAAACATAAAGCACAAGAACCAAAAACACAACTTTCAAAGCACAAATATGCCAAATTTTATTTTTGAGTTTTGGGATTTGTGTTTTGTTTGAGTTTTGTGTTTTTATTTCTTAAATTCTCCATCCACCGCCATTCTCTGATTGCCAACCGCGTTATCTCCGATAACCATTCCGTCCTTAATATGAATTATTCTTTTTGCGCATTCAGCGGTGTATTGCTCATGAGTAACCATAATAATCGTTCGTCCTTCCTTGCTCAAATTCTGCAGAATTTCCATAATTTCTTTGCCAGAACGGCTGTCTAAATTTCCCGTCGGTTCGTCAGCTAAAATCAATCGTGGGTTATTAACCAACGCGCGAACAATCGCCACTCTCTGTTGTTCCCCTCCGGACAATTGATTTGGACGATGATTGAGACGATGTCTCAATCCGACTCTTTTTAATAAATTTATCGCGTTGTCTTTCGCTTCTTTTAAATTACAGTTCCGCAAATAAGTCGTCGGCAACATTACATTATCCAAAACAGAAGTTCGCTGAAGTAAATTATAGGACTGAAAGACAAAACCGATTTTCTCGCTCCGAAACTCCGCTAGTTTGTCATCGTCCAACTTCAAAGTATTATGCCCTTCAAAATAGTATTCCCCGCTCGTCGGCGCATCCAAAAAACCCAGCAAATACATTAGCGTTGACTTTCCCGATCCCGACGATCCCATAATCGCCACAAACTCGCCATCATTTATTTCAAAAGAAACACCTTTTAAAACATTGGTGGTTACATCACCGGTTTGATAATCTTTGGTAATGTTTTTGATTTTAATAAGAGTTGGCATAGAATTATATTAGATTTCTTGCGTAATTAATTTCGTTACGAGATTTTCATATTTTGAGGCAAATTTTTTAAATAGGCTCTGCTGATTTTCATCTATTTTTTATAAAAAGAGATAAATTCAGAAATATTTTAAAAAATAATTCAGTTTGTTTAAAACAGTTTTTCAAACCCCTCCTAGTCTTCCCTTATCCAAAGGGAGGAATAATTGGAGAAAATCAGCAGAGCCTAAATAAAACAAAATTTATTCAACCCCCGAAACTTTCTTCATAGCTTCTTTTATTAAATGCCCGCTGGAAATTATCATCATTAACTGAGACAAAAACAAAACAAAGATCGCAACCGGATAAATAGCTTCTGGAAATTTGAATTTTTCCTTTATCATTCTCGCAAAAGCGTAGACCCCGATCGCCGAGAAAATATTTATTAACATAAAAGCGGGAGACATAAATCTTGTGTCGTGATTACTGCACAAGACAGTAACCATTAAAATAAAAAGAGTAATAAAAACAGCTATTGTCTGCAAATGTTTTTTGGGCAAAGAACTAAATAAATATCTATATTTCTTTTTGAATTTAAGAAATAGAAAAATAAGGAAAAAATAGAAAACGGCGGGAGACATAAAAGTCACATTAACTAACAAGGTGAAATAGTCGGATAATCCGGAAACATATCCTTCTCCGCTATAGTTTTGATTGACAACGCTATCCTCGCTGCCATCAAAAAATAGATTATAAATTTCGCTTGGATTTACAATTATTGAAGGAAGAAAAATAACACAGACAAAAACAAAAATAATTATCCAGCTTAAATAATCTTTTATTATTGATTTTATTTTTTGTTTGTCAAGCGGCCAAGCGTAAAAAATAAATGCCAAGAAATAAAACGGCAAAATAAACATTGCCGATATTTTGGCAAGAACCGCCCAAGCGCCAAATACCGCGGAGAGAATTAAATATTTTTTTCTGGCTATCGCATTCCGCAAAGAACAAGCATACCGAAGCGTTATATCGCCTTCAGTGTGCCTATTCTTTGCGCCGCCAACATAAACAAGAAATGTCAAAAAGCTTAAAACCAAAAAGAAGTTAAGCATTTTGTCACTGGGCGTATTCCAATAAACAAAGAAATAATTAGTCGCTACAAAAAACACGGTTAGAGACGAGATTACTTTATTAAATTTCAGTCTTCTTAAAAGATAGTAAAAAAGAATAAAAAAAATCGCCGTTAGCAAAAATAATGGCGCGTTAAAAGCAAAACTTGCCCCGCTATAAATTTCATATGTTTCCGCGCTATTAGTATTTACAACGGCGTTGAAATCAAGCCCCTCCATTTCTTTTTCGGCAATCCTTCTGCCAACATCTTTAAAATCAAAATCTATAAACTTCATCAAAAATCCCGTGAACCAATAAACAGTTACTCCCGGTTGTAGCGACTGCACAAGTCCTGAAAAATCAAACGCGCACATCTTGTTCCAAAAAACTGCTGATCTTGAATACCAAAGCATCTCGTCAAGACTTGAAAAAGTGGGAAAATTGTTCAACTTAAAAACAGCAGTCGTTATAAACCCGGATAAAATAATGACAAGCAAAATAATAAATTCGCTTATTTTTTTATAGTTTGACTGAAAAGACATAAAATATAAAAAGGGTTGCGTTATAAGTTATAGGTTAAAAGTTAAAGATGTGCAGGCGGTGGGAGTCGAACCCACACTCCGAAGAACACGGTCCTAAGCCGTGCGCGTATGCCAATTCCGCCACGCCTGCGTATGTTAAATTTAAAACAAATGTCATTCTGAACTTGTTTCAGAATCTTCGTTATATTAGATTTTGACTTATATTATTTACGCTGTACTTTCATCTGCGACACAAACACAATCGTCTTTTTATAATAATACAATTATTGCGTTTTCAACTTATTCAAAGTTTAGTGATTTATAGGTCTGGTTAAAATGTAAGAAAAGACAGATTCTGAACTAAGTTCAGAATGACAAAAATTTTATATTTTCAGTTAATTCCCATCCATCACCTCTTCATATATTTCCAATGTTTCTTCCGCCATTTTTTTCCAATTGTATTTTTCAACCTGCTGAAGTCCTTTTTGAATCAAATTATTTTTTAAATTTTCATCCTGAATCACTTGAGCGATTTTTTCCGCCATTTCTTCGTAGTTATCAGGATTGAAATAAATCGCCGCCTCTCCCAATATTTCCGGTAAACTGGTTCTGCCGGAAGAAACTACCGGCGTTCCGCAAGCCATCGCTTCCAATCCGATTAAGCCAAATCCTTCTCGAAAAGAAGGAATGACAAAAGCATCAGCAGCGTTATAAAGCAAAGGCAATTCTTTTTGATCAATAAACCCCATTCTGATAATCTGATTACCTAAATTCAATTTTTCCCAAGTCTGCCGAACTTCCGGATAATAAGCGTCTTCTTTTCCGCCTAGAACAAGCTGATAGTTTATTTTATACTTATTAACAATTAAGTCAAACGCTTTTATCAGTCCGACTAAATTTTTATGATTTCGCCAAACACCGGTATAAAAAATAAACGGTTTGGTAATTTTATATTTTTTCCGTAGAGACGCGATTAATCGCGTCTCTACCGCTAATTGCGTCTCTGCATTTATTTTATCATAACTTTTAATAATTTGAAACTGCTCATCAACACCTTCATAGATTACTTGGATTTTATTTTGATTTTTGTATTGTAGGGACGGGTCGCAATCCGTCTCTACAATACAACTCGCCCCTGCCAAAAAAATCTTAATCATATCCTTTTTCGTATATTCCGAAACGGCAATCACGCGCGAGGACTTTTTAACGGCAGTGGAAAAAACCAGTTTAAAGCTTTTTCTTCTCAGCCAAGAATTCATTTTGTGTCCGGGAAAATAGTAAGGAGTTAAATCGTGGATGGTTGTAATGGTTTTTATTTTTAGAAACGGCGCGATCCAATGATATAAAATTGGCGAATTAAAATGCGGAAAATGGATTAGATTAATTTTGTGTTTTAGAATCTTAAGAGGAAAAATGATTTGCTCTTTCCAACCATACCATTTTGCCGTAACTTTTACTTTTTTTACCCTTTCATTCGGCAATTCAAATTTATCATATTCCTCTGGCAATAAAAAAACGAGATAGTTGTTTTTCTTATCTATCTCAAAAAGATATTTCATTAAATGGTAAATATAATTCCCAATCCCCGTCTGTGTCGCACCGTACATTCTAGCATCAATGGCGATGGTTTTGGGTTTTTGGTTTTTGGTTGACATTTTTTTTCAAATATGTTGCTATCTTGTGTTAATTTCTTGAAAACTGCTATTTGTCATTCCTGCGAAGGCAGGAATCCAGATGCAATATCATTGGTTTTTAAATATCATTATAGCAGTTGAAATATCACAAAACATCGCTGTTAATTTATTTGCGAAACTTTTGTTATAAAAATAACATTCAAAAAACTTCACCTGGATTCCCGTCGGAGTTTATCCCTGTTGAGACAGTGGCGGAAATGACAATAGAAATAATTTATATTCAAACTTTGTACAATTTATTGCCATATGATATGCGCCAACAAAGATTATTATACCGCCTTCAAAACCTCCAGCGTCTCCTCCGCGCATTTTTGCCAGTTAAACTTTTTTACTCGCTCAAATCCTTTTTGAATTAAAATCTCTTTTAATTTATCATCTGCTAAAACCATTCTCATCGCTTCCGCCAGTTCATCTAAGTTATAAGGATTAATCATTATCGCCGCGTCCCCAACCGCTTCGGGCAAAGAAGAAAAATTTGAAGTAATAACGGGAGTACCGTATGTCATTGCTTCTAAGGGCGGAAATCCAAATCCTTCATAAAACGAAGGATAAACAAAAAGCTCAGCATTGCCATATAAAGCAGATTTATCCTCATCTTTAATAAATCCGGTAAAAATTATATCGTTTTTTGCGAGAGAATTATTTACCGTCTTAAAAATATCTTTGTATAACCAGCCTTTTGAACCAGCGATGATTAGCTTGTAGTCTGCAGCTTGTAGCTTGTAGCTTTTTTTAAATAATTCAAACGCCTTAATCAGCCCAATAATATTTTTCCGCGGCTCAAGCGTTCCCAAGTATAAAATATATTTTTCTGGAAGTTTGTATTTTTTTTTAACTTCTAAAATTCCCAATTCATTATTCTCAATTCCCAATTCATTATCCACTCCCGAGTAAATAACTTCTATTTTGTCAGGGTCTGCATCATACGAACTCACCAAATCATCTTTTGTTGATTTTGAAACGGCGATTATTCTATCCGCTTGGCGCGCTTGCTTTTTGGGACTCATTGAAAAATGCCAATAATTTTTTCCTCTGGAATAAAACTCCGGATACTTTTCAAAACTCAAATCGTGAAAAGTCGTTACTGTCTTGCATTTCTGCGAGACTGAAGATAAAAATATATGCGGAGAAAAAAATACTTCCACTCCCTTTAAAAGCTCGTCTATTTTTGGATAATTCAAAACGCGAGACGAAATATCTAAAACTCTATTCGGTATTTTAAACTGCGCCAATTCAACATTCGGCAGTTTTAACCAATCATAATTAAGTTCTGTTTTTCGATACCCATTATAAAAAAGTCTATACTTGACATTCTTGTCAAGACAAAGCATATTTGAGAGAAGATTGACTGTATATTCCTCAATCCCCGTTTTCGTCCCCCGAGTCAGCATTCTAATGTCAATCCCGATGGTCATAGTAAATTTAAAATTATAGAATCTTTTATTTATTTAAAATACTCTTTCACAAAAACCGCAAAAATCCCCAAAACAAACCCGGAAACTAATCCAACAATTAAATTAAAAAACGCGTCTGGTTTGCTTTCAATAATTATAGGTTTCTCGTTTTCTATTAAAAAAGAAATTTCTTGCTCGCTGTTTTCCCCAAGCGTTTTTACTTTAGACCCAACTATTTTAACAACTGCTACCGATATCTTTTCTGCGTCTTCTTTGCTATTTGTTTTAAATTTTACTTCAACATATTGAGCAGACATTTTTTTCACTGTAAATTTCTTTGTGTAACTTTTAAGATCTTTAAAATTGCGTTCAGCTCCCGCCTCTTGATAAATTGCGTCCACCAGTTCCGGACTTTTTAACCACTCTGCGATAGAACCAGTTATTATCTCACCCGCCTGCAACGCGTAGTATCCGTCATATTTAAAATCGTCTGTTTCTTGCGTTTTGTCTTTATTGACAAATAGAGACAAAGAAATTTCGTATTTAATTGGTTGAACGACAGAAAATAAAAAAGCGGACAACCCGGTAATCATCGCCACAGTCAAAATCAGCTTAGTTTTTCTTTTGATAATTTTTAAATATTCTCTCAATTCCATCTGCTTTATTATTTTCTAATCACAGCTTAACTTTATGATAAATAACGCCATTTGTCAATTCCATAAACTCTTTAAAAAGTTCGTTCAACGGATCGCCGGTAATAAATATTAAAGGAGAAATTATCGGAATAAGCCAAAGCGGAAGACCTGTTCGTCCCTACGAACGAGATCACTAGTTTTATTGAAACTGCGGTGAATGCCGACTTATAAGTATTATATAAAAATAAAAAGACGCATTCTAGAATGTCTAATGCGTCTTTTATAATTCCCTTCCCAAATCAGGCAGACAGTTTGGAGAGAGATTTACCAAAATTTTAAATCTATAATTTAGAAATTTGGCAAAAAATCTGCCGGCCTGATTTGAAAAGAGAATATTTATTTTTTTATCGTTGGTTCCATGCTTTATTTATGTTGGCTCCATACTCCATGTGGAGCCTTTTGTGATTTCGCCTCCGAATTTTTTTAAACTCCGAAGCCTGCCCCGTACTTGATTTATTATAGTTCGAGGCTTTTCTAAATCTACCTTTTTTGTCGTTAGCCCACTTGTTGGCTCCATACTCCCGTGTGGAGCCTTTTGTGTTTTTAAAAAGGTAAACTTGGAAAAAAGGAAAGAAGCGCGAAGTGCATAGCGCTTCTTTATAAATTTTAATTTTTGATCGGAACACCGCTATATTTTTTCAAAAAAGCGGCTACTTCCTGCTTCCATTTTTTCTTTTCTTCCTCTTCCTCCTCCTCTCTCATCGCTTCAACGACGAGATTTATTTTTTTTATTTCGGCGGACACTTCCGCTAATTCCGCCCTTCTTCTATTATATAAAGAAACGAAGTCGGGTTCCGTTTCTTCTCTGTACTTTTCAATCTCCTCAAGAGCTATGCGCTTTGCTTGACCCTTGGGATGATTCTTTCTTAATTCTCTGAACAAGACACCATATTTTGGTCGCCCAGGTTTCCAAGAAATAAGAAAGTTGGGAACCCTGCCTGCTTTTTCAACTACTTCTTTAAAAAAGAGCAGTTTTTTCAGGCTTTTTTCAAGATCGTTTCTTTTTTCCGACAAAGAAACGACCTCTTTGAATTGATCGGACTTTTCCCATTCCCATTTCTTATTATAAGAATGGAACGGATTTTCAATTTCATCTAAGGTTTCTCTGCCTGTTTCCTTAGATAGAATTATTTTTCCGTCATTCGCAACGATCTTCGCTTTATCAGAGCGAATGTAATACATTCCATATGACGCAGAATGTATTATATCTTCTGATCTCTCTTCAATATGCGCCAGAATAGTGGCGCGATATTTGGAGTAGAGCGGAGAATGCCTGCCCGGGACAGTTCTCATAAAATCGCACCTGATAGGTATAACGATTTTAGAGAAACTTTCAGAAAGTTCCCAAAAAGGCTTGAGAATGTCCCAACCCCTATACTTAGAATCACAACCTCTTTT
>JAYEHC010000082.1:0-2155 GCA_034659355.1 Patescibacteria group bacterium | reverse complement strand
TAATTGATAACTGCCTTAATCCTCGGATTTCGGACTTTTTTCTACTTTCTAGGACAATTAGGCACGATTAAACTTATTTCCCAGTTCAAGGCATCTGAAATTTAGTAACGAAAAATGGAATAAAATAGGGAGAGATTATTTATTGTTTTTGAGGGGGAGTTGAATTGTAACAGCAGTACCTTTATTTATTTTACTATCGATATGAATTTTACCATTATGAAGAGCAATAATTTCTTGACATACGCTTAAACCTAAGCCAGTACCCTTAGCTTTCTTCGTGAAAAAGGGCTCGTATATTTTCGCTAAATCATCCTTATCAATACCTTTTCCGTTATCAGTGATCTTTATAATAAGACAATCTTCGTTTGTGTCAGCTTTAACAGTAATTTTACTTATCTTATTATCAGAAAGGGCTTCATAGGCATTCATGATGAGATTTGAAATGATTTGTTTGAATTGAACGGGGTCAGTTGAAAAACCTTTTTTGCCAAGACGATTTAGATCCTTTCTTAGTGTTGCTTTTTTAGAACCAAAACGTTTTTGTGTAGATGTAATACAATGGTCGAGAAGCTTGAATATAACGACTTTTCTGTAAGCGGGAAATTTTATGCGGGAATAGTTAAGGAGGTTGCTTATAATTTGTTCACTTTCTGCGACCATCTCTTCAATACAAGCAATATTGCCTGTAATTGACGGATCTTTAATCTTTTTCTTAATATTCCAGGCAGCCATCTGAATGCTATTTATGGGACGGCGCATCTCATGGGCAACAATAGAAGCAAGTTTGCCTAGTCCCGCCAAGTGTTCTTTTTCTTCCAATCTCTCTTTGGTTTTATCTATCTCTATGTTTTTTTCTTTTATTACCTTGTCTGTTTTTCGTTTACGTTTAGTAACATTTCTTTCAATAGTCATAAACTGTTTAATTTTCCCGTTTTTACCCCTTTCAGAAACAATTTGGCCCCAGACAGTGAGCTCTTTATTGGATTTTGTTAACCGTTTAGCTTCGTATTCTTCTTCCCCTTTTCCTTGCTTTACAGCTACGAGCAATTTTTTAAATCTGTTTTCTAATATGGTGTCGTCAAAACTCTTTTTTATCATTTCTTCTTTTTTCCAGCCATACATTTTCTCTGCACTTTTAGACCAAGAAATAATCTTCCCGCTAATGTCATATTCTATAATTGCATCTTTTGAATCCTTTAAAAGCTTATTCGCAATAACGACTTTTTTTGTTTTTTCTGTTTTAACATTTTTATCTAATGCCTTATTTTTCTTTGATTTATTTTGTTCCCTATAATCTCGAGGAGTTAGATGTGCAATCTTCTTGAAGATTTTTCCGAAAGATTCTGGATTTTGATACCCCAGCTTATATGATATTTCTTCTATATTATCTCCTCCTTCTTTTAATAGCTCCTTGGCTTTTTCTATTCGAAGATTTATTTTATAATCCACGAAAGACATGCCGGTCTTTTCTTTGAAAATTCGGCTGAGATATTTCGGGCTTAGACAAACTTCATTAGCAATATCGTTAAGGGTAAGCTTTTTATCATAATTTCTCTCCGTGAAATACTTAGCCTGTTCAATTTTGCCTTCGATGCCAGCCTTATTCCGATCTTTTTCCCCTTTAGGTGCAGAGAGAAGTAGTTGTCGTATTTTTTCAATTTTTTTAGAAGTCAATGGTTTTTCAATATAATCCGTGGCATGGCCCCTAACAGCATCAACAGCTACTTCTTTTGAACCATGACCGGTGAGGATGACACTGCGGATATTGGGTGAGAGTGTGTGAATCTTACCTAAAAGATCGGTCCCCTTCGTTTCAGGTAAACGCTCATCTAGAATAATAAGATCAATGTTATGGGGTTTTTTTAATATTTTTACAGCTTCCTGACCATTGGCAGCTTCTATGACATCAAAATCCTCCATAAACTCCTTGAACTGAGTTCTGAAATAATGATCATCATCAACTAATAAAATATGATAGGGCATGATTGTACTATATCAAATTTAAGATATATGACAAGAAGTATAAAATAAGCGCATAAATTTTTTTAAAATTAATTTTTATTTTGCCTGAAAATTTTTCCCATTTTCGAGCTCTGTAACATACACTCTTTCAATGAGTTGCAACACCGTTGTACGCCACTGGGAGGTACGGCCA
>JAYEHC010000081.1:0-2179 GCA_034659355.1 Patescibacteria group bacterium | reverse complement strand
CAGCTTTGCTTACTTTTAAAAACGGGGTATTAACTGCTTTGAAAGATCCGCCGTATTGATTAAGTTTTATTTTAAATGAATTACTATGAACAAAAGTTCCCATGAGGGTATTTTTTTAACACATATTACTCTAAAGTGGTAATAGTTTAGCTTGCTGAAGAAAAAAATAGCAGGAAATCGTTGATATAGACACCGGCGATTTTTTTCTTGACAAATTAGCCGAAGAATGATATAATTCTTCGGTAGAAATGAAGAATAAGCCATCTTTAAAAGGATTAATTAAAAAACGCCGGCAGTTGTTGATGAAGCTGAGCAAGGAAGCCTTTGTTTTACGAGGCAGCCTTCGAAAACAAGGCAATATTTGCGGTAACCCAAAATGCAAGTGCAAAGACCCGGAAAAACCTGTTTTGCATGGGCCGTATCATTATTTATCCCATCGCTACAAAAATAAATCACAAACTATCTTCCTAACCTCTAAAAAATTTCCTCTGGCTCAAAAGGGGATAAATAATTATAAGAGTTTAATTGAGATTTTATATGATTTATCTGAAGTTAATTTCCAAATTTTACGATACCATTACGATAGTTTATAATTAAAATCATGAAGAAATATAAAACAGATAAAATACGCCGACAAAACCAGAAATTACAGCACAAAAACAAAACGCTTAAGGATAAGAATCAACAGTTAAAAGAGCAGTTAGAAGAGCAAAAAGAGCAGTTAGAAGAACAAAAAGGCCAGTTAACCGAGCAAAAAGAAAAATTAGAAGAAAAAATTCGCGATTTAGAAATTCAGCTCAACGAATATCGCCAAATGCTTTTCAAGAAGAAAGCGGTAAAGGATGTGTTTGATCAGGAGAATAATAAGAAGAAAGTTTTAAAGAAAAAAGGAGCGCCGGTGGGGCATCCCGGCACAACTCGAAAAATTCCTAAACGAGTGGATATACATAAAGATATCCACGTTTATGAGTGTCCTCATTGCCAAGGCAATAATCTCAGTCAGTGCAATAGATATGAAGATCACTATCAAGAAGATATTGTAATTCCACGAACACAAGTAACTCGCTTTAGGCACTACTATTACTATTGCCGGGATTGCAAAAAAACAGCCTTTGGAGTTGCTAAAGGAGAGCTTTTAGGAAGTTATCTTGGCCCTAATGTCAAAAGCCTGGGGGCATTTTTGCATTATGATATGAGCTTGCCTTACCGAAAAATCCGGGTATTATTCAATGAATGTTTTAATCTTGATATAGAGCATAGTACTTTAGTCGGATTTGATAAGCAATTGAGAATCCGGGGACAGCCGTTATATGAACGGTTAAAAGGAGAGTTGAAAAATAAACCCTATTTACATATAGATGAAACAGGATGGAAAGATGATTGGTTGTGGTGTTACGCCTCAAAAGGAGCTATTGTCTATACAATTGAAGAAGGACGGGGGCAAAAACAGCTAAAAGATATTTTAGGTAAAAGATATTCCGGGGTACTAATCAGTGATTTTCTTTCGGCTTATAATAAGATTATTTGCCGTAAGCAGCGTTGTTTAGTCCACCTATTACGCTTAATAAAAAAGAGGTTGCTTTACTTTAACAATGATCGTAAATTGGTCAAATATTTTAGTCGACTAAAGGTTCTAATAAAGAGAATTATTGCATTAGATAAGAAATTGGCTGAAAAAATCCCGAGAAACTTTTCTGTTCTTAAAGCCGATGTTATTGGACAGTTGCGTAGGCTGCTTAAACAGAATTTGTCCCACTCGAAAGCAGAGAAATTCCGGATGAAGTTACAGAAACAATTTAAAGAATTAATTACTTGTTTGGATTTCGTTGAAGTTTGCTCTCATAATAATTGGGCCGAAAGACTGCTCCGGCCTAATGTGATTATGCGAAAAATTACTTTTGGGAACCGTTCTGAATCAGGAAAAATGAATCATCAGGTTTTGATGAGCCTGCTTCAAACCGCACGCCAGCATAATCTTAATCCGCTATCTTTTTACCGTTCGCTTTTTGCTGATCCTTCTCAAGCGGCTGCTTCTATCGCCTTATAACTCTTCAGCTGGCTAAACTATTACGAAATCGTTGATATAGACACCGGCGATTTTTTTCTTGACAAATTAGCCGAAGAATGATATAATTCTTCGGTAGAAATGAAGAATAAGCCATCTTTAAAAGGATTAATT
>JAYEHC010000080.1:0-2199 GCA_034659355.1 Patescibacteria group bacterium | reverse complement strand
AATTTGGATTTTCTAAAACCGGGCGGACGAATGGCGATTGTTTTGCCGCAGGGCAGATTTAATAATACGAGCGATGAAAGAATAAGAGATTTCATAATGGAACGCGCGCGCCTTTTGGCTGTGGTCGGACTTGACGGCAACACTTTCAAACCGCATACAGGAACAAAAACTTCTGTTTTGTTTGTTCAAAAATGGGATGATAAAATCAATCCGAAAACTAATGATTATAAAATTTTTATGGCGGTTAGTGAAAATTCTGGGAAGGATAATTCAGGGGATGAAATTTATGAGGTTGATAAAAACGGAGAAAGGAAACTTGATGAACACGGGCATTTGAAGCAGAAGCATGATTTGGATGATATCGCTTTTGCTTTTGAGGAGTGGGGAAAGGAGAATGGGTTGGGGTTTTGGAGATAAATTAAAATTATTATGGCTAAAAAAATACAAATTGTTAAAAATAATAGCTTTACTGAATTTTTACTTTATACAACTCCAAACGGAAAAGTAAAAGTGGAGATTTTTTTGCGCGATGAAAATATCTGGCTTACGCAAGATAAAATAGCGCTTTTGTTTGGAGTGCAAAGACCTGCTATTACTAAACATTTTAAAAATATTTTTGAGAGCGGGGAATTGCAAGAAGATTTGGTTAGTTCCATTTTGGAACATACCACTAAGCACGGCGCTATTAAAGGGAAAACGCAAACTCAATCTATAAAATTTTACAACCTTGACGCGATCATTGCTGTTGGTTATCGCGTGAATTCAAAAACAGCAACTCAATTTAGGATTTGGGCAACTGAACGATTAAAAGAATATATTATTAAAGGATTTACTATGGATGATGAACGGCTTAAAAACCCAAACAATATTTTTGGGCAAGATTATTTTGAAGAACAACTGGCGAGAATAAGGGACATACGATCAAGTGAAAGGCGAATGTATCAAAAAATAACCGATATATACGCGCAATGCAGCGCCGATTATTCTCAGGAAAGTAATATTACAAAAGAATTTTTTGCCACAGTGCAAAATAAACTTCACTTTGCTATAACTGGCAAGACAGCCGCGGAAACAATTCATGCAAGAGCAGATAATAAAAAATTTAATATGGGGCTGACAACTTGGAAATACGCGCCGAAAGGAAAAATTAGAGAAACTGATGTTGTGATTGCCAAAAATTATTTAGCGGAAAAAGAGCTTGATAAATTAAATAGGATTGTGACTATGTATTTGGATTTTGCTGAAATGCAGGCGCAAAGAGGCGTTGCAATGTATATGAAGGATTGGGTAAAGAAACTTAACGCTTTTCTTAAACTTAACGAACGGGAAATTTTAGAAAATTCAGGTAAAGTTAGTCATGAGATCGCCGAAGCGCTGGCGCTTGAAGAGTATGGCAAGTTTAAAAAAATACAAGACAAAAATTATATTTCTGATTTTGATAGAGAGATTAAAAAGATTTTGAAAACGAAAAATAAAAAATCATAGCGCAAGACGAGGTTGCTTTTGCTTTTGAGAAGTGGGGGAAGGAGGAGGAGTTGGGATTTTTGAGATAAAATTTAAATAAATAAAAATTATAAATATGGTGGAAACTATTATTAACAGTGAAGCATTTTTAATTATTATATCTGGAGTCTTGATTTTCACATTTCAAAAGCTATTTTCTCAATTATGGATCTTACCAGTCGTTGATTTTAAGAAATGTTTAGCAAAAATAGAAACACTTTTGAATAGGTACGCCTTTTTGTACGCATTTGAATATGGTGCTAATAATCGGATGATGGATTCTGATATAGAATATTTTCGGAAAGAATTAAAGAATTTAACTTCAGAAATGCTTGGTAATTATTATGTTTTACCTTGTCTTATGAAAATTTGGTTTAAAAAAATACGGAATATTAATATTCATAAAGCAAAATCAGAAATACTTACATTGTCAGCTGTTGTCAGTACACATAAAGATATTTCAAGGGAAAAATCAAAGGCAGAAATCTCAATAGAAAATATTCCCAAATATCTTAATTTTTCGCAAATTAAATATAAGATGGCAGATATGTGAATTAGAAAATTATCATGCCCCAAATCTCAATCATAAAAAAATCAGATATTCAAAACGCGCGCAGGTTTGACGCGGAGTGTCTTGAACTATGATTAAAATGATTAAATGAAAACTATGATTAACAATAGTGTAATCAATGAAAA